>JBPCNK010000288.1:0-6004 GCA_051001345.1 Acidobacteriota bacterium | reverse complement strand
CGTGCACGTGCACGAGCACGTCAACGTGCACGATTACGTTCTAACCCATAACCACTAACCCATAACCCCTAACCCCTAACCCCCCACCCCTGCCCCTACATTCCCAACCTCTGGCCCACCAGCCGCGAGATGTAGTACTTCATAAACTCCTCCCGTTTCGGTTCCAGACAAACCTCCACCGGCTTGCCTTTGATCTTGTCGATGCGTGTGAAACCTTCGTCATCGACGATGATCGGCAAAATTTCTTTCTTCGAAAAATAGGTTCCGGGCGAAGCCGCTTCAGCCACCGCCAATTGATCGTGCAGTGTCATGCGCGCGCGCGGTCCCGACAGCCAGAGCCGGTAGAGCGCCTCCAAAGCGTGGGTCAAGGGCGAGCTGTACCGGCGAACTTGTTCGCGTTCCTCGTCCGACAGAAGCACCAGCGTCGTAGCGTCCAGCGGAACAATTGTCAGCGGCAGTCCCGCAGCGTAGACCAGTTGTGAGTCGGCGGTTGAGGCCACCACATTCCACTCCGCTCTCGGCGTCGGCCGATCGGCGGTTCCGTAGATGCACCCGCTCATCAAGACCACGCGCTTGACATAACGGCCGAGCTGGGGTTCCCGGCGCAGAGCATCGGCGATGTTTTGCAGCGGTCCGACGGCAATCAATGTCACTTCGCCCGGGTATCGTTTGACTATCTCGACGATGAAATCGGCGGCCGGTTTTTTGACTGGCCGCTTGGCAGTGAAGTCTTCGGCCCAGGAGAACTGGTGATCGACGCGGCCGGCCGGAGTAGGCGTCTGTCGTCCGACGGCGACCGGGATGTTTTTTCCAGTCAGGTGCAGAAGTTTACAGGCTAGCCGGGCGCGTGCCGGTGTGTCGGCGTCGGTGACGGTGATGCCCAGAGGTTCAAAACCGGCGTGAGCGATCGTAAAGGCGATCGCCCATGCGTCGTCAATGTCGGTACCGGGGTCCGTCTCACGCAGGACTTTCATCGTGCTCTGCAGCGCGCCAACCTCGGCCCCGCTGTACAGCAGCAAAACCGCCAACAGCAAGACCGCGATGCCCGACGCCCGCGCCATCATGGGTTGCTCCGGGCGCGAACGGGAAAGGGCGGCAGCTTGGGCATCGCTTGCGGACTCTTCTTCAACTCCGCCAGGATGACCTCGATCGCCTTCTCCAATTGCGGATCACGTCCGGCGATGACGTCGGCGGGAGTTTGCTCGACCTCGATGTCAGGAGGCACACCGACGTTTTCGACGATCCAGCCTTCCTCGGTCCAGAATGCAAGGTTGGGGGCCGTAACGCCGCCGCCGTCCATCAGCACTGGAAATCCCAGCGTGCCGACCAGCCCTCCCCACGTTCGCTTTCCGACCAGCGGGCCCAGTTTGAACTTGCGGAACATCCAGGGCAACAGGTCGCCGCCCGATCCTGCTGTTTCGTCGATCAGCATGACCTTGGGCCCCTGGATGGACGCAGTCGGAGTTTTCAGTTCGGCGCCGTAACGCATGTGCCAGTAGCTGACCAGCGGGCGGCGCAACATGTCGATATAGTAGTCGGCCACCTGTCCGCCGCCGTTGAAACGCTCGTCGACGATGATGGCTTCTTTATGCGACTGCGGAAAGAAGTAGCGTTTGAAATAGGTGTGACCCAGACCGGCGGTGTTGGGGACGTACACATAAGCGACGCGCCCGCCCGTGGCTTTGTCGACTTTCCGAAGGTTGCCCTCGACCCAGTCGCGGTTGCGCAGCGCCGACTCGCTCGGAATGGGCACCACCGAGACGGTCCGAGCGCCCGAGCCGTCGGGATTGGGTCCGACGGTAACCTCCACAATCTTCCCGGAGGTGTTTTCAAACAGGCTGTACAGATTGGCTGGAGGGCGCAGATCTTTTCCGCCGACCGACAGCAGATATTCTCCGGCACGAACGCCGACTCCCGGTTCCGTCAAGGGAGCCCGCAACTCGGGATTCCAGTTCAATCCGCCATAGACCTTCTTGAAGCGGTAACGGCCGTTTTCGATCGAGTAGTCCGCGCCTAGCAACCCTCCCGGAACGGTCTTCGGTTCGCCCACGCTGTCGCCGCCGCCGACGCGGTGATGGCCGACACTGAGTTCACTGGACATCCACTGGATGACGCGGTTGAGATCCTGGCGAGTAGCCAGGTGCGGGAGAAGCGCCGAGTACTTGGTCCGCATGGCGGGCCAATTGACACCGTGCATATTGGGCGCGTAAAAGTAATCGCGGTTGATGCGCCAGGCTTCATCGAATATCTGTTTCCATTCGGCCCGCGGGTCCACGCGAACTTCGATCCCATCGGTATTGAGCTTGCCCTGGCCGGGCTGGATCTTCTCCTTGGTTCCGGCGATGTGCCAGGCGCCCTTAGAGCGGTAGAGCACTTTTTTGGTATCGCCCGAAATCTGGTAGTCGTTGACGTCGGCCAGCAGCGTCTCATCCTTGCGGGTGTTCAGGTCATAGCGGTGCAGCGAGCCGCCGGCGGGCGGTCCGGGAGCACTAGAAGGAGGAGGGTTTTCCAGATAGTAAATTTGCCCGGTGGCGCCGGCCTGAAGATTTGAATAGGACCCGGTGTTGATCGGAATGGCCACGATGCGCTGAGACAGACCCTCCAAATCGATCCGGAATGGCTCTGTAGTTTTCGGAGGAGTCTCGCGCGGTTTGTCTTCTGCCTGAACCCCTTTCTCCTCGTCGCTTTCCTTTACCAAGGGAGAAGGAAGATCGCTACGCAGCACCGCCAGATACAGCGAGCGAGTCAGGCGCATGTCTGCGTTGGACATCGCAAACCAGTCTTTGACCGGCCCGGCATCGGTGGAAGAAAAGAAATAAATATACTTTCCACTCTTGTCAAAGACCGGATCGCTCACTTCACTGAGGCCATCGGTGACAGCTTCGGACTTGTCGCTTTCAATCGAATAGGTATAGACAGTCTGGATGTAGGCGGCGGTGTTGAGCGTATAGGCGAGCCACTTCGAATCGGGTGACCAGGCATATTGAGTATTGCGGGGTCGGCTCGGACTATAGAGGAACTCCGCGCCGATTTTCTTGGAGACTCCCGAAGCGATTTCGATCCAGAACAGCGTCCGGGAGTTGTCGATATAGGCGATTTTATGGCTGTCCGGCGACCAGACCGGAGTCTCATAGAACCCGGCGCCGGGCGGCTTGAACTTGCGGACATCGCCCTTGCCTTCCTGATCTCGAACGTGCAGTTCGTACTCTCCCGACTCGTCGGAAAAGTATGCGATCGATTTTCCATCCGGGGACCACATCGGATCGCGTTCGTGGATGGCGGTCGTATTGGTGAGATTGCGCGTGTCGCCCTTTTCGGCCGGCACCGTGACGATTTCTCCGCGGAAATCAAAAACCGCGCGTGCGCCCGTGGGCGAGAGCGAGACGCCGCGGATGAAGCGCGCTCCTTTGGCGAAGCGCGGGCGTGTCTCATTCAAATCGGCGGCCACTCCGACGGCGAGCCTGGAGTCCTGCTTGCGCGCCGTGTCAAAGACATGCAGCGCCCCCCCACGCTCATAAATAATCTTGCCGCCGCCAGCCGAGGCATTCAGCACCGGAAAGTCATTGTGCCGGGTGTGCTGCTCGATTGCTTTTGTCTTCAGATCGTACGAATAAAGATTGAATTCGCCGTTGCGATCGGATCGAAAATAGACCCGCTCGCCAATCCACATCGGATCGGTGTCGTTGCAGCGTCCCGCTGGCTGGAGCACTTTCTCAATGGAATGATCGCTGATGCGGTAGAGAGAGATAGTTGAAACCGTCCCGCCCCGGTAGTTTTTCCACTGAGTGAAAGCCTGGTAGAGCGGATTGTAGGCGATGCGGCTGCCATCGGGGGAATAGACGCCCGCCGAGGCGTAGGGAATCTGAATGGCCTGCGGGAAACCTCCACCGGTAGGCACAGTAAACAGCTGCGCATGATTGCCGGTGAAAACTGCCCGCGATGACCGGAACAGTACAGCCTTCCCGTCCGGCGTGAAATCCTGGACAACGTCGGGACCGGGATGCCAGGTCAGACGCGTCGGTACACCGCCTTCGACCGGAACGATATAGACATCGGTGTTGCCTTCATACTGGGCGCTGAATGCGACCAGGCGGCCGTCTGGAGAAAAGGCCGGGTCGGACTCGACACCGCTGTCGCTGGTCAGCCGCCGGACAGCGCTGCCGTCCGGACTTGCGACCCACAGGTCGGCGGCGTAGACAAAGGCGATATTCGTGCTGCTGACCGCCGGCTGGCTGAGCAGTAGCGTATCGCGGATATCTACGGCCGGCGCCGACGCACCACCGAAGAGAGAAAAAACTACCACGACCAGAATGCGAGTCTTCATCGCGTCTCCTAAATGAATGGATCGAGTCCGGGAATTCAGCCTTATGTACCCCAATTCTGATTTTTTTTGAAGCCCTTCTTATGAAACAGGCATAGAAACTGTCGGAGCCGTGGCCATTACAGGACCGCGTGCGGCGGTGCCGAGCGCGTAAGCGAGCGGCCCTACAGCAGAGGGGCCACTTATCTTCATCTACGATACGGGAGGCAGTTATGGAAAATTCCAAGGACATCCAGGAAGCAGTCAAAGCCAGGTACCGCCAGGCAGCCGCAGGCGGCGGTTGTTGCAATAGCAGTTCCGAGATCGTTGAGTTTCAACAGATTCGCGGATACAGCTCCGACCAGGTGCAGTCGATCCCCAAGGGGGCCGACCTCGGCCTCGGCTGCGGAAACCCGACAGCACTGGCCCCCATTGAACCGGGCATGACCGTGCTCGATCTTGGGTCAGGCGCCGGAATTGATGTGTTTCTGGCTGCCCGCAAGGTCGGACCGAACGGCCGCGTCATCGGTGTCGACATGACCGAGGAAATGATCGACAAGGCCCGGAAAAATGCGGCACGCGAAGGGATCTCCAATGTCGAATTTCGTCTGGGCCAGATTGAGGCATTGCCGGTCGAGGATGGCTCGGTGGATTTGATCTTGTCCAATTGCGTCATCAATCTTTCTCCGGATAAGGACCAGGTTTTCCGGGAGATCTACCGGGTGCTGCGGCCCGGCGGACGTTTCCAAATCTCTGACATCGTCACGCGCGGACCGGCCAGCGACGCAATGCGCCGCGATGCCGAGTTGTGGGCGGGCTGCATTTCCGGCGCGCTGGAAAAGGAAGTCTATCTGGACAAGCTGCGCCAAGCCGGCTTTTCAGAGATCGAGGTTGTCAAGGAAGTCGAATACGACGCACACAAAACGGACGCGTTTGCCCTTGTCTCGATCAGTCTGGTGGCGACGCGGTAGAAACGCAGCGCTGGGAGGCGCCGCCGATGTCAGTGCCGTACCCGGAAGGGTACGGGTAAATCGATGACGGCCACGAGCACGTCAATGAGCACGATCACGTCCTGATCCCTCACCCTGAAGCCTGACCCCTATTTTCATGGCACAGATGCTATAAGGAGCGCAGAGCGCGCGGGCTATTCATGACGAACTCGTTCCGATAACTTTTGTGAGCGATATCGTGCTTGCGGCATAATCGCATGATCAGTTAGCGCGGATTAACCGGATAAACACGGATTAACACGGATTAACTGCAATAGGTTGGCGCCGACGAGTACGCTCAAATCCAATCTGCACAATCCGTTTAATCCGTGTCCATCCGCGCTTACTCTGCGCAACCTCTGCGCCCTCTGCAGTATTAACGAGTGAAACCTTCGCATTTCGCGACGATTCTCGATGATGCCTTCAATCTGCCGGCCCGCTCCCTCACGGTCGCGGCTCTGTTGGTGCTCCGTCGTCGGCCTGCGGCATACGGCATACGGTTGCGGCTTTGCCGCGCGTGTCTCTGCAGTGAAGGACCAGTTCTTCAGGGAGCTGGCGACCAACGGGTCCTTGGCACGAGGGTCAATCTCACCGCTCACTTCGTTCGGTACGCCAGGAAAAGCCTGGCTGATCTAGTGTGGTGAAAGGACCACATCATGTAATTGCCTGTTCGACATGTAACCAAGGATAGCGTGAGTCGGAGCAATCCGGCGGG
>JBPCNK010000287.1:0-15971 GCA_051001345.1 Acidobacteriota bacterium | reverse complement strand
GAACCTTTAATACGATCGGCAATGGGAAGGAATGGTACTGGAACGCGAGCGATAAAGCCAGCGAGAAGCGGTACATCCTGGGCGGCGCCTTCGGCGAACCCACCTATATGTTTCACGATCCGGAGGCGCAGCCGGCGCTCGGCCGTCTGCCGAGCTACGGGATTCGCTGTGTGAAATACACCTCTGCGAGCGCCGCCACTTCGGCGATTTCCGGACCGATTGAAGTTTCCTCCCGCGATCGTTCCAGGGAGAAGCCCGTTCCCGACGAGATGTTCCGGGTTTTTCGCAGCTTTTATTCCTACGACAAGACCGATCTCAATGCTGCCGTTGACTCAGTCGACGAGAGTTCCCCAGACTGGCGCAAGGAGAAAGTAATCTTCCGTGCGGCTTATGGCAATGAGCGGGTGATTGCTTACCTGTTCCTTCCTCGAAAGTCCGCCCCGCCCTACCAAACCGTGGTCTATTTCCCACCCTCCAGCGCTCTCCGGCAGGGATCGAGCCGGAACCTGTCGGACATAGGAATCGGAAACATCGATTTCATCATGCGCAGCGGGCGGGCCGTTGTTTACCCCGTGTACAAGAGCACCTATGAACGCCGTGACGGCCTGCTGACGGACCGGCCCAATACCACCAGTTCTTTCAGGGCCCATGTGATTCAGTGGTACCAGGACTTCGCAAGGACCGTTGATTATCTGGAAACTCGCAAAGAGATCGATACAGGCAAGCTCGCTTACTACGGGGTAAGTTGGGGAGGTGTGATGGGGGCCATCATTCCGGCCCTGGAGAAGCGGTTGCAGACTGCTGTGCTTGTGGCCGGCGGATTCTTTCAACAAAAGACTCTGCCTGAGGTCGATCAGATCAATTTTGCGCCGCGCGTGAAAATCCCGGTGTTGATGCTGAATGGCCGATACGATTTTTTCTTTCCGCCGGAGACCTCACAGGTTCCCATGTTTCGCCTGTTCAGCACCCCGGAGAAAGATAAGCGCCACGTGCTGTTCGACGCCGGCCATGCCATCCGCGGAAATGAAAGCATCAGGTGGACGCTGGATTGGCTCGATCGCTACCTGGGCCCCGTCAAGAATTAAGCGCGGCATAGGGGCAAATAATTCACTGGATGGTTATGGAAGACCGATATGCCGGATCAGGGCAGCAAACCGCGGGTCCGGGCGAAGCGGGTCTCGACTGTTTTCGCCGGGCGGTCGTACGCTCGAAAGCGGCCGTGTTAAACCAGCGCTGCGGCGTTCGCTGGTCGTCGTCGAGTACGACACTTTTCAGATCCGATACAAGAATCGAGTTTCCGAATCCCAGTGGGGTGGCCAAGACAACTTGTTGAGATTGCAAGCCCGGCCCAAGGCTCAAAAGCCGTTCATGGATTCGTGATCATTCGTGAAATTCGTGACTAGGTTTTTCATTTTGTGAATAATCCGGACTAGTAAATAATCCGGACTAGTAAGTAGTAGAGGATCGCCTAAGGATGGCGGTTACTATGATGAGGTGCTCGTCAGGGTAGACATCGAAAAGAATTCGCCAGTTCCCAACGCGTCGCCGAAAGGCCACATCCTGACCTTTGAGCCACTGGATGTCTCCTCGGAACGGACTCTGGCGCATGTCTTGGAGGGCAGCAACAACTCGTTCCCGGTCTTTGGCTGGAATGCGCCTAAGCCCTTTTTCTGCGGACCGGACGACGTGTAGATCCCATGTCATGGAGGAGTTCGTCGAGCGTCAGATAGTCGCCCTTTTTGTGCTCGGCCCGGCCCCGGCGGATCGCGCGAAGTTCACCGGGAGAAGCGGACACCACTGGGAAGCGCATGGAAGTCATATAGGCGCGGAGGGCTTCCCTCACTAACTCAGACCGGGTGCGGTGCTCGGCCTTCATGACCTTATCAACCGCTTCCAGCATCTCAGTCGGGAGCGAGATGGTTATTGTCTGCCGCGTGCTCATATTGTGTATTAGATTGTAACAATTTTTCTTACAGAGAAGCAAGTGCTCAGTCCCGTGTTTTCTCTAATGGCAACGTCGACTTTACCTCGCCCACTGCGATGGTTATGGTTGAATGATTGAAAGGAAAGGAAAGGCAGTCACGAATTACACGAATGAAACGAATGAACCCGAAATCCGCTGATCGGGATTTGCTCTCTGGTTCAAAAGGGGTGTTGCCAACCGGGTACGATCGACCTAAGGAGCGTTCGGGTCATTCGGGTTCATTCGTGTAATTCGTGACTGCGTTTCCTTTTTCCTTGCAATACGCGCTGCGTCGTCTGCATTACGCTGCCCGCTGTCGACTGCCGACTTTTTGGTTGCGGCATTGCCGAGCTGGGCCTCTGCGGTGAATGGATGAATAATCCGGGCTTACTCGCGCGGATCTGATCACTCCAATCGGATATAATCGCCCTCCTATGAAATCGTGCATTTCCTTTTGCCTGTCGCTCCTGTTGGTTGGTGGATCGGCTTTTGGCCAACGGGCAACGGGCTTCAGCCAAGAGCGTTGGAAAAAACAGGCCGAACAAGAGAAGGTTCTGTTGGCCGTTCCCGAATCGACGCGCAGCGAGGCGCTGCATCGCCGGCTGACCGAGGAACCGCACATCGCCGGCGACCCTCAACAGCGCAAGGTCGCCGAGTTCGTATTGGAGCAATTTCGATCGTTCGGACTGGAGGCCGAGATCCGGGAGTATCCGGTCTACTTACCGTATCCTCGTTCCGTTGATCTGCGGTTGGTCGCGCCCGAGGAGAAGCAACTTCCCAACACGGAAGACGGCTACCCCGAGGACAAAGACTCCTACGACGCGCGTGTGATCATGCCGTTTAACGGGTACTCTCCATCCGGCCAGGCCGAGGCCGACGTTGTTTACGCTAACTATGGTCTGCCTGAAGATTACGAACAGTTGAAGAAGCTCGGCATTGACGTGCGTGGAAAGATCGTGCTGGTCCGCTACGGATCGAGCTTTCGCGGCGTCAAGGCGCGCGTGGCCGAAGAAAACGGCGCCGCCGGACTGCTGATCTACTCGGACCCGCGCGACGACGGGTACATGGCCGGCGATGTTTTCCCCAAAGGCCCGTACCGCCCGCCCTCAGGCGTGCAGCGCGGCAGCGTCCAGTATCTGTTTGTGTATCCGGGCGATCCTCAAACTCCCGGCTACGCTTCGACTGCCACAGCCACCAGAGTGAAACCCGACCAGATCCAGAATCTCACAAAAGTCCCCACGCATCCGATTTCCTATCGCAACGCCGAACAGATCCTTCGCGTACTGGCCGGACCGGTCGTGCCGCAGGGCTGGCAGGGCGGGCTGCCCTTGACCTACCACATCGGCCCTGGTCCGGCCCGCATCCGGATGAAGCTGGAAATGGACTACCAGGTTCGACCGATCTGGAACGTGATCGCCACGCTGCGCGGTTCGGAGGAACCCGATCGTGTCGTCATTTTGGGCAATCATCTGGATGCCTGGACGTATGGCGCCGTCGATCCCAACAGCGGAACGGTAGCGTTGCTGGAAACAGCGCGCGCCTTCGGAAAACTTTTGCAGCAGGGAATCCGGCCGCGCCGGACGATCATCCTGGCGGGTTGGGATGGCGAGGAATACGGTTTGATTGGTTCGACCGAGTGGGGTGAAGAATTCAAAGAGATGCTGTCCCAGCAGGCCGTCGCCTATCTCAATGTGGATGTCGCCGTTACGGGCAAAGAGATGGAAGCGCAGGCCGTTCCGTCGCTCAAGGAATTTCTGCGCGAAGCGAGCCGCGCCGTAACGGATCCCGCCTCGGGGAAATCCGTCTATGAGATCTGGCAATCAGGCCGGGAGGGTGCGCCGCCCGGCAATGCGGCCGCCGAGGATGGAATGGCGCGCCAGCGCAGTGCGCAAGTCGGCGATCTGGGATCGGGGTCGGACTACACGGTATTTCTCGACCACATCGGGGTTCCGTCGCTTTCCATGAGCTTCAGCGGTCCCTATGGCGTCTATCACTCCATCTACGACAGCCACTATTGGATGGCGCGCTTCGGCGACCCGCTTTGGCAGTATCATCCCGCCATGGCGCGGTTGTGGAGCGTCCTGGGGTGGCGGCTGGCCAACGCCGACGTTCTGCCGTTTGACTATGAAACCTATGGCCGCGAAATCCTGGAGCATGCCGAGAAAGTGGAAAAGGCCGGCGTCGCCAAGAAGATCGAGTTGGACTGGAGCAAGTTGAAGGACGAGGCGCGCAGAATGCAGCAGTTGGGAATGACGGTCCGAAAGGCGACGGTCTCCATTCCTGCGCAAGCTTCTGCGCTGAACGCCCGCTTGATGCAGGTGGAACGCGCGCTGCTGCTCGAAAAGGGATTGCCCGGCCGGCCGTGGTACCGCCATTCGATTTATGCCCCCGGCTTCTACTCAGGCTACGCGTCCAAACCGCTGCCGGGAATTTCCGAGGCCATCGACGCGGGCAACGGGCAACTGGCTGGCCAGCAATTGGCGGCCGTGGTGGCCGCCCTGGGCCGCGCCAACGCGATTCTGACCCGTGCCGCGGAAATTCAGTAAGGAGCGTGCGATGAAAATAGCGCGGCAGGCTTTAGCCAGTGGCCTTGTGTTGCTCGCCGCCGCCGCCGCAGCGTCATTTGCCTCGCTGGCCGGGAACCTGACGGTCCGGCGCAATCCACTGATTGAGACAATCGTCGCGGAGATCTCGCCAGCTCCTATTCAGCAAACCGTGGAAGCGCTGGTTGGCTTCCACACCCGGCACAGTGCGTCGGCGCAGGACGATCCGGCGCGCGGCGCCGGTGCGGCGGCGCGATGGATTCGTGCGCGTTTTGACCAGTACGCCGCAGCATCCAACGGCCGTTTGAAAGTTGAGTTGGACGAGTTTGACCAGGCCACGGTGCGGGCGAACAACTCCGTCATCCACTACATCAACGTCGTGGCGACGCTGCCGGGACGCCAGCCGGACCGCATGCTGGTCGTCGGCGGTCACTATGACTCGTGGGCTTCCGGGGCGGCCGATCCTTCGAGCTTCCTTCCTGGCGCCAACGACGACGCCAGCGGCACGGCTGCCGTCCTGGAATTGGCCCGCGTTTTGAGCCAATACGAGTTCGATGCGACGCTTGTATTTATCGCTTTCGCCGGCGAAGAAATGGGACTGATCGGTAGCCGGCACTGGGCGGAGCTGGCGCGCGCCAAGAGCTGGAATGTCGAGGCCATGATCACAAACGACATCATCGGCAACATCGAGGGGGGCAACGGCGTCGTCGACAATGGCTCGGTGCGGGTATTTTCCGAAGGAATTGCGGCAACCGAGACCGAGGCTCAGGTCGCCGCGCGCCGCGCCAGCGGCAGTGAAGTCGATTCGTCCTCGCGCCAGTGGGCCCGTTACATCCAGGAAAAGGGAGAAACGTACGTTCCGAACATGAAGGTCCGCATGATTTACCGGCGCGACCGCTTCGGCCGCGGAGGCGACCACATACCGTTCCATGAAGCGGGCTCTGCGGCGGTGCGATTTACCGAAGCGACAGAGAACTACACGCGGCAACACCAGCGCGTTCGTGTCGAAAACGGAGTGCAGTATGGCGACTTGCCGGAGAAAGTGTCCTACCCATACGTCGCCCAAGTCACGCGCATCAACGCTGCTGCGCTGGCGTCGCTGGCGCTGGCCCCGGCGCCGCTGCGCAACGTGACGATCTCCGGCGCGGTCGCCTACGACACCACGCTGCGCTGGAGTGAGCCGGTTGCCGACAAGAGCGTTGCAGGCTACAACGTTCTTGTGCGCGATACCGACTCGCCCGTCTGGCAGCAGAAGCGTTATTACCCGAAGGAGAGTCTGACGGTCGCCGCGGGGAGAACCTCCGTCGTGTTGAAGAATGTTGTCATCGACAATTACTTCTTTGCGGTTCAGGCCGTCGACGCCGAAGGCAACGAGAGTTTGCCGCTGTTCCCGCAACCTGCGGCGCGTGGCCGGGCGCCGGTTCCGCGGTGACAGGGCCGTATGCCGTATGCCGTATGCCGCAGGCCGGCGACGGAGCGCCAACAGAGCCGCGGCCGGAAGGCTGCGGGCCGGTAAGAAGGAAGCGGGATCGAAAATCTTGCTGAAATAACAAGATTTCGCCAACAGGCAATGCAGAGGACGCAGAGGCGGCGCAGAGAGCGCCCGCCAGCCTGCGGCATACGGCCTGCGGCATACGGTTGTGCGCGCTGCGTCCCTGCGGTGAAGGAGTGCTCTAATGCAACCTCAATTTAAACTATGGATTTCAGTTTCGCTGCTGGCGGCAGGGATGCTCTTTACGGTACTGCTGTCGCAGCCCGTGTCGGCGCCCGCCAAGGACCGAATCGTCATCTTGATAACGCTGGACGGTTTTCCGGCCTACGGGTTTGACGATCCCGCCTTGCCTGTACCCACGCTTTGGAAAATGATTCGTGAAGGAGCGTGGGCGCGGCGGATGACGGTGGCCAATCCGTCAGTCACGTGGCCCAACCACACGACTCTGGTCACGGGAGTAGCACCCGCCAAACATGGTGTCCTGTTCAACGGACTACTGACGCGCCCGGATCCGCGCTCCCCGGTTAAGGTCGAACCGTGGCGCGATAAATCGGAAATGGTCCGTGTGCCGACTCTCTATGATCTGGCCCACCGCGCCGGCCTTGTGACGGCCCAGGTCGATTGGATCCCGACACAAAACGCAGGGACGATCCATTGGGAATTCGCCGAGCGGCCCGATCCTAAGGGCGCTGTCGGACGTGAAATGGTGGCCGCAGGCCTGTTGACCGAAGGTGAATTGACGGGCTTCAACGATGGCAGCAAGACCAACTCGGTGTGGCGCGACGAGAAGTGGACCGCCGCGGCCATCCACATCATCAAAACGCATCGTCCCAATTTATTGATCTTTCATTTGCTGAATACCGACGGCACGCATCATCGCTACGGGCCGCGAACGCCCGCCGGTTATACGGCCCTGGCCTATGCCGACGCCAACGTCCAGAGGGTCCTTGACGCGCTGCAAAGCATCGGGATGCTGGAGCGGGCGACGATTGTCATCAGCTCCGATCACGGGTTTAAGACAGTGCGGCGGAGCATCCGCCCCAATGCACTGCTGCGCAGCCAGGGACTGCTCAAGGCCGAAGGCGCCAAGATTGAGTGCGATGCATACGTCGTTCCCGAAGGCGGCACGGCCATGGTGTACGTCACCGACCCGGTCAATCGCCAGCGGCTTGTGCCGCGGCTGAAGGAACTGTTCGGACCGGTCGAAGGAGTCGAACAGATCTGGGAACCGGCGGACTATGCTTCTCGAGGTCTTCCGACTCCCGAGGAGAATACCCAGATGGCGGACCTGGTGCTGGTGGCCCGCGACGGGTATAGCTTCAGTGCAAGCCACGAGGGAGAAGTTGCCGGCCCCGTCCCGGCCGGTACGACGCCGGGAAGCCACGGCTATCCCAGCAGCGATCCCGAGATGGACGGCATCTTTGTGGCGTGGGGCTGGGGCATTCGGCCCGGGGCAAGGCTCGAGCGTATCGAAAATACTGATGTCGCCCCGACACTGGCAAAGCTGCTCAATCTACGGATGGAGAATGTGGCTGGAAGGGAACTGCGGGAGATTTTGAAGTAGAGAAAAAGCCCCGCATAGAGCCCTCGTTATAAATCTCGGCTACTTTGTGGGCCTGTGGATTTCGGTTGACGTTCACTTGAGCCGTGACGATTGAGACCGCCAAGCACGACAAAGTAATGAGAAGCAAAGCTCGCTTCATCTTGACCTTCTTAATTCACCGGCTGGGTCTGACCGTGGCAGGAAATTCTCTATCACCCAGACTTCCTCGCGAGTAGGCGTCCCGGCCGTGAAGGCGATGCGTCTGCCGTCGGGATGAACACTGAGGCCATATGGCAGCAGTCCTTCCATTGCCAACCCAATGTGCTCCGGTTTTCCGCCTTCGGCAGAGATTCGCCATAGTTCGAATGTTTGCCTCGTATCGGGGCTACTGGATGCGAAGGCAAAGATCATGTGGCGCGAGTCGTATGTCCAGGCAAGCGCAAAAAGTGGTTGCGCGTAATCCGCCAATGCCGGTGCGGGCAGCTTAAATATTTCGCGGGCTTCACCGCCGGAAGCCGGCATGACCTTCAGCACTGTTTTGCCTCCATTCTGGTCCCACCATATAAACGCCAACCACTGACCGTCCGCCGAAACCGTCAAGTGGGAGAGCTCCGCGGGAGAAACGGCACGCAAGAGTTCTGTCTCGCGGCCTGTTTCGAAGTCCCTCGCTACGATGCTTCGGGGCCTGGAGATCCATCGTGTAAAAATGACCTTGCCGTTCCGAGTCCACACCGGCCACTCGATACAGTCCGGGGGGCATATGGTCTGAGTCTGCACAAGGAGAGCGATTTTGCCCGTTTGAGCATCGATGCGGTAGAGGCCCTGGCTATCTCTCCCGGGACCCATGTAGTCGCTGTTCCTACCCTGAGCAAGAAGGAAGCGGCCGTCCGGTGACCAATGAGGTTGGAAAGAGTGTCCTCCGAATCTCGTCATCTTGTTCAGTCGGAGCCGGCGTTCCTTGCCAGTTTCGATGGAGCGAATCCCTAAGACAAACGGATCATGCTCCCCACCAGCGCCTGATGCGTAGGCTAGATAGTGCCCGTCGGGCGACCATTCGACGGATGTGTTGAAGCCGACGCGACTAACCAGCTTCTTACTTTCGTAGATTTTCCCCCTTACCGGGTCGAGCGTGGCGAGGTAAACATCATTCACCCCGCCGTAAACGGTGTAGTAGTAGGAACCCTCGCGAGTAAAACCTATGGCGTTCTTGCTGGGTCCTATGTCCCGCTTGATCAGTTTAGCAAGCCCCTTGGGTTTTCCATCGCCGACGCCTACCAGCCAAAGATCCCATGTGCCGGTACGATCGCTCGCAAAGAGGACCCACTTGCCATCTGGCGTCCAGCCAAGCAGGCGGTTATTGGCCGGAGTTGTAATCAGAGGAACTTCCCGACCACCATCGGCCGGCAGTACAAAGATGTTTCGATGAAGCGAACTTTCCTCCTGCCGAGAGTCATAAGCGATGTAGCGCCCGTCTGGTGAAAAACTCATTTTATTTTCGCCATAAAGGCGCCGCCAGCCAAACGTCTTGAGCACTCGGGTGGAGCCGTCCAGCAGGGAAATCAGGACCACCTTGTAGGTTCCCCCTTTCATCCAAAATGTCGCGAGAACCTGTTGCCTTCGCGGGGACCACTCCCGGGGGCGGATCTGACTCACCTCCTCATTCTGATAGAGAACACGCTGTCTGGAGCCATCGGCCCCGATGATGCGCAGATCACACGAGTGATCTTTATTGATCCAGGAGTATGCGACCTGTTTCCCGTCAGGAGAAATTATGGAATAAAGTGCACCGCCGGGCCCAGCAGCCTCGTCGGTGAGGCGGTGGCTCTGGCCGGTCTTAAGATTTACGACGTTGACGTTGTCGGTGTCGTCGTCGATCCAGGAAAGGAGTAGCCCATCGGAGGAAACTGTGCCCTCAACGTTATCCCCAGCCCAAACCTGTCGAATTACTGTTCGCTGAACCTCTTGAGCGTAAACCAGCGGGGCGATGATCATCAACGCGACGAGCAGCAAGAAGAACATTGTTCCTTTTGGTCTAAACATTCTGGCTCCTTCTGTGACGCTCTTTCCCAACAGAGACCATTTCGTGGTCACCAATGGAGGTGTCCATCCCATGCTTGACTGAAGGTGAGCCTTTGCACATTCGCCGGCGGCCCGGACGCAATAGTGAGACTCGTCCCGATTCACTGCACCTCTTGAGGGTTGCGCAAATCAGTCACGCGAAAGACCACGACCTGCCATTTACCCTTCTCTTTCCTAAAAACGTGCGTCGTGCGGACTCTTCTAGGCGGGAGGTTTCTATCGCCTGCCGCACTGACCTGACCGGCTATCTCCCTATCAACATCCGCCACAGCTACACCAGGCGTGACGAAGCGAATACGTATTTCTTTTATTGTTTGGTTGGCTTGCTGGAACATCTGGTAAACACCTGTGAGCCGTTTCTCGATATTCACACGCCCCTTCTCGCGGCTGCCAAAGGCATTCTCCCAATCCGCGTCTTCAGCAAAGTTCATCGCGTAAATCCTGGCGTCGCGTTTCTCAAAAGCCTGCTCGAATTGCGTCAGGACTTCACGGATTGCTGCCTCGTCCTTAGCAGAGCCCGATACAGTTTGTGCGCTACAGGGAATGGTTGTTATTAGAAACATCATTAGTGGCAAGAATTTTCTGGGTCGCATTTTCCACACCTCCTATTCATTTGAAGTCCGTCTAGTGTACAGCCTCCGCGGGGTCTCCAACAACATTTGGCGCGTTCGATTCCAGTCACAACGACGGCTTCCTCGAACGGACTCAAATCCGAGGAGCCAGAGTCCGTGCTCGACACCTTCCTCGCCATGACCTACGCGGCATTGCGGATGACCTTAAGTCCAGAAAAAGGTTTTCAAACCAGGCACGGACCCGAAGTGACGGGCCAGAATCCCCGCCCGGATGAAGAGTTCGTTGAGAAATTGCACCATCGCCCGCGCGGTGATGCTCGTGACCCGGCTCGACGTCGTGGCCAGCCTGGAGCGGTTTCAGCGTCCTGCCCGGCAGGAACTGAAGCGCCGTGGATACTTGGCCGACGAGACCGTTTTTGAGTTAACTTACTAGCGAAAGGAGCCTGAAGACGATGAAGAGAGCAGCCGCAGCGATTCTGCTTACAATGAGCTAGGTCAATTAAAAGCCCAACTGCCGGTTTTCATTGAAAAGGACCAGTGCCCATACTAATGAGTGCTACATAACCAAGTGACACTCCGTCCCGGCGGCAAGCCCTTTCCGAGCGCCTCCAGTGCAGGGCTGCTGTCACTGCGTTATGTAAAGTTCAATAGCATTCCACCAACGGTTCCCTTTTCTATGATCGGCACAACGATTTTACATTATCGCGTCCTGGAGAAACTGGGCGGAGGCGGGATGGGTGTCGTCTACAAGGCGGAAGACACCAAGCTCGGTCGCCTAGTCGCCTTGAAGTTTCTGCCGGAAGAACTTTCCAGGGACGCTCACGCCGTGGAGCGCTTTCAGCGCGAAGCCCGCGCCGCTTCGGCTCTGAACCATCCGAACATCTGCACCATTTACGACATTGACGAACACCAGGGCCAGCATTTCATCGCCATGGAGCTGCTGGAGGGACAGACCCTCAAACACCGAATTGGCAGCAAGCCATTTCATACTGACGAATTGCTGGAACTAGGAATTCAAATTACCGATGCGCTGGATGCGGCTCATTCCAAGGGGATCGTGCATCGCGACATCAAACCGCACAATATTTTTATTACCGACCGCAGGCAAGCCAAAGTACTCGATTTTGGGCTGGCCAAGCTGGCAACCAGTCCAAAACGCGCGCCGGAAGCGCTGGTGTCAGCATTGCCCACGGTCGAGCCGGGAGAATTCCTCACCAGTCCCGGCTCTATCCTCGGCACCGTAGCATACATGTCACCCGAGCAGGTTCGAGGCGAAGAGTTGGACGCGCGCACCGATCTGTTTTCCTTTGGCATCGTGCTCTACGAGATGGCCACGGGTCATCAGGCCTTCTCTGGCGCCACGTCAGGCGTAATCTTTGACGCCATACTGAATCGCGCTCCCGTCGCGCCTGTGCGGATTAACCCCGAAGTCCCGTCCAAGTTGGAAGAGATCATCAGCAAGGCACTAGAAAAGAACCGCGAATTGCGCTGCCAAAGTGCCGCTGAACTGAACGCCGATCTCAAACGGCTGAGGCGCGAGATCGAATCAAGCGCTGTGGCCAGAACGCCAGACATTATGCCGCAGCCTAGGCGACGCTGGGCTCCACTGTGGACACTTGTCTCCATCCTCGCGGTCCTTGGAATCGGCTACTTTCTCAGCCACCAGTTCAGCGGAAACTCCGCGCATTCGCTCACCTCGGCCAAACTGGTGCAGCTTACGACTACGGAAGGCCTGCATGAGTTTCCAGCCTGGACGCCCGATGGAAATCGCATCGCTTACAGCCAGGAGATAAACGGTTTCAAGAAGGTTTTTGTTAAGCCGCTCCAGGGAGAACCGCAGCAGTTGACCTTCGGGAACTCGGACGACATCCAATCAAGGTGGACGCCTGATGGTCAAGGCATTCTATTCGTTCGCTCCAACCAGCCTCGCGGGAAACTAGAGCCGGGCGATGTATTCGGTCAATACGACGGTGGGGACGTTTGGAGAAAGGACCTCGCCTCGGGCAAGGAGGAAAAGTTTTTGGACAATGCCTTCGATCCATCGTTCTCTCCAGATGGAAGAGTGATCGCTGTGGATGCTTCCTGGGCGGGCCCGCGCCGTATATGGGTCGTAGATGCGCAGGGACATAACCCTCAGCAGATCACGTCAGACAGTTCCGAAGCGGTGGGCCACTTGAAACCGAACTGGTCTCCGGACGGGAAAAACGTTGTTTTTCAGAATCTTGAGCGGACGAAGTTCAGCATTAAGGTCGTAAATGTCGCAACCCGCGCCATAACCACACTCACCGACGGGCGGTTCCATGATCTCAATCCTGTCTGGTCCGGATCAGAGAAATACATTTACTTCTCGTCCGACCGGGGTGGCGGGCTGAACATTTGGCGGATCGGAGTCTCGGGAACAGGTCAGCCCACCGGCGCTCTTCAGCAGGTGACGATGGGCTCCGGCCAAGACGTGCAACTGGCGATGTCCGCAAGCGGTAAGCAGTTGGCATTTTCCATAATGCGGCAGAACGCCGACCTGTGGCGTCTGCCAGTCTCCCCCCACAGCGGCCTGCCCACTGGCAATCCAGAGGAGGTTTTGGCCAGTACACGCGAAGACAGCCGGGGTGCATGGTCGCCCGATGGCACACAAATCGCATTCAATTCAGATCGATCCGGCGAAATGAACATCTACGTTCATTCGTTGCTGGACAGCTCGAATCGGCAAATTACAAACGGGCCGGGTGGCGATTTCCAGCCTCAATGGTCACCGGACGGCAAACGGCTTGTGTTCTTCTCTTCGCGGGCTGGAAACGCGAATATTTGGCTGGTTAACCTCGCAACGAACTCCCTGAAGCAGTTGACTTCAGACCCAGCTCTCGACATCAATCCCTTCTTTTCGCCGGATGGCGCCAACATTACGTTCCAATCCGACCGCAGTGGAAGGTTGGAAGTCTGGGTGATGAATTCTGACGGTAGCCTTCAACGTCAACTGGCAAAGATCGGAGTCGCAGGACATTTCCTGCGCTGGTCGCGTGACGGCGAAGATGTAATCTTCCGGTGCCCTTGTGGTGGAAAGCCACAGACCTACCAAGTGTCTCTCAAGGGCGGCAACCCTGTTTCGCTCAACAGTGAAATCGTAGGCGGTTCCCACATGTCCTTCTCCCCCCCTTATACGTTGATCATGGATGTAGTTGGACATAAGACGCTCTGGGTATCGCCTGCTACCGCGGGCAAGCCAGTGAAGGTCTACGAGTTCCCCGACAGCGAAAGTCGAATTGACTACCCCGCATGGTCTCCGGACGGCAAGTGGGTACTGTTCGATCACTTCCGCCCGCGGGGCGGAGATATTTGGGCGATTGAGAACTTCGAGTAGCACTAGTTGCTCCTGAGCGCGCACCAGGGGTCCGATTAGCGCCAAGCCGAAAACTAGAATGACAGTCATTGTCACGTCGTTGTTGGTAAGCCGGCGCAGGTTACCTCCATCGGCGTCTATCACGTATGGCGCCGGCATCCATTCCCTGGTCGTCGGAGACGATCAGCAGCACATCGCGCCGCCGCGGACGCTGCGGGGTGGCCAGCAGGCCGGCGGCGGAGCCGAGGAGAAAGTTTTTCGTCTGTTCATGGCACTAGAGTTAAACGACCGCTCTGGCTAAATCCCGTAGCACAAAAGATTTGGAGTAGTCAAACTGTAGCTCCGCTCACCTCTTCCGCATAAAAGCGGTATCTGCCGTTAGGGGTAACCGAATGAGTCGGGGCCTCAGCCGCAGCCACTTTCTGCGCCTACAGATCGCGCCCGACTGGTACTTGGCCCATGAGGGTGGACATAATCGAGAACGATAAAATGACGGGAGCCAAGCTCGCTTCATTGTGGTCTCTCCGTTCAACTCGGGGGCGGCAGCTTTACGCGTTTGTTACGCTGCCTCAGGGACGCCGTGGTATCAACGGCCAGCGCTTCCACGCTGGCAGCCCCCCTTAGGTGTTCATCGGTTCTATTTATGGTATCTGTTTGCTGAATCGAAAGTTCCTGAGCCAGTAGCTATTCAAGACGAAACCATTGACTTGGTTCGTCGAGCCTCGCGTAAACCGTACGGTCCAAGGGGCCCCGGTGAAAACATCGAGGAGCACCGGTTGCAGTGTGACCGGCTTAAACTTTAGCCGCTTGAGCGAGAGCTTGCCGTTCTCAAGACTCACACGCCAGATGGCATCGATCTCCTCGTTTACGTAGGTTCCTACATATTCACTCAACCGTATACTCGGCGACGTGGCGAGGGCGATGGGCCCAAACCTTGCAGAAGGTTCACCGTCCCAGGTCTGGATAAGCCGGCGTCTTCCACTTGAGCTGTCGTGTTCAAAACGGATTTCGATGGGCGCGCGGAAACGGTTTTCGCTGAATGGCATCAACTCAATGCTTCCGGTCGGAGTAACCAGTTGCAGCTTGCTGTCTCTTATTGAAATCTTGAGGAACTGATCTAGTTCACGGTTCCAATAAGCGCCTTTCCCAACAGAGACCATTTCGTGGTCACCAATGGAGGTGTCCATCCCATGCTTGACTGAAGGTGAGCCTTTGCACATTCGAGCCGTCGGCATTCATCACGTACATCTCGAAGTTGTCTCTCCGATTCTTCCATTTCCCATCCCGGTCGGAGCCAAAAGCGATCCTCTTTCCATCTGGGGACCAAACAGGAGTCAAACTCTCATTGCCTGGCGTGTGTGTGAGTCTCTGGACATTAGAGCCATCCACATTCATCACATAAACCTCCTTGTTCCCGTTCCGGCTGGAGTCAAACGCGATCCTCTTTCCATCTGGCGACCACGCGGGATGCGAACTGAAAAGGCTCTTGTCAGGTGTGTGTGTGAGCCGCCGGAGATTGGAGCCATCCGGACTGATGACGTAGATCTCTTCATTCCCGCCCCGATTAGACTCAAAGGCGATCCTCTTTCCATCCGGCGACCAATCGGGATTCTCGCTGCTCTCACCCTTACCCTTTGTGTACGTGAGCCGGTGCACATTCGAGCCGCCGGTATCCATTACGTAGATCTCGTAGTTCCCATCCCGGTTGGACTCAAAGGCAATCTTCTTTCCATCTGGCGACCATGCCGGATTCCCGCTCTCCTTGCCTGATGTGTGCGTGAGTCGCCGCGCATTGGAGCCATCCGCATCCATCACGTAAATCTCCAGGTTCCTCTCTCGATTGGAGGCAAAAGCGATCTTCTGTCGATCCGGCGACCAGGCGGGAGCCCAACTTGCTCCTTTGGTGAACGTGAGGCGCTGGTGATTGGACCCGTCGGAATCCATGACATAGATCTCTTCGTGCCCATCCCGCTCGGAGTCGAAGACGATTTTCCACTGGCGCGTGTCTACTTGGCCCGCCTCCTGAGCGCGAACCAGGGGTCCGGTGAGCGCTAGCCCGGATTATGCATGAAGGTTCGCAAATTGTGAAACGGGCAGGTTGCGATGTCAAAAACTTTCGGGGTCGGCATCGCGAGGGGTCTTTTGGATGATTGAAGTGGGCGTGGAAGTTCTTTGTCGACATCGGTGGCGGTGCGGCGGGCCCAATCAGAACAGGCCCCGGCCAAAGCAGATTGGAAACAATTCAAAGCGATTGTACGGCCTGTGATAAAACTAGCCGGGACTGGCGCCGAGCGCCTGGGCCAGCCGTTTCCAGTCTGTCATCCAAGGATAGGACGCCGGCAGATGAAGCACGATGCGCCGGACCGAAGCGACCACGTGAACGCCTAGTTTGAGCAGCCGCTCTCGCAGCGTGGAGACTTGAGCTCGGGCACAACGGGTTCGGGC
>JBPCNK010000286.1:0-8278 GCA_051001345.1 Acidobacteriota bacterium | reverse complement strand
CCCGCCGGATTGCTCCGGCTCACGCTGTCCTTGGTTACATGTCGAACAGGCAATTACATGATGTGGTCCTTTCACCACACTAGATCAGCCAGGCTTTTCCTGGCGTACCGAACGAAGAGAGCGGTGATCATCGTGTTCTTGCCGCTTGTATCAATATCACCACTCTCTTCGTTCGTGGCACTGACACCTCTGTGTCCTCTGTGTCTCTGTGGTGAAGCCGGTCAAAAACCGGCCTCAGTTTTCCCATAGCCGCTCGCAGAGGCGGATCAATGTTGTTGCTACCAATTCAGGTGTTACAGGCCACTAGTAATATTAAGGCTTGCGAGTACGCAGGGACTTGAATCGGATCTCACCGGGCGCCGCCACTCGGGCCGTTGCGTGAAGAGCAGCGGCCTTGTCAAACAACTCTTGTGCTTCGGGTGCGCGGCCATCGTCGCTCAGCAATCGTCCCAGCGAATAATAGGCTCGCGGGCTGGAGGGACTAAGTTCGATCGTCTTGCGGAAGGCCGCTTCGGCTTCCGCCATCTGTCCAAGCTGATTGAGACAAC
Organism: Acidobacteriota bacterium; assembly: GCA_051001345.1. Classification (GTDB taxonomy): domain Bacteria; phylum Acidobacteriota; class UBA6911; order JACQSX01; family JBPCNK01; genus JBPCNK01. The sequence continues at coordinate 7,730 of JBPCNK010000286.1, read as the reverse complement.
GCCCCAGCGCGTACAGCACTTCGGCGTCTCCCGGCATCTTGCCGGCGGCAATCGCCAGATCGGCGACGGCTTCACTCCATTGAGCTTTGAACATCCGCGCCAGGCCGCGGAACTGGTAGGCGGGCGGATAGTCCGGATTGCGCTCGATCTCGCGGCTCAATGCGGCTATGGCCTGGTCATAATCCCGCAGCGTGTAGGAGACCATGCCGCGGTGAAACTCTGCCAGTGGAGTCCGAGGATCGACCTTCAATGCGCGTTCGAATGCTGACATGGATTCGACGCTGCGATTCAGATTGTGCAGGGCGCGACCGACGTTCAGCCATGCTTCGGCTTGGCTTGCATCCAACTTCAGCGCGCTACTGAGGTCCCTTTCGGCGGCCTCATTGCTCCCTTCATCGAGCGCAGCCAGTCCGCGGCTGACGTACGCATCGACCAGGTTCTTCTGGAATCGGGAGTCGGCCGGCCACCGCCGCAGACCCGCCGCCAACACATCGACCGCTTCGTCGAAACGGCCCTCCCTGCCCGCGTGAATTCCAACCGTCAAATGAAACCTGGGTTCATTGGGAAAGCGCTTGAGCCCCTGGCGGGCCAGCGCCTGCAGCGCAGCGGTGTTTCCTTGCGCCTGGTAGACGGCTGCCAGTTCAACGAATGCCGACTGCCGGGCAGGCTCCCGGCTGAGGCACTCTTTTAACAACCGTTCGGCTGCTGGAAGATCGCGGCGGCCCAAGGCCTCCGATCCGGCAGTGCAAGGATTAGGAGGAGCGGCCCAGCCCGAGGCTACAAGTGCCGTCAATAGCGCTGCCGCGACTGTCAGCACTGCCGCGACTGTCAGCGGTGCCGTGACCGTTAGGGAGCGGACCCACAACATCAGGGCTTCAGGGGCACATCGTCGCGAAGTTCGGCTCGGAAGCGTCCTCGCATGTCACCCAGCCACTTCTCGATGAGAACGGCATCCAGATCGACCTCGGCAATGGCGATCGGATTGCTCGCGTCCGCAGACGCGACAAACTTACCAAGTGGATCAACGACGCCCGTCCGCATGTCGTAACTGGAAGTCACCAGTGTCAGATGATTTTCCAGCGCGCGGGCGCGCACTAGAAGTTCGTCACCGCCCCAAATGGGCATCAGGATTATCTCGGCGCCCCGCGCCGCCAAAGCGCGCGCCGGATCGACGAAGAACGAGTCGTAGCAAATCATCATCCCGACACGCCCGAAATCGGTGTCAAATACCGGAAAATCGGAGCCAGGCGTAATTCCACCTTCGACTTCCTCGCGCGGCAGATACACTTTGCGATACTTTCCAGCCAGCTTGCCGTCCCGGTCAATCAGCACCGATGTGTTGAAAACCGACGCGCCCTCGCGCTCGAGCAAACCAGCCACCAGATAGGTCTTGTGCTTGCGCGCCAGTTCGGACAGCCGTTGGGTACTTGGGCCGGGGATCGGTTCGGCGACGGCAGCATATTTCAGGCGAGTCCCCACGATGGTCATGCCTTCGGGCAAACAAATAATGTCGGGATGCGACTCGGCCGCCTTCTCGATGACGGCTGCAAACGATTCGATATTTTCCGCCGCAGATTTCAGACCGCTGGGACGGTGAAAAATCGTGGCGACGCGCACCTTGCGCGGCGCCGGAGGGGTGACACTCGAAAAGCGGACATCGTCCCACCAGACCTGGCCGGCGGCGCACCACTGGAATACCAGTTGGATGCGCGCTTTTTTTGCCCCGTCGGGCGCCTGCAGTACCCGGTCGACCCGGCGCCAGGATCCATCGCGATACGATTCGGCGATGTAGTCCGGATAGCCGACACGCTCGCCGGCCGCATCCTGCCAGTCGACGCGGGCGTGGATCGTCTGGCGGGGATGGGGCACGTCACGGGGCTGATAAAACGCGGTCAGACGATAGTGTTTCTGCGTCTTGATCTCGACTTCTTTTTCCCAGTACCCGGCCGCATCTGGATTTCCCTTGCCTGCCAAGACCAGTGCCGATGGGCCTCGATGCCCCACGTTGTCGTCGACACGCGCTTCCGGACTGATCTCCGGCCGGGACACCACCAGACGCCAACCGTGCGGAGCGGCGAACTGGCCGTCATCAAGCAGTCGCTCAATTTCGCGTACCGCGCGCTTTTCCGGGTCAGCGGCTGCCGGCGCAGCCGCGTAGTCTGTAGTGGGACCGTGCGCCGCTGCCAACGCACCAACCAGTAGCAGCACCAACAGCAATCCGAGTCCTAAGCGTCTCATGGCGAGCCTCACATTCGCCGGAGTTGCACCGGCCGCCAGGCCGGTGGCCGCAGTCTCCAGCACTCCCAAGAATAGCACCGATTAAGCCGCAGAGTCAGAAAGCGACTCTGCGCTGCGGATTCCGAACTGCCTTTATGTCGCCTTTGGCACGTTTTCCCACCGACCGGTTTGAGCCGACTTTAAAACCGCATCGCAAACGTATTGTGTTTCGAGGGCATCACGAAAGTCAGGACGGGCGGGCTGTGTGTCCAAGCCTGCCAGAAAGTCAGCCAGCGCATTGATGAACGTATGCTCGTAACCAATCGTAGTGCCGGGCACCCACCAGTGGTTCATGTAAGGATGCTCAAATTCCGTTACGTGGATGGAACGCCAGCCACGCGAGGAGGCGTCGTCGCGATGGTCGAAATACTGCAGCCGATGCGGATCTTCGAGGTCAAAGGCAATAGAGGCGTGCTCCCCGTTAATCTCAAAGGTGTTTTGATTCTTGCGACCGCGTGCGTAACGGGTCGACTCAAAGGTGGCCAGCGAACCATTGCTGAACCGAGCCAGAAAGGCACACGCGTCATCAATTCCGACCTTCTCTTTTTTGCCGGTTAACTGGTGGGTTCGCTCTTTGATGAAGGTTTCAGTCATCGCCGTCACCCTGTCGACAGAGCCATTCAGCCAGATCGCCGTGTCAATAGAGTGGGCGAGCAGATCACCTGTAACGCCGCTCCCGGCCACTTTCACATCCAGACGCCACAGGGCGGCGCCACCTTGTGGGAGATCTGCGGAGATGGTCCAGTCCTGTAGATACTTAGCGCGATAGTGGAAGATTCGGCCGAGACGGCCTTCATCCACGAGATGTTTTGCCAAGGCGATGGCAGGAACGCGGCGGTAGTTGAACCAAACCATATTCGGCACGCCGGCCCTTTCTATGGCTTTGGTCATGATCAGACCTTCTTTGCCGTTCATGGCCAGCGGTTTTTCGCAAAGAATCATCTTGCCTGCCTTGGCAGCGGCCAACGCAATCTCACAATGAGTGTCGTTAGGGCTGCCGATGTCGATCAGGTCGATATCCTTCCGCTTGATCAACTCGCGCCAGTTGGTTTCGACCGATTCCCAGCCCCACTTGGAAGCAAAACCCTCGACTTTTTCTTTATTGCGTGCACAAACTGCTTTGAGCACAGGCTGATACTGGAGATCAAAGAACTGGTTAACCTTGCGGTAAGCGTTTGAATGGGCACGTCCCATGAAGCCGTAGCCGATAAGTCCAACGTTCAGTTTTTTCATACGACGACTAATTCTTTCCCTTTCTGGCCGCGGGTTTGACGCCATATTTTTTGTTCAGCTTGTCGAGCTCTGTCTTGCACCGCTTGGTAACGGGCCAGGCATCGGCCCAGAAGCATAAGTCGATCGTCCACCAATCGTGGGGCATCTTGAGCTTGGCAAGTGCTGGGAGAATGTTGTCGAAATTCAGGACTCCGTCACCAAAAGGAACATGTGTGGAGGTCTCGTCGTTACCGTTGGCATCCTTGTGACAGGCGTTATCCGAATCTATCAGATGGATATGATTGATCCGGCCTTTGAGTCGCTGGATAAACTCAAGCTGACCGCCGGCCAGGGTTTCCTTCTTGCCATTTTGGCGTGCTCCAATTACCCCCACCGTCTGGGCGTGACAGGTGTCGTACAAAACACCAAAGTTCTTGTCAGGGATAGCATCGAGGATCCGGAAAATGTCCGAGGGTTTGTTAAAGGCGAATCCTGGCTCAAATTCCCAGCAAACATTCAGGCTCCGATCGGCGGCGGCTTTGGCGCACTTTTTCCAGGTGGAAACCACGCGTTTAAAAGCGGTTTTGTAATCCACTTCGTTCAAGATGGTGGGCGGCTGGACGGTATCCACACGGATCGTCTTGATGCCAAGATCCACACAAAAGTCACAGTTCTTGACGAATTCTTGATAGTACTTCGTGGTGTCGTCTGTATTAATCAGTTTTTCTCCCCAAAGATTGGCAGCCAGCCCGGAAAATGCGAGGCCATTGTTTTTCATCTTTTCAACCAGCACCTGGCGCGACTCCTTGTCCGCCAGGTCATCTGGGTTCGGGTGCGGCTTAAATCCACCTAACTCAACTCCCTGGAATTTGTACTCTTTTAGAGTCTTGCAAACAGTGTCCCAGTCAACAGGATTTTGGGCGTATGGACCAATGGAATAGGCCCAGGAACCAATGGATAGTCTTTTCATGTGTCGCTCACTTTCCCGGTGGCCAAGTACTGCGGCGGTAGGCCGCGTTCCAGAACATCCACTCGTAGCGCGCGCCTCGCCGGAAGTTTTCTCGCAGAGGAGCCAGCGTCGCCGGGTTCGCACCGCGAGCCACCTCGTTGATGATTTCCAGGACTGCCCGGACGGCCGCGCCGTATTCCTCTGAAGAATACGCATCGATCCATTTCTGATAGATCGGATTTTTGGATCCGCGCTTTTTCAGCTCCTTGCCGACTTCCCAATAGACCCAGTAACAGGGAAGCAGCGCCGCCATGGATTCTTCAAAGGACCGGCTGTAGGCCGTCGCCACCAGAAAGTTCGTGTAACCAAAAGCCTCGGGCGACGGCTCGGCGCCACGGACCGTTTCGGCGGAGATGCCGTATTCCTGAAAGACCGATTCGTGCAGTTTGCGCTCGTATTTGGATGTATCCGATGCGTGCGTACTGAGCAGCGCCGCCCAGTCCTGCCGAGGCGCCTTCGATGCGGTTATGGCCAGCGCCCTGGCAAATTCACGCAGATAGTGCGAGTCCTGGATGATGTAGTACGAGAAGGCCTCGCGTTCAAGCGTTCCGTCGGTCAGCCCCTTCAGAAACGGGTGCTTTAAGATCTCCTGATAGATATCCAGATTTTCCCGCCAGAGCTGATCGCTGAAATTGGAAGTCTTGCCGGCGGGCTCGGCCGCGGCGGAACCGAAAACAACCACGATGGCAACGAGCAGGCCAGCAATCCTGTTACGGTTTTTCATGGCTCTAGTCCGGATTATTCACAAGCTGCGGTGCAGTGAAAAGCGATTTCACCACAGAGACACAGAGGACACAGAGGAACACAGAGAAAAGCGGGCGTACGAGTCATATCAACTTCGATCGCAGCACCGATGATTGCCTCAGTAAGTTCGTTGAGATGCATACTCTGAATTACGGACAGCCGGTCATTTGTACGAAGTGTTTCTCTGTGCTTTCTCTGTGTCCTCTGTGGTGAAGCCGTTTTTCACTGCACCGCAGAGCGTCCTAGGATCAATGTTGTTCGTATCAATTCAGATGTTACAGGCCACTAGTAGAATAACAGATCCTTAGCGCTCATAGCGCAGCGCCTGGATTGGTGCGAGGCGGCTGGCGCGGGTGGCCGGCCAGATTCCGAAAAACAAGCCCACCGCTGTCGAAACAATCAGGCCTGCCGCCACCGACCAGAATGGAATGTGCGCGCGCAACGACGGAAATACCAGCGGCATGGCCAGGCTCACCAGGATTCCCAGCACGAGGCCACCCACGCCTCCGATGGTCGTCAGAAGGATCGCCTCCAGCAGGAACTGCCAGAGAATATCGCGCTTGCGCGCTCCCATCGCCTTGCGCACGCCGATTTCCTGATAGCGCTCGGTCACCGAGATCAGCATGATGTTCATCACCCCAATGCCTCCGATGAGCAGCCCGATCGAGGCGATGATGATCATCAGAAGAAAGATCCCGCCGGTGACCTTCTTCCAGATCTCGAAAAATTGCTCGGGAGTAAAAAGACTGAAGTTGTCGGGAGCGTCGCGAGGCAAGCGCCGTTTGCTGCGCAACAGGCCCTTGACTTCATCGATGGCCTTCTCCAGGTCGCCCGGCTCGCGCACGCTGCAAATGAACTGCAGAAATTCTAGATTCTGTCCGCGATAAAACCGCAGATAGGTGCCGAAGGGAATCAACACCAACTGGTTCTCGGACGGGCCTTCAAACAAAGTCTCGCGCCGCTCCAGAACTCCGATGACGGTGTAGGGTTGATTATCGATCCGCAGCTGTTTACCGACCGGTTCGATCTGATCGAACAATCCGTCGGCAATGTCGGCGCCCAGCACGCAAACCGGTGACGCGTGGAAATCGTCGGCCCCGGTGATAAATCGGCCGCGGACGACAAACAGGCCGGTGGCCTCCATGTAGAAGGGGTCCACGCCGCGCACCAGCGGACTGAACGCGTCTTCCCCGCGAAAGGTCACCGTCGCCCCTGAACCCTCGATGAAATCGACGGTGTGAAACGGGCTGACGTGTTTGACGCTGGGCGCCGACTCGCGGATCGTTTTCGAGTCGTCCAGTTTCAGCGCAGGCCGCCGCGCCAGCGTGTCCTTGATATCGCTGAGTCCCATGTCGCTGGGACTAAATCGGCTCACGATGAAGATATTCGGGTTCAGTTCTTCGATGACGCTGCTGACGCTGTGATTGAGCCCCTCGATGGCGGCGACCATGCCGATGACGGTGGCGACTCCCAGGATGATCCCCAGCAGCGTCAGGACGGATCGAAACTTGTGCTGGCGGATCGAGTCGAGTGCCAGCAGCAAAGCCTCGCGGAGGTGGTGCGCCGCCACGGTCCGGGAAGCCGCCCGAACCGTTCGTTCACTCATAACGCAGCGCCTCGATGGGAGACAAACGGGCCGCCTGGTGGGCGGGGTATACGCCGGCCAGAATGCCGACGACGCTGGAGACAATCAATCCGGCGACGACGACAAAAGTACGGACGGCGGCCGGAAAGGGAGTCAGCCAGGCGATCAACGAGGCAAATGCGAATCCGCAGAAGATCCCGATGGCGCCTCCCACCACACACAGCAGGACTGCCTCAATCAGGAACTGCGCAAGGATATCGCGGTAGCGGGCGCCCATGGCCTTGCGGATTCCGATTTCGCGCGTTCGTTCGCGTACGGTCACCAGCATGATGTTCATCACGACGACGCCTCCTACCAGCAGCGCAATCGAGGAAATGACGACCATCGTGACAAAAAAGGACGATGTGATCCGGTTATACATGCTCACGATCGTGTCGACCGTCGTGAAGGAGAACGTATCCTCCTGCGATTCGCTCAGACGCCGCCGGATGCGGAGCATGGCGCGCGCCTCGGCAACTGCGTCGTCGAGTGTGTGGCGATCGCGAACCTGACCGTAGATGGAGACGGAACGGTCCGAACCGTACAGTTTGAACAGCGTGGTGATCGGCACCAGCACGAACTTGTCACGCGAGTGGCCGAAGACCGAGCCCATTTTTCTGGCCGCGCCGACAACTTGAAAAGGACGTCCTCCGATTTTGATCTGCTGTCCGACGGAGTCGGAGACTGGAAACAAAGCCTCGCTGATGTCTTTTCCCAACACGCACACCGACCGGCGTTCCCTTTTGTCGAAGTCGTCGATATAGCGGCCTTCTTCGAGCTCGAGTTTCTCGATGGCCAACATGGATGGCGTGACGCCGCGAATCGGCACGCCTTCGGCATATTGTGACCAGCGGCGAACCAGGT
>JBPCNK010000285.1:0-7170 GCA_051001345.1 Acidobacteriota bacterium | reverse complement strand
GGATTGGGGATTGAATTTCGGATTGGGGATTGGGGATTGCGGAGTTGATTGTTGATTGCGAATTGGAGAATTGGGAATTGTATTGTGGATTGTGGATTGGAAAATTGGAAATGGTATTTTTGCTTGTGAAAGTCTGAATTGAGAACTGGAGAGAAGCAGTTCAACTAATCCCCAATCCCCAATCCCCAATTTCAGAATTCACGCACCCTCGTCACTGCACCTCCCTAGAGAAGCAGTTCAACTAATCCCCAATCCCCAATCCCCAATCCCCAATTTCATGATTCACGCACCCCCGTCACTGCACCACCCGAGGTCCTCTTCGAAACAGGTGCCGCATGGCGGTTCGCACGCCTTTGGCTACGGCGGATACTTCCGTGGTGGGACGCAGTATGGCCAGATGCACGGACTCGGAAGCTTCCCGGTAACGCTCCAGTCCGCGATCCATTTCCTGCTCGATTTCGACAATTTTGTCCCGTGCCCTCTGCGCCAGGTCATTGGCGGTGTCTCCCGTCTCCTGGGCCAAACTGCGAAGATGCAGGGTCAAATCGTTGAGAGACCCGACCGTCTTTTCGACGGTCTGAAGAATCGGCCGCACCTGGCGCAGAAATTCCGTCAGCAAATCAAGCGTGCGGTCGCTGCCGGCCAGTAGCTTACCCAGGTGCCCCTCCACGGAACGGGTCACCCGGTTTACGCGCATGGCCACAATCAGAAACGCCACCGCCTGCAACAAGAAAGCAACCGCCACGATGGCTAGAAACACGAGTAAGGCCTGGCTGGAATCGAGCATTGAGCCCCTCTTCTGCTACCATCTGAAGAGTAGCACAGTCGGACGAACCGGGAGAAACGCTTCTAAGAGAATCCCGGCTGAAACGTTACTCAGTCAGCGGCAAATTGGAGAGTGAAACTTGAGATATCAGATACGATTTTTGGCAGCGCTCCTAATGATGGCTATGCTGCCCTGGTCCCTGGCAGCGCAGCAGCAGCAGGCGGAAGTCACCATTTACAACAACGATCGCGCCTTGGTGCGAGAGATACGCCCGATCGGCGTAGGCTCGGATGCGATCCGTTTGGCGAGCATCGCCGAGACGCTGATCCCCGAGAGCCTCTGGATTGAAGCGCTCGGCGGCGCTGCTCCAACCTGGCTGCAGTACAACACCAACCTGGTTTCGCCCGGCTCGCTTCTGCCGCAATTTATCGGCAAGACGCTGACCCTGGTCAACAACCGCGAACAAAAGCCGGACGAGCGCGTCGAAGCGACGCTGCTGTCGGCCGAAGGCCGCGGGATCTGGCGCATCGGCGACCAGATCGTTCTCAATCCCGATTACGACAGCATTCTCTTTCCAGGCCTTCCCGCAGGCACTGTCCTGGAACCCTCCATTGAGGTTCGATTCGCAACGCGTCCCGCGCAGGTTGTGCTGCAGTACCTGGCCGCAGGCCTGGACTGGAAATCCGATTACATGCTTTCACTGGACGACAACGACCGAGCCAATCTGCGCGGGCTTTTTACCGTCCACAACCAGACGTCCAAGACGTTTGAGAACACGCGCCTCAACCTCGTGGCCGGCGACGTCCAGATCGTCTCCAGCCCGCCACCCAGACGTCCGGAGCCCCGCATGATGGAAATGAAAGGACGGGCGGTCATGAGCATGGCGGCATCGGTCGATGTCGCTTCGACCGAACTGGGAGACTATTACCTGTATGCTCTCCCGCAAAGCGTCACGCTGCTTGCCCGATCCCAGCAGCAGGTTCCGCACTTCGCGGCGTCGGCCATCGCCGTTGAGAAGGAATTCCGGCTGGAGAATCAGTACTGGCTCTATCCCGTCTCGGGCCGCCACAAACAGAACGTCGCCGTCATCGTTCGCTGGGACAACACGAAGGCCAATCAGCTCGGCTTTGCGCTGCCAAGCGGCGTAGTCCGGACCTTTGGCCAGGATGAGGCCGGCCGGTCACAATTCCTGGGCGAATCCACGCTGAAGCCGACGCCTGAAAACGAGCGCGTGGAACTGGAAATCGGCCGCGCCTTCGACATCCTGGCCGAACGCCGCCAGATCCACTTCGAACGGCTTGGAGAGCGGGCCAGCGAGTCTGAAAACGAGGTGGAGATCCGTAACCGCCGGAAAAAGGAGAGCAAGGTTCGGATCATCGAGTCGATCGGCGCCGGCGACTGGAAGATCGTCTCCTCGACGCATCCCTACAATCGGCTCGACGTCAACCGCGTGGAGTTCGTCGTGACGGTCCCGGCCAGCCATACCTTGGTGGTGCGCTATCGTGTGCAGGCACGCATGTGAAGCAGTCGCCAGTGGCCAGTGGGCAGTGGCCAGTCGGCGGTTGAACAGTGCGATACTGACTGAATGCGCCGCAGGAAAATGACTTCCATTCCAGGAGCGGACGGCGATAGCGGCGCCGCGCGCTGGCGGCGCCGCGCGCGTAAGCGAGCGGCCCCTCAGCAGAGGTGCTAATTGCCTTCCCCTGCTGTTGCCAGCAACATCTCCGCCAAGACTTGAGCCGGCAGCGCCATGGTTGCCGCCATTCACAGGCCATGCAGATTCAAACTGGCGGAGTGGGGCCTCCTCGCTTACGCTCGGGGCGCCGCTAGATGCGCGCGAGACGCGCGCGCTCCTAGGCCCAGGCTCACAATTTTCATCCGGGGTGAGGTTTGCGCCCTTCTTAGAATTTTGGGAGCAAGGCCCGCCAGTTCTGGATCAAGTGGATCCGATCTGTCACATCGGCACTGGTGCGCTTCGAAACCAGCAGTCGTTTTCCGTCCGGCGAGACATCGTATGAGGTTCCCCACGTGTCGATGAAGTCAGTCTCCCAGACCAGACGGGGAGCCTCCCATTTCGGCTCGCGCTCAGTCGAGATCCGAACCGCGTACCAACGTGCGCCGCTGCGGTAGAAAAGCTCGCCCGAGTTCCGACACCACACAGGTTCAACGCCTCCGTCGACGGAGATTTGATGGAAATCATCGGGAGTATCAATGGAATGAATCCAGATTTCGTATCTGCCGGTGTGATTCGAGGCGAAAGCAAACCATCGTCCGTCGGGTGAGAAGTCCCCGCCCCATCCGTGGTGCCGAAACCACTTGATCGGCGATGCTTCGCCAATCCGTTTGACGCCGACCCGAAAGAAACCACTTCCCGCCACTCCCTGAAGGCCCATAAGTTGTCCGTCAGGGGAAATTGCGCTTGGAACGTGCATCTCTTGCGATGAGTGCACCACGACCGGCTCGGATCGGGTCGCACTAAATTTAACTATTTCGTAGGGCTGCCCAACTCCGCGTCCCAGTCCGGAGATGATTTCGCGACTGTCTGGAGACCAGCGGGGCGAGATGACATCGCCAGACGCGGGAAGACGGCGCCCTTCGCCCCTTGTGATGTCGAAAATCCAAAGATAATCCAGCACATCGCTCACCTGGATAGCAAGTGTCCGCCCATCGGGCGATAGGTCGAACACGCTATAGGCCCGATCCGGTACCCGGAGAAAGTCAGTATTTCCCTTTTCGTCCACCCAGGCGATCCTGCCGACGGAGCGATCATTTCCAGGAACGTAAGCCAGAACACCGGCGTCCGTTACAGAGTAGTGCGCCTCACGAAAGAAAGACTCTGTGGCGATGGCTGACTGCAGGGTGACGGCCTCTCCAACGATTTGCCGCCGCTTCACATCGAAGCGGACAGCGTGAAGATCGTTTCCGCGAACGAACAACAGGACCCCCGGAGCCGCGTAGCGCGCGTCGTATCCGCCATCCAGCACTTCCGTCATGCTGCGGTCCTCGAGGTCAAAGATCGAGACCCGCGCGTAATCTCCGCTCGTCTTACGACTCAGACTTACCAGAATTCCCCGGCCATCCGGCAAAACGTCGTTGAACCTACCGGGTGTGTCGAAGTTCACAAGCCTTGTCTGGCCTCCTTTTTCGGGCAGGAACATCATTCTGGCTCCCTGATCGTCACCAACAATGATCGTCCCGCCCGCCAGCCACACTGCTCGGTTTGGCGAAGTCGCGTCGGCCAGCGTGACCGGAGAGCCGCCCGCGAGAGGCGCCTTCATTACCTTGTCATCGGTGAGAAAACCGATCCACGAGTCGTCGGGTGAGAAGAACGCGTAATTTGCCCCCTCGGTGCCCGGAATTGGTTCGACTTCGTAGCTGTCAAGCCGACGTTTGAATAGTTGCGTCTTTTTGTTGACGAAGCCGACGTAGACCAGCAGCGTGCCATCGTGTGACAGCGTGATAACCGGGTTGAAGAAGCCGATTCGAGGGAAGAACTGGCCGAGCGCCAAATTAGGAGCGCCGCGAAGATCTGCGACCGTCCGGCTGAGGGTTCCAGCGGGGAACTCCGTCTTTGTGGCGGTCGCACGTTGAATCACGATCGTCCCAACTACAGCTAGCGCAGCCGCGGCGACGGTCCACATAGCGAGCTTTGTCTTGCTCAATACCTGCGCTGCCGCGATCGGATGTTGCCGAGCGCGGGCGTGCCATTCCAGCTGAAGCTTTATGTCGTGAGCGCTCTGGATGCGCTGGTCGGGATCTTTGGCCAGACACGATTCGACCAGACGCTCCAGCAGATCGGGGATGGGCTGCAGGGCAGTGATCCTGGCGGGCTCGCGCTCCAGAATTGCCGCGATCACGCCAGCCTTGCTTGCGCCGGAAAATGCCTGCTTACCGGTGAGCATCTCGTAAAGAACCAACCCGAGGGCAAAGACGTCGCTTCGAGCGTCTGCCTCTTTGCCCTCGAACAGCTCAGGAGCCATGTAGTGAATCGTCCCGAGGATCATTCCTTCCTCCGTCATCGACTTTTCCATGGTCGACACGGATGGGGAGTTACCGGCCAGCACCACGCTGTGCTTGGCCAATCCGAAGTCCAGGAGCTTGACTCCAGACTTCGTCAACATGATGTTGGATGGTTTGAGATCGCGATGGACAATGCCCTGCTGATGCGCCTTGTCTAGGGCATCGGCAATCTGAATCCCGTACTCCATCACTTGTGCGACAGGCAGCAGACCCTCTTCAATCCGCTTTGCCAGTGTTTTTCCCTCGCAATGCTCCATGACGAGGTAATCGATACCGTTCTCGCGTCCGAGATCGTGAAGGGTACAGATGTGCGGATGATTGAGCGCCGAGATGGTTTTCGCTTCCCGCTCGAACCGGACTCGCAGCCGCGCGTCCTCGGCGAAGTCCGCGGAGAGGATCTTGATTGCAACCAAACGATCGAGACGCGTGTCGCGCGCGCGGTAGACCTCTCCCATACCGCCTGCCCCAATAGGAGCGACGATCTCGTACGGCCCCAGCCGTGCTCCACTCTGCAGAATCATGGAAGAGCTTCAGGATACACCCGGCGCAGCGCCCTAGTTACGAGTTAATCCGCGCTCACTTCACTATCAAATTGTCCGGGCCTGCCCAAAAGCACCTGGCTTAGCCCAGGCTTAGCCCGGGCTATTCACGTGCTATTCACGATATTCGATGCAGGCAGGCGCGAAGCGCCGTTAGCCAATAGCCCCGCGCGTCAGCGCGGGGTTGCCGGCGTGAGGAGCGAGCGAGGCCCGAAGGGCCGGCACCTACGTGGGTCAGTGGCCAGTGGCCAGTCAGCGAGTTTGAGGGTTGAGTGGAACATCAGGCCACCAGCCGGTGTCAAACACGTTGGCGCGGATTAAGCGGATTTACACGGATTTACACGGATTAATGTAGATTGGATTCTCCCGTCTCGAATCCAGTGCGAGCAACCCGCTTAATCCGTGTTAATCCGTTTAATCCGTGTTAATCCGCGCGCACTTCCCTATCAAGCCAGCGTCGCCTGCTAAAGCACGATGGCTTCAGCGTGTGGACTCTTCGTTGGAGCATCACCGGCTAAAGCCGGTGCCACTCTTCCTTAGGCACTGCCCACTGACCACTGCCCACCGACCACTGGCAACTTACTCAGGGAACCCGTCGTACAAACTCTTCTCGCGGCTCAACAGGTGACGGCAACTGTGCAGTCCCCACACCGAGGTCACCAGAATCAACAGCGTCAAGAGGTGAAATAGCGCCGGCAAATTAACGCTCCAGCGCGGGTGCAAAAACCGATCCATCTGTACCAGAAGCAACGGAACCGGCAGAGTCAGCAACAATCCGATATTCAGAAAGATACCCATTCGCGATTGCAGCAGCGCCGACTCCAGGCGCAGGCGCGCATAGCCTGACAGGCCGGGTCTCAAACCGCGGCGGATCCGCTGGCTCAGAAAGCTGAAGGCGGAAAGGAACAGAAAGACGCCGCAAATCAGAACCAGCAGGGCGCCTCCGAAGTACTTCAAGGCGGCAATCAGGTAATCGGCCTGGACGGTCGTCAGTTCCTGGTCGAATGTCGGCGCGATGCGGTAGAGAAACAAAACGAGGAAGTACAGCGAAAGCGGCAACAACATGAAACAAGATCGCAGCAGGTAGAACGTGTAGATCAAATGCGGCAGATCTTTTCTCAGCCGGCCGAGAAAGCAAAACAGCAGCAGTCCCAGCGAAGCGATAAGGAGCGTTGCGCGCAAAATTCCCATAAAGAATTAGATACCGGCGCTTCGGCTTGGTTCCGGCCAATCTTCAATTAGAAACAACAACTGTCCGGCGGAAACGGCCCCGGACTCGCCGATTTCGACGCGAGCGATGCGCCCGGCGCGCGGCGCCCGAATCTCATTTTGCATCTGCATGGCCTCGATGACCACCAGTCCCTGGTGCGCCTCGACGCGGTCGCCTACCCCGACCAGAACATGCACGATTCGGCCGGGCATCTGCGCTGTCACGCGCGCGCTGCCGCCGGCCGCGGCAACGGCCTCCTCATGTCCCGGCCAGCCAGACCTTGGTAGTGCACTATCGTGTGCAGGCGCGAATGTGATTCAGTGGGCAGTAGGCAGTAGGCAGCGGACGGCTATAGCGGTGCCGCGCGCGTAAGCGAGCGGCCCTCAGCAGAGGCGCGTTCACCTGCTATTGCCAGCAACATCTCCGCCAAGACTTGAGGCGGCAGTGCCATGGGCGGCGCTGCCATTCACAGGCCATGCAGATTCAAAGTGGTGGAGTGGGGCCTCCTCGCTTAACGCTCGGGGCTTAATCTTTCGCCCCTGCGGGGCTTGTCGAAACGACGAACGGAAACCCAGGGCTACGCCCTGGGCTTTAATCCTTCGCCCCTGCGGGGCGACTTTCGTTTCGACTCCTGC
>JBPCNK010000284.1:0-11782 GCA_051001345.1 Acidobacteriota bacterium | reverse complement strand
TGCCCACTCTCGTCTTGGCCCTAAAATCCGGCCATTGACCACTGGCCACTGGCAACTATTATTCCAGCTTCCCCTTAAACACCCTGTCCTGCGGCTAGCCACCCAATCGATTCACCTTTACGTAACCTGAAAAATCGCGTAAGTTTGCCCACATGCAGATATTTATCGTGAATCCTGCCGCCGAAAACTTCGGTTTTGCTTTCATCACCCCGCGCTGCCTTGCAGTTTTGGCGGCGGCAACTCCGGATGAATCGTATGTGGAGCGATTGGTCGTCATCGACCAGACGGTTCAGGACTTTCCCATAGACGAGGTGAAGAAGGGCGACCTGGTTGGAATCAGCATCCACACCCTCAATGCCTTGCATGGATATCGCCTGGCCAAAGAAGTCAAACAGCGCGGAGCCACCGTGGTTTTCGGTGGTGCGCATGCCGGCGTTTACCAGGAAGAAGCTTTGGAACATGGGGACGCCGTGGTGGAAGGGGATGGGGAAACCATTTGGCCGCGCGTCGTGGAAGATCACCGCAAAGGCCAATTGCAATCGATCTATCAGGGTGGCCGTGTCAGCGCCGAAAATCTGATTGCCGCGCGCTGGGATTTGATGAAGCTGGATGCGTACTCGATGGCATCGGTCCAGACGGTCCGCGGTTGTCCCAAGAATTGCTCCTTCTGCTCGGTGTGGGTCATGGATGGTCGCACGCCCCGCCTGCGCGGCAACGACTTGATCGTCGAAGAGGCCCGTTACCTTTACTCCCGGGGATTCCGTCTGGTCATGCTTGCCGACGATAATTTCTATCCGTACACGCTGCAGGATATCCGGGAGGCGCGCACGCCCGAGGATCTCAAAACCCTGGAGCAGGGGATGGCGGAACGCTACGACTTGATGGAGCGACTGGCTACCCAGGTACCCGAGGGGATGTCATTTTTTACACAGATCACCATGGAAGTAGGCGATGATCCGGAGTATCTGGCCGCGATGAAGAAAGCCCGCATCCGAGGAGCTCTAATCGGCATCGAAAGCGTGACTCCCGAAGGGCTGAAGGCTACCAACAAGCACTTCAATTCCACGGGCCAGGAGCTTCGGGACAAGATCAACCGCATCCGCACTCAGGGGTTTCCCTACATTCTGGGATCCTTTATTCTGGGCATCGAAACGGATACGGAAGAGTCTTTTCGTTCCACGGCAGAATTTGTGAAGGACTCCGGGCTCACTCTGGCTCAGTTTGTGCCCATGCTGCCCTTGCCAGGAACCGTCGACTTTCGATTGATGCTGAAAGGCAAGAAAGCCCTGACGCTCAAGGATCCCTCCTACAAATACTGGCTGGATCCCAATCACCCTCGCGTCATCTACGATCACCCCCACCTGTCCGCCGATCAGATCATTGCGGGTGTCCGGCATTCCTGGCGCACGTTTTATTCGCTGGGAGCCATCTGGGAGCGGTCTCGTTTGATGGGGTTTACCAAGCGCCTCAAGCATCTGCTGATTTATTTCGTGATCTGCAAAGCTTATTTTTCTCTCTACTGGCGATACGGCCTGGCCACCGACAGCACCTCCCGGAAGAACGACCGCAAGCGAGCGTCCTGGCTGGGCGCGACCGTCAACCGGTTCTGCAAAGCCGCGCCGTCGACATTTTCGCCAACTCCGGTGTCATCAACAGCCGGCCCCGCCAACACAGTTGGAGGCACGGGCTAGTAGTTGGGTTTTGGGGTCTCTAAAGTTCGCTGAAGGCGCACAGGACAGAGCCTGTGCCTAACTCTCAAACATCAAAAACCGGAAACTGGAAGCAGTCGTGGCGCCGCTGGTGGCTGATCGGAGGGTGGTGGCACCGGCTTCCAGCCGGTGTGCTTTTATGTGGCCCGGCAACGCTCTCCGCAATTGCTGAATAACGGAATTTTCTCTTCAGAACTTTCGCACACCTCTGAGCGCAATGACCTCAACGGGCCCGCTCGCGTCGCTCGCGGCACTGTTAATCGCGGCGCCAAAATAGAACTCGGCAACCGAATCGCTGGCGACCCGCGACTGGCGACTCCCTTAAGCTGTCTCGGCTGTTCGCAGGACGGCGCGTTTGCTGACTTCTCCGACCATCGTGTCGATGAAAACGGAGAACTTGTGGAGTGTAAAGCGCAGCGACTCCGCATCCTTCCGAGTCGAGAATTCCTCGATGAACGACTCGAAGGCCGCCCAGTCGCGGAACATGAGGTAGCGCATCGATGTCTCGCGGAAGACCTGGACGATGTGTACCAGCCGGCGATGAGTTTCCGCGGTAGGATTCTTCGCCAGGGCGGAAACAAAGGACTCGATTGTCTGCATGTCCGCCAACAGGCAAATCGTTTCCTCGTAGCGACGGGCGATGTCTTCGAAAATCGTGTTCTCGCGGAAGCCCGGATTCAACGCGCGCGACAGTTGAATGAAAGAACTCTGCAAGCAGTTCCGCAACAGATAGCAGCTGTCCTCCAGCTTCGCATAAATCGCTTCGATCTGGGTCATCTGCTCGATGCCCGACAATTCCCTGTCGAAGACCCGCCGGGACTCGATGCGCAGGGCAAAGAGCGAAGTCTGGAACTGAGCTTCGACGGCCTGTCCGCGACGCTGCCATTCCGACAAAGTGCTTTCGATACGGCGGGCCAGGGCTTGCAGTTCCCAGTGCAGCAACGAAAAGATCAGCAGCAGTGCGCGAAAATTGTAACTGCGCTTGAGTTGGTCGGCGACGAACTGGAGATAATTGAGGAGCTTGAGAAAGCCCATCAGCAGTTCCGTCACTTCCAACCGCATCTGTTTGTTGGTGATGGGCGCGAGAATGTCGCGGTGAATCACTTCCTCGAAACGGCTGTCCGAATGCAAGTGCCTCAGCCGGACAACCTGGCGGTTCTTCTTGAGCGCGAGAAACTCCTTATTCAGAATTCGTCCAAGGCTCCTGAAAATCTGGAAGCTCGTCCTGTTGCCGCGCAACAGTTCATCGGCGAGCAACTTGACATCCCGAACCGAGTCCAAAAACACGACCAGCCGGTTGATCACCATCGAGCGGCTCTTGATCTGCGAGAGGTCGCTGTTTTGTAGCGCCGGATCGAATACGGCCGCATTCTCCGCCTGAGCCGTGCTTCCCCGAAGTTCGTCGACGACCATGCCGGCAACCAGTCTGTCGATCTGGCCTATGACGTAGGACGCCAACCGCAATTGATCACAAAAGTCCTGATCGAGCGCGACGACCTTGGTGGGGGCCACAAAGCGCAAATTGTGGTGTTTGAAGAAGCTAGCCAACGTGTCCATCCACATTTCCGCTTCGGAAAAGGGATGGAGATCGAAAAGCTTTCGCGCACTCTCCGGCATGGATTCCGCTATCCTAATTACGCGGCCGGTAGCCCGGAGGCCGCGCCAATGCAGCAGTCTAGCACAGATTTGGGCCATTGGCGCGGACTTGGGAGCGTTTTGGCCAAAACAACCTGATCAGGCATGCCTAAAATCGAGTCCAGCACGATTTTCCAAAGTACCGGACACGCAGCAGTTTTCGCCTTGGCCTGGGGGGGCCTCCGGCTGTTTGCGCTGCTGCCGCGCAGCCTTGCCTATCGCGTGGCCAGCGTCCTAGCCTGGACCTATTTCCATGCGGTGAAGCGCCACCGCCGGATCGCCGAAAGGAATCTGAAGCTTGCATTTCCCGAATCCTCTGCAGCTTGGCGACGCGAAACGGCCATGGCCTGCTATCGCCAGACCGGAGATTTGGTTGTCGAGATCAGCAAGCTCGGAGGATTGACACGTCAAAACGTCGCCGAGCGGATCCAGTATGAAGACGGCTACGGCGTCGAGCACTACCTGGAAGCCAGGCGCGCCGGGCGCCCGGTTTTGTTCCTGACGGCCCACGTCTCCGCCTGGGAAGTGCTCCCGTGTGCCCACGGACTGCTGACTCACCCGCTCAGCTTCGTCATTCGCCCGCTGGACAATCCCTACCTCGAACGGTATTTACGTCGCCTGCGGGAACGCTGCGGAAACCGCTGTATTCCAAAACGGAACTCGGCGCGGGAAGTTTTGCGGGCTCTCAACTCGAGCGAAGACCTGGGAATCCTCATCGATCAAAACGTCAACGACGATGATCGCATTTTCGTCGACTTTTTTGGAATTCCGGCGGCGACCACTTCAGCGCCGGCATTGTTTGCCTTGCGGACAAGCGCAGCAGTCATTCCAGGTTTTCTCGTTCCGGGCGAGCACAGGGGCCAGTACCGGATTCGCTTCTATCCACCTGTCGAGCTTGTCCGAACGGGCGACAACCGATCGGACATCCTGGCCAACACTCAAGTATTCACGCGTTATGTCGAAGATGTCGTCCGCGAATTCCCACACACCTGGCTGTGGGGGCACCGCCGCTGGAAAACTCGGCCGCCGGGAGACACGCGGGATTTGTATGAAGGGCTGTAGCGTTCAAGTGGCAAGTGGTTAGGGGCAAGAATACAAGGAAGATGCGACAGCACGTGTGGGCACAGGGCTCATCTCTAGTCTAGCTCTGTGCGCGTTTTTCACACGACCTTTGAGGCCTGACCCCTGATGTGCTACAATGTGCTACATGCGTCGAAAGAAGCAGGTCGGGATTCGGCAGTTGCGTCAGAACCTGAGCGTCTATCTTCGAAAAGTTGTGTCGGGAGAGACTCTGGAAGTGACCGATCGAGGCCGATCGGTCGCCGTGCTCGCGCCGCTGGCTGAAACTTCAACAACTATGGAACGTTTGATTGCCTCCGGGCGAGCCACGGCGCCGCGCGGCGATGTGCTGAAGCTTGGACCACCCCGGTCCCGGCAAGCGTCGACTCGAGCAAGCCGCGCACTCAGAGAGTTACGCGAAGAGCGGCTGTGAGCCGACAATTGCTGTATCTGGATTCTTCAGCTCTCATCAAGCTCGTGGTCAGGGAGCCAGAGACGACGGCGCTCTTTGCGCTGCTGAAGGACTGGTCCGAGCGCATTTCCAGCTCGCTTGCGCGAGTTGAAGTGCTGCGCTCTTTGCGCCGCATCGGTGCACATTCTTCTACCCGTCGGCGTGCCGAGCAAGTTCTAGCTCGGATAGCCCTCATCGCGATTGACGACGATATCGTGGCGGCAGCGTCCGCGTTGGAACCTGCGGATTTACGAACACTGGACGCAATCCATTTGGGCACGGCGTTGTCTGTCCGGGGAGATCTGGCCGCTTTGGTCACCTATGATTTGCGACTTGCACTGGCAGCGGCACGTGCCGGCCTACAGGTCTGGAGACCAGTCGGCGATCGCTAGTCGCCGCCAGCCGTCTGAGGAATCGGGCAGCGTAGCACATGAGGGGTCAGGTCAGGGTTGTGCCCCGTGCCCACTCCTGCTATCGCAGCTTACTTGTATTTCTGCTATTGACCACTTGCGACTTGAACGGGCTGGAGTCTTGTGCCACACGTGCTAACTTCCTCACTTGTATTCTTGCCACTGTTCACTTGCCACTTGAATTAACATGTCCCTCTGATCATGGCAGACAACTCCACCACACAAGCCTGGCCCACCTCCGTGTCGCGGCGTGACCGCCTACAGTTGGGCCTTGGTTCGCCGGCAGGCGACGTCGTTCCGATCGAACCGGCCAACCGTGCCGAGTTGCAGGCCATTGTCGAAGAAGGACGCCGCTGGAAAGCATTTATTCCCTTCGGGAATGCTTCAATGATGCGGTCCGGCAACTCGGTTCGGTCCGCCGACGTTCTGGTGAGCACAACCAATCTCCGCGAGTGGGTCGAGTACAATCCCGCAGACTTGACCGTCACGATACAAGCCGGGTTGCGGTTTGAGGAAGTGCAGGCAGAATTGCGGCGTCACCACCAGTTTTTGCCGTGGGATCCGCCGTACGCCGGCAGCCGGACAATGGGCGGGCTGATTGCCTGCAATTCCAGCGGAGCGCTCGCGTGCAAGTACGGTCCGCCGCGCGATCGCATCCTCGGAATGGAAGTGATTCTGGCCGACGGGACACCCGCGCGCTGCGGCGGGCGTGTGGTCAAAAACGTCGCCGGCTATGACCTGGGAAAACTCTATGCGGGATCGCTCGGCACTCTGGCAATTCTGACCGAGGTGTGCCTGAAGGTTTCCGCGCTTCCGGAGGCGTGGGCCACCTACCTGGTGCCAATCGACAAACTGGCCAATGGTTTGGAGCAGGTTGAAGCGCTGCAGCGCGCCCGGCTGGCCCCCTGCATAGCCGATTTGATCGCCGGAGAATTACCAGAGCGACCACAGGCGCACTGGACGCTGGCCTTGCGGGTGGACGGGACCGAACCTGGCGTGGCCTACCAGATTGACCAGGCGCACAGGCTGTGGCCCGGCGGCATCCTGCTGTCGAGCGACGCGGACGGGGCCTTCTGGGATAGAATGGCTTTGCGCCGCGGCCAGACGGCGGCCGCTCCCGAGGGCGTGGCGCTGCGGCTGAACGGTCCGCTGAGGCTGCTCGAGGGCGCGATTCTCTTTGTGCAGCAATTCTGGAATCCGGCTGTTCGAGTGCATTTGCTCCAGAGTACTGCGATTTTGACCGGCGCCTGGTCCGACCGGCCAGCCGATTTTCACGACTGGATAGCACGCTGGCGCGCCCAGCACGGGCCGCTGGGCGGTAGATTAACTGTTGAAGAGGCCTCGGCGGCGATGAAGACCGGCCTGGAGTGTTTTGATCTGCAGTACGGATTGCTTCCGGTTCTCGAGCGGATCAAGAACGCGTATGACCCGCAGCGCTGTTTGAATCCCGGTCGCTCCGCCGGCGCTTTTTAGAAAGACGTCTGTTTCTTATATGGCAGAATCCGTTTTGGAAACTCCTGCGGTCGAGCCGCAGGGTCCTGCTCCTCAGATCAAGAATCCGTTTGACATCAACCTGGACTGCATACACTGCGGCATTTGCCTGTCGGTTTGTCCCACGTATCTGGCGGTTCGCAACGAGGCCGATTCGCCGCGTGGCCGGATTGCCCTGATGCTGGCGGCCGACGAGGGCAAGATTCCTTTTGACGAGACGTTGTCGCAGCACCTGTACTTCTGTCTGGGCTGCCGCGCCTGCGAGACAGCCTGTCCGTCGGGTGTGCGTTTCGAGCACATGCTCAATGAGTCGCGTCAGCAGGTCGAGACCAACCTGCCGCGCCCGCTCTGGCAACGCGCCATCCGTTACCTTCTGTTTAGAGTCATGCTGCCTTCCCGGCGGCTGCTGCACATCGCCTTCGTGGTCCTTCGAAAGTACCAGCGTAGCGGCCTGCAGGACGTGGTGCGCCGAAATCGCCTGGTGAAATCGTGGCTACCCGGCGTGCTCGACGCCGAGAGCCTGCTGCCGGCTGTTCCCGATTACGCCGCGTTGCCGGCTTTGCGTCGTGCCGCCGGCGCTCGCCGGTTCCGTGTCGCGTTCTTTCAAGGCTGTGTCATGAGCGAGATGTTCTCGCCCATCCAGCAGGCCACCATCGAAGTACTGGTCGCGTTGGGCTGCGACGTGGAAATCCCTCCCGCCCAGACCTGCTGTGGCGCACTGCATTTGCACGGAGGCCAACTGAACTTCATGCGCAAGCTGGGCGCTCGAAATCTGGCGGCCTTCGATCTGGACCGCTACGACTACGTCATCACTAACTCGGCCGGCTGCGGAGCAGCGCTTAAAGAGTACGGGGAGTTGCTGGAAGAGGAACCTGCCGGTCAGCCAACAACGTCCGACACGTTTGTGCCGCTGTCGCGCCGGTTTTCCGCCAAGGTCCTCGATATCATGGAATTTGTCGACCGCCACGGCGCCGACGCGCCTTTTGGCTCGGTGCGGCAAAAGGCGACCTACGACGACCCCTGCCACCTCATCCACGGCCAGAAAGTTTTCGAGGAACCGCGTCGGGTTCTGCAACGCATTCCCGGTCTGGAGCTGATTGCGCTGCAGGATTCGGAGCGCTGTTGCGGAAGCGCTGGAATTTACAATATCACGCACCACGATTTTTCGATGGAGTTGCTCGAGGAGAAGATCGACAACATTCGAAAGACAGGCGCCGACGTCGTAGTCACCGGAAACCCCGGCTGCCTGATGCAGATTCAGCACGGCCTGCGCAAGCACGGCCTGGCCATCGAAGTGCGCCATCCCGTCGAGCTTGTCTATGAAGCGCTGCGAAGCGCCAAACCAGAGCCCCCAAAGTCCATAGAACAATGGTCGGCGCCACCGCCCCCTGCGCCAGCGGGTGAAGTCACTGCATCGTGACGCGATGAAAACTACCGAAGGGCTAAACCTGCTTTCTGCCGACATCGATCTGCGCAGCAGCGAGGAGATCTGCCGCATCATCAATTCGGAAGATCAGCGTGTGGCCGCCGCCGTTGCCGATGCCATTCCGCAGATCGCTCGGGCTGTCGATCTGGCCGTCGAACGGCTCGACGCCGGCGGGCGGTTGCTCTACGCGGGAGCCGGCACCAGTGGGCGGATCGGAATTCTCGATGCAGTCGAATGCCCTCCTACGTTCGGCATACCCGCCGAGCGGATTTCAGGAATCATGGCTGGCGGCTTTGCCGCCTGCTATCGCGCAGTGGAGGCTTCCGAAGATCACGAAGACCAGGGCGCTTCCGATCTCGAACAGAGCGGAATCAACCACAAGGACGTTGTCGTCGCGATTGCCGCCAGCGGCCGCACGCCCTACACGCGCGGCGCCCTGCGGCGCGCCCGCGAGCTGGGCGCCGCCACCATTGCGATCAGCTGCAACCGCGGCGCGGAAATGTCGAGTTTGGCTGACGTTGCCATCGAAGTTGATGTCGGCCCCGAGATCGTGTCGGGTTCGACGCGAATGAAAGCCGGCACGGCCCAGAAGCTTGTCGTCAACATGCTCTCGACCGCGACAATGATCCGCCTTGGGATGGTCTTTAGCCACTGGATGATCAACGTCCAGGCGACCAACGACAAACTCCGTTTGCGGGCGCTGCGGATTCTGACCGAGGCCGGACAGGTTTCCGACGAGCAGGCCAGGCAATTCCTCGCGGAGGCCGGCAGCCTGCCCGCCGCCCTGGTCATGGCTCTGGCAGGGGTCGACGCCGGCACCGCGCGTCAATCATTGGCACAGGGCGGTGTGAGGCAAGCACTGCGGAATTTGGGACGGACGCCTTGAAACGACGAAGTACGAAGGACAAAGGACGAAGGACAAGTTACGAGTTACAAGTTACCGAGCATGAGGAGAGTTTTCGCCCTTAGTCCTTCGTACTTGGTCCTTAGTCCTTCGTACTTCGTCCTTCGTAGTTCGAAGGCGATTAGTCAAAATATGAGTAGCGTGTCCAAAGAGAGCCAGTACCACACCTACCAGGAAATTTACGGTTTGCCGGAGACAATCGAGCGGACCTTCGAGCGCTTCAGCCGCGGCGATCGGCTCGAGCCGTACGTAAAGGCGGTTCGTCAGGCCGAGCGGATATTGCTGACGGCCTGCGGCAGTTCCCTCCACCTTTCCCAGAGCGTGACGTTTGTCTTCCAGAAGATGCTGCGGAAGCGCTGCGTCGCGGTGCCGGCTTCCGAGTTTCTGCTGTATCCGGAAGTTTGGCTGCAAGCGGAAAAAACGCTGATGGCTGCGCTTTCGCGCACGGGCGAAACCCCGGAAACAAATCGCGCGCTGGAAACGGCCCGGCAATATCTTCCGACACTGGAAACCCTCAGCGTCACTTGTTATCCGGAAAGTCGGATGGGGAGCGATCCGGCGGGGCTGAAAGTTTTGTTTCCCGAGGCGCAAGAGCAAAGCGTCGTCATGACGCGTGCCTTCGGATGCATCCTGTTCTGGTTCTACCTCCTGGCTGACCGCACCGCCGGAGCAGCCTCCGGCTGGGCGCAACACATCGCTCGCGACATTCGAACGGCGATTGATCGCAATGCCCCGCTTTTACAACGCTGGGGCCAGGACGAATCGGTCAAGCGGATTTTCTTTCTGGGATCCGGCCCCTTTCTGGGTCTGGCCTATGAGTCGGCGCTGAAGGTCAAAGAGATGTGCGCCATGCACGCCGAGGGATATCAGACCTACGAATTCCGCCACGGACCCAAGGCGCTGCTGAATGAATCGTCGTTGGTGTTCCTGTACTCGTCTCCGGAGGACGGCCCTTACCTGAAGGAAATCATCACAGAGTTCAGGACGCTGGGTGCGCGCGTCATTCTGGTAGGGCAGGAGCTAAAACCAGCGCTGGCTGACGCCGCCACCGAAGCAATTACGTTTTCCTCGCTGCTGCCCACGCTGTACTTGCCGCTCCTGTACGTACACCTGCCGCAACTATTGGCCTTCCACCGAGCCATCCATTTCGGTCTAAACCCCGATCAACCGAAAAACCTCACGAAAGTAACTTCGATTTGAACTACTGGTGGACTGTAACATCTGAATTGATACCAACAACATAGATCCTAGCCTAGAGTGACGCTCTGCGGTGCAGTGAAAAGCGGCTTCACCACAGAGACACAGAGAAAACACAGGCTGTCGGTAATTCAAAGTATGCATCTCAACGAACTTTCTGAGGCAGTCATCGGTGCTGCGATCGAAGTTCATAAGGCTCGTAAGCCCGCTTTTCTCTGTGTTCCTCTGTGTCCTCTGTGTCTCTGTGGTGAAGCCGGTCAAAAATCGGCCCCAGTTTTCCCATGCCGCCCGCGGAAGCGGATCAATATTGTTGGCACCAATTCAGATGTTACAAGCCACTAGTTACAAATTACGAATTACGAATTGCGAGTTACGTCCCTCATGCTTGGTGACTCGTAATTCGTCCTTCGTAATTCGTAGTTTCAGTCCTCGCCCTTCAACCTGGCAAGCGCTACCAGGATTGCCCCTCGCTCCGGCGGGTACAACGGTTTGGAAATGCGAATACCGGGGACACGCTGCCGAATTCGCGCGCGAAACGTTCGAACCAGCAGGGGATTATTCTGGAAGATGCTCCCAATGAGAGAAATGGTAAATCTTTGCCGCTGCATGCGAAGGCGCCGGACAACGACCGCAGCGGCGTGCGCCAGATCTTCAGCCGCGTCGATAATCAGCTTCCGGGCAACCTCATCCCCTTGTTCGGCGGCACTCTGGATCATGGGATAAAAGGACGCCACCTTGGTAGGGGTGACTCCTTCCCGATAAAAGAGCGGGATCAGTTCGTCGGTTTGCGGCAAACCCAGCTTGCGTTTGACCATGTCCTCAATTATGGTTTTCTTTCCGCGGCGATCAAATGCCTTCAGCGCAGCCACCAGGCCCTTTCGGGCGATGTCGTAGCCGCTGCCCTCGTCGCCCAGGATATGTCCCCAACCGCCGGCTCGCGCCCGCTCGCCCTGCCGGTTGATACCCATGGCGATGGAACCCGTGCCGGAAATGACGATCATCCCGGGTTTGCCGCCCGTGGCGCCCACCAGCGCAATCAAAGCGTCGCTTTCGAGGTGGACCTGCTGGATCGGAATAACTTCCCGGATGATCTTTCGCATCAGGCGTCGATCACTGATCCGGTCGACTCCGGCCAGGCCGGCACAGAGGACAGAAACCTGGTGATAGGAGATTCCAGCCTGACGCAAAGCATCGTTAATCGCCTTGCGCAGGGATTTCTTGACCGTGAACAATCCCTCTTTAAGGTAGTTGCCCGGCCCCGCGCGTCCCGTGCCGACAACCGTGCCGCGCTCGTTGGCCACCAGACAGACCGTCTTGGTCCCGCCGCCATCCAATCCGAGCACATACCTCATATTGTCAATTGCTCACTGCCATTAAAACAGGGGTCAGGCTTCAGGGGTCGGGGATCAGGACGTGCTCGTGCACGTGCTCGTGGCCGTGATTGATTACCCGTACCCTTCCGGGTACGGCACTGCCATCGGCCGCACCGCCCAACGGCTG
>JBPCNK010000283.1:0-5730 GCA_051001345.1 Acidobacteriota bacterium | reverse complement strand
ATCTTACGCTGGTAGCGCCGGACAATCTCGGCGAAAGCATCCTGGTCTCCGCCCAGAACCTTCTGAACCAGCGAAAAGTCGCCCGGTTCCTCCATTGTTCCATCTGCTATTAAATACGACATTTTTGAGGTTTATTTCACGCTTTTTGAAGCAGGCTTCATGCTCCAGGCTTCAGGCTTCAGGTGCGCGGGATTATGGATTGTGGCGCCGACGCGGATCAATCTGTCATCCCACCCATCCAAATTGCAACCCCAACAACTTGCATGACAGTAATCCGCATCCGCTAGAGCCCGGAGCCTGAAGCCTGGGGCCTGGGGCCTGAAGCCTGAAGCCTGGAGCCTGAAGCCTGAGCCTGTAGATACTGTATACCGAGGATTTGCTTTTCCGTTGCCGGGAAGTTCGATATAAAATGAGGCCAGTCAATTTCCAGTTGTGTCGCGCGTCGATTTCGACCCTGAGGTGGTGCTTTATGCAAGAAATTACGATAGGTATCGGCGGGGCTGCCGGTGATGGTCTCGATAAATCGGGAGATACGATAGCCAAAACCGCCGGCAGGCTTGGCCTTTACCTTTACGCCTACAACAGCTATCAATCTATCATCCGGGGCGGCCACATCTGGCTCCGCCTGCGCTGTTCCGAGCAGAAAAGTTACTCGCACGGGGACCATCTCAACGTTCTGATTGCGCTCAACCAGGACACCATCGAGCGGCATGGCCGCGAGATTGAGCCCGGTGGCGCGCTGCTGTACAACACCGACCGCCTGAACGCGGACTCGTCACTGGTCGGCAGTGACGTGCTTCTAGCGGGAATTTCCATCAACGAGGTGACCCGCGTAATCGGAAAACTGCCTCCGATCATGCAGAATACGGTGCTCGGCGGCGCGCTGCTGTTTCTCATCGGTCTGGAATTTGACACCATGGCGGAAGTGCTGGCCGAAACCTTCAAGCACAAGGGCCAGCAGGTCGTCGACCAGAACGTCTCGGTAGCGCGCATAGGGTTTGACTACGCCCGTGAGAAGTTCGTGCCGGTAGGCTGCCAGTGGAATTTTTCGCGCCAGCGCCGGCCCTTTGTAACCGGCAACGAGGCTTTTTCGATCGGCGCCGTGGCGGCCGGATGCAAATTTTACTCCGCCTACCCGATGACTCCAGCCTCGGGGATTTTGCATTGGATGGCCGCGCACGGCGAACAGTGTGGCGTGGTCGTCAAGCAGTGCGAAGACGAATTGGCCGTTGCCAACATGGCCATTGGCGCCGGCTATGCAGGTGTCCGAGCCATGTGCGGGACGTCGGGAGGCGGATTTGCGTTGATGACCGAGGCCATCGGAATGGCTGGAATGATCGAAGCGCCCTGCGTCTTCATCAACGTCCAGCGCGGCGGCCCGTCGACGGGCATTCCTACCAAGACCGAGCAGGCCGACCTCAATCAGATCTACGGCGCCTCGCAGGGAGATTTCCCGCGCGTCATTATCGCGCCTTCCGATACGGTCGATTGCTTCGATACGACCGTCGAGGCTTTCAACCTGGCTGAAAAATATCAATTGCCCGTGCTGATTCTTTCCGATCTGCTGCTGTCCGAGCATCCGGAATCGATAGAACGCGATGCCCTGCGGGCGCGCGTTCCCATCGAGCGCGGCGAGTTCGTCAGCGCATGGCCCGAAGAGAATGGACCCTTCCAGCGGTTTAAGATGACTGCTTCCGGCGTCTCGCCGCGAGCGCTGGCCGGCACTCCGAACACAGTCCACGTCTCGGGCACCGACGACCACGACGAGTTCGGCATTCTGATCAGCGACGTGTTTACGTCGCCGCCAGTCCGCCGCAAGATCCAGGAAAAACGGATGCACAAGATGGAGCTTGTGCGCCAGGAACTTCGTCCACCGGAGGTTTACGGAGCGGCCGATGCGGACCTGACGCTGATTACGTGGGGTTCCACGCGTGGAGTCGTGCGGGAAGCTGTCGACATGCTCAACGCCCGCGGAGTCAGCACCAATCAATTGGTCGTCCGATACTTGTTGCCGTTTCAGACCGAAGAAGTCCGAACCTTGCTGGCGCGCTCGCGCAAGACGATCTGCGTCGAACTCAATTACACCGGCCAGTTCGCGCGCTTCCTGCGCGCCGAGACCGGCTACTCGGTCGACGAGTTGCTCGTCAAATATGACGGTGAGCCTTTTGAGCCCCGCTGGGTCGTCGAGCAGGTCCAGGCAATCCTTGAGGGCCGGCCGCGGTCACTGGACGTCAGCGAGGACGAGGCACGCGAGATGTCCTACCACTACATCCGCACGCACCTGGAGGATAAAGGACGCCCCGGATCGGTCCGCCACGTCGAAGGTAACGGATTCGGCGAGCCGATCTGGCTGGTCGAGATTGTCGATCGCAAGACCGGCGCGACGCAGGGAGAACTGAGCATCGGCGTTCGCACCGGCTCTAACTACAACTGGAAAGCCATCCCAAGCGAGAAAGGAACCGCTCATGCCAGTCGTTGAACTTCCTCTGGAGATTTATGAAGGTCCGGTCGATCCCGACTGGTGTCCCGGCTGTGGAGATTTCGGCGTTTTGAAATCTCTGCAGAAGGCCGCGGCGCGCCTGGGGATTCGCCCGGAGAACCTGTTGGTGGTTTCGGGCATCGGGTGCTCGTCGAACCTGCCGGGGTTTATCCACGCGTTCGGAGTCCACAGCCTTCATGGCCGCTCGGTGCCGGTAGCAACCGGGGCCAAGCTGGCCAATCACGACCTCAACGTCGTAATGACCGGCGGCGACGGCGACGGCTACGGCATCGGTCTCGGGCACTTTGTCCACGCCATGCGCCGGAACCTGAACCTGACCTACCTGGTTATGAACAACCAGATCTACGGTCTGACCACCGGCCAGGCTTCCCCGACAACACTCAAGGAGGTCAAGACAAAATCGACCCCTCGCGGCAACATCGAGATGCCGATCAATCCGATTGCGCTGGCGCTGGTCTCGGGCGCGACCTATGTGGCCCGAGGCTTTTCAGGGGACCCCGCCCATCTGACCGATTTGATCGCCAACGCCATCGCGCATCGTGGCTTTTCGTTGGTGGACATCTTCAGCCCATGCGTGACCTACAACAAAGTCAACACGTACCCGTGGTTCCGCCAACGCCTTTACAAGCTGGAGGACACGGCCGGGTACGACACCAGCGATGCACAGGCGGCGTATACGCGCAGCCTGGAGTGGGGCGACAAGATTCCCTTGGGCCTCTTCTATAAGGACGGCGCATCCGAGCCGTATGAAGACTTCGAGCCTGCGCTGAAGAATGGTCCGCTGGTCAAACAGAAACTCGCAGTCGATCCTGCGGTATTTGACCAGTTGATCGAGGAAATGGTCTAGGCGTTCAAGTGGCAAGTTAACAGGTGCAAGTTAGCAGGGTCTTGGAATACAAGTGGCCACACCTACCTCAAGCCCCTTGTATTCCTGCCCCTGATCACTTGCCACTTGAACGAGGGTGTGCCCTGGAAGCACGGCTGGGACACAGTTGCTGAAGTCGCAATGTCACCGCACCCTTCCGGGTGCGGCACTGACATGGTGGCGAATCCGCAGTATCGCTCCGGTGCACTCCTGCTTCGCTAAATCAAGTCTTGCAATCGGCAATCCACAATCCAATCCCCAATATTCCAATCCCCAATCCCCAATCAACTCCGCGATCCGAAATCCACAATCCCCAATTCAATCCCCAATCCCCAATCCCCAATCCCCAATCGATCAGTCCCATCCTTGCAAGACCTGCAACGCCACATCGATCCGGCCAAAGGGCGCCGCAACCTGGACTCCTTCGACATAGGGACGAATCGCCTCAATGAATTCACGCGCCAGGGAAATTCCCTCCTGCACGGCTGCTTCCGGCGTCGAGCACTCTTTCAGCCGCTGCATCGCTTCTCCAGGGATCGATATTCCGGGGACTTCGTTCTGCATGAATTCAGCGCTACGATAGCTGATCAACGGCCAGATGCCGGCGATAATCGGAATGCGGAAGGCTTCAATCTGCCGGAGAAAATCGAGCACCATCAGGCCATCGAATGCCGGCCGCGTAACGGCAAACTCCGCTCCCGCCTCGACCTTGTAGCGAAAGCGCCGCAATTCGCGCTCGGGCGCCAGGGCCATCGTATTGGCGGCGATTCCGATAAAGAAGCTGGTGGCCGAGCCGATCGAATTGCCGCCCATATCGAGACCGCCGTTGAGATGCTCGACCAGGTGCGTGACACCGATCGAATCGACGTCGTAGGGAGTCCTCGTCTCGGCATAATCGCCGACGCTGACCGGGTCTCCCGTCACCAGCACCAGATTGCGCAGGCCGACGGCGTGCGCGCCCAAAAGCTCGGACTGCATGGACAGCGCATTGCGGTCGCGGCAGGAAAACTGCAGAATCGTTTCTACACCGACTTCATTTTGCAGCAGGGTCGCCAGATAACTGGCGCCGATGCGAGGGCCTCCCAGCGTGTCGGCGAGGGCGACCGTGTCGATTCCCTGCTGGCGCATGTGCCGGGCGGCCGAGACGACGCTGCTTGGATCGCTGCCTCGGGGCGGAGCCAGCTCGACGATCCGCACGAAGCGTCCCTGGCACACGCGTCCCGCCAGAGCAGATTTTTCGGGCGTCGAGACGCGCGCGACCTGGCGGCGAGCTGCGACCGTAACGGCCGGTGCGACGACTTCAGGCAGCGCGCAAAAAGCGCGCGCCGCCCGGCTGATGGCACGGATATGATCGGGTGTCGTTCCACAACAGCCCCCGACGATGCGCGCCCCAGCCAGAATGAATCTGCGGGCGTAGCCGGCCATGTATTCGGGCGAGCTGAGGTAAAGAGCCCGGCCCTCCACATTGCGGGGTTTTCCGGCGTTAGGCTGGGCAGACAACGGGCGCTCGGTGACCTGGCGCATGCGCTCCAGACTGTCGAGCATCACCTGTGGCCCGACCGAGCAATTCACACCGACCACGTCGGCGCCCCACTGGTCGAGTTGTCGTGTGAAGTCCTCCGGAGTGGTGCCGAGCAGGCTGTTGCCATCGTCCTCCAGCGTCATCTGCGCCACGATAGGAAGATCGGACACTTCACGAATTGCCAGAATTCCCTGGTGGATCTCGTTCAAGTCGGAAAACGTCTCCAGCACAAACAGGTCGACTTTTCCTTCGAGCAGGGCCTGGGCCTGGCGGCGAAATAATTCGCGGGCTTCGCCGAGCGCGGTAGGTCCCCAGGGCTCGAGGCGGATTCCGAGAGGTCCCATCGAACCAGCGACAAAAACCGGGATGCCGCACTGCGCGGCGGCTTCGCGCGCCAGCGTGGCGCCGGCGCGATTGATCTCCTCGATTCGGCTCGAGCAACCATGGGTGTCCAGTCTGATCGGATTGGCGCAGAAGGTGTTGGTTTCAAGGATCTCAGCGCCGGCACGCACATACTCGCGGTGAATCTCTCGGATCAGCGCCGGCTGCGACAGGTTCAGTTCGTCAAAACAGCGATTAGCCAGAATCCCGCGCGCATACAGCACGGTGCCCATCGCGCCGTCGCACACCAGCACGCGATGCTGCAGCGCTTCAAGGAATTGACTCACCTACAGATGCCTCCAGATTATTCAGCAATCACCGCGGTAAAGCCGCAACCGTATGCCGTATGCCGCAGGCCGGCGACGGAGCGCCAACAGTGCCGCGGCCGGAAGGCGGCGAGCCGGTAAATAGGAAGCGAGATCAAAAATCTTGCTAAAAAAACAAGATTTCACTAATTGAAAA
>JBPCNK010000282.1:0-4287 GCA_051001345.1 Acidobacteriota bacterium | reverse complement strand
GCAGTGACAGCAGCCCTGCACTGGAGGCGCTCGGAAAGGGCTTGCCGCCGGGACGGAGTGTCACTTGGTTATGTAGCACTCATTAAGTAGTGTTATGTACTTCGAAGCGTTGCGCGCACTGGGATTGCTTGAAGTCTCGGATCGAAAACCATCGCCTCCAGGACCGGAGCCGCTGCTGCTCAACTCGGTTGTTGAAGGCACCGTGAGGGCGTCAAGCGATCCGAATCAAGACGTCGAACCCGCAGTCATCGCGATCGATATCGACGGCACGACCCATACGACCACCACTTACATCAAGTACGTAACCGAGTCAAATTTGCCAAGGATTTATTTCTCGAAGACGGTTGTGTTCGGGAACTACATCGAAGGGCAGCTGTCGGTCCCTGCCGACTACGCGAAGTCCGGCGATCCCTTCCTTGCACAAAACCCCTTCACGGACGGCGTAGCCCCCAAGAGAATGTATAATTCTGGAGTTGTCTTCAACAGCCCGTGCTTTACAGCCCCCAGCGGGATCGCTGTTTGGTACTCAGACTCAGGCGGCTACCCATGGTCCTCGGCTGTAGTTCTGGCTCGCAGCGACATTGCTACCATTGTCCTGGACAAGCCTGACATCGAGGTTTCGCAGGCCCCGACCAGTCGCGGCTGGGTATATGTCGCCTTTGTGCAATTCGATTGCATAAATCCTAATGTTAGCGTCCTGAAGATTTATCGAAGTTCTGACGGTGGCGCGAGCTTCCAACTTGCCTCGAGCGTTATCACAGGAAATGTCTGGTCTCCGCAGGTGCTGGTGAATCCGTTCTTCGGTAACGTGTACGTCATCTGGACGGACATGGTGAACAAGCAGATATGGATGGCCAGGTCCACCGACGTTTGGGCGAGTACCTGGACCTATGAGCTCGTCGCAAATGTTGATCCCGTCAGCGGGTCGATCAACAATGGAACAATTAATGGTGAGGTGAGGGCGATTACATCCACTTCGGCCAAGTTCAACTCGGTGGCGAACTCAATCTGCGTCGTGTGGCATGAACGAGAGCCGGGGAGCCCACCTGACGTTAATCGAACTGACGTGTACTTTCAGTCCAAGACGGGATCGGGCTGGCTGCCGACGAAGGTGCTGATTGATGACAATCCGATCCGCGATCAATTTCACCCGGCGTTAGATTACGACGGCACGGGCAGACTGATGGTGGCTTGGTACGATCGTGTGGAAGACCCAACCAACTTTAAGTACCATCAGTACGTAACGTACATCACGACGGACGGCACACGGCTTCAGAACAAGGCCCGCGTAAGCACTTTTGACACCGATCCGTTTAACTTTACGCCGATTCGCGGCTTCGTGGGCGACTACCAAGATATGTGGCTGTGGACCTACGGTGGCACACAGAAATATGTAAGCGCCTGGGTCGGAATGCCGTCGTGGCTCCAGGGATCGGAAGACATCTTTCTGTCTCGGATCTTGCCATAAGTTTTATCAGGAGGCGATCTATGTCAGGCCGTTCGAAGAAGATGATTCTTGGAGGGATCGTTTGGTTCCTCATGCCGTTTGCGTTGTTTGCTCAGAACACGGCTCGTACTGAAGCGATCTTTCCTTTTTTCATCGAGCGCCAAATTCCATTAGCCCCCGGCGATTTCACTCCGGTCGATTCGTTCCATTCATGGTTTGAAATTCTCAATCCGAATCCTTCGACTGCGGTGGTCACGTTTCATGTTTTCGACGCAGCCGGCCAAGAGTCATTTCCGGCTGGGGGGCAACCGCTGACCAGAACCATCGAAGCATATGGGACCGGATTAGCCGCAATAACTTACTTTGCCTCCGGTGTGAAATCGGTTATCGGGTGGCTTAGAGTGTCAGCAACGCAACCGGTCATTATCCAGCAGCAGATTTTGCACGCCGAAGAATCACGCTTTGGCCCGCCGACCAGAAGAGATATTTCCAGCGTCTTCAAGTTCCCAGCGACCGCAACCCGAATGGAAGTGGTTCGCGTCTATTCTGTTCCCTCCGCCGGGCCGTTCCCGCCGCTTTGGTCGAACACGGGGATCAGCATTGCGTTTCCTGCCTCGCCCAGCGCCGCGCCGGCCCGCGGAACACTCACGTTGCGGTACGTGAACGGCACAAAGTTTGCCGAGACAACCGTGACAGTTCCTCCCAATGGTCAGATCGTGCGGCTGTTCAGCGAATGGTTTCCGCAAATCCCTGGGGCCGGAATTAGCGGAACCCTCGAACTGCTCTTCGACCAGGACGTATTCATCACCGCGATTCAGATGACTATCCAGGGCTCCAAGGAAACAATGGAACCGCCAACTTCAGGCAAGATCTTTCTGGGAGCTTTTGGACAATAGGAACTCCACCTGATGGATCGCAATGGAGTCGTCACGCCCCGATTTCGAGGCAACCAGGTTCCGCGCCGCATGGGGCGAGTTTAACTCAAGTCACCACCATCACCGAGCCGCGAGCGTAAGCGAGCGGGCGATCTTCAGCAACATTGACCCTGGTTGCCTTTAACTGGAAACGCCGTCCACGTGCACGTCGACGAAAACGTCCACGACCACGTTGTCGTCGGGCACCAGTCACAATGTTGCTGAAGATTGCCCGCGGCTCGCTTACGCTCGCGGCTCGGTGATTTCCTAGCCCCTAACCCCTAGCCCCTAACCCCTGCATTCAAAATTGCCATACATTCCGCAAAGACCTCATCGACATGAATGCGGTCAAAGCAGCGCAGGTCGATCGGGCACTCGCGCAACAGACACGGACTGCATTCTACGTGTTTGTGAATCCAGCGCGCGCGCGGCGAATAGGGTCCGGTGGCCTCATCGTCTGTTGAACCAAACAACGCAAGCAGCGGGATACCCAGGGCGCAGCCCAGGTGCATCGGTCCGGAATCATTGGTCACGAGCAAATCGCACGAGGCGAGGACTGCCATCAGCTCTTCCAGAGTAGTCCTCCCAGTCAAGACGAGCGGCGACGGTTTCATCGCCGCGGCGATCGTTTCGGCCAGCGAGACTTCTCCGCTTGAGCCGACCAGGACGATGCGCGCGCCTTCGCCAGCCAGGCGATTGCCCAGTTCGGCATAGCGCTCGGGAAACCAGCGCTTGGCTGCGCCAAAGAAAGCGCCTGGGCTGATGGCCACAACCGTTTGGCCGGGCAGGATACCGGAGTCAGCCAGACGCTGACGGGCCCGAGCCACAATGCGACCGGGAAGACGGATAGAAAGGTCCGGATGAAAATCGCCGGTGGCATAGTCCCGCGGCGAGAGACCCGAGAGGGTGAGCAGATCCAGATAATCGTAGATCTGGTGGCGCGGCCGGGTCGTCCGCCGGACCAATGCGTCGGTCAGCAACCGACCGCGAGAGTCGCCGGCATAGCCGATGCGGCGCGGGATAGCCGCCAGTCGCGTCATCAAGGCCGCCTCAAAAGCGTTTTGCAACAGCAGCGCCGAATCAAAACGACGCAGCCTTAACCGCTCGATCCAAGCCAGCCAGTGCAGACCTCCATCGGAGTTCTGCCGGTCGTAGGGGATGATCTCATCGACATAGTCGGCGTGATCGTAGATGGCACGAACCCAGGGGCGCACGGCCAGCGCGATGTGGGCATCGGGGCGGGCGCGGCGCAATTCACGCAGGGCCGGAATACTCATGACTGCGTCGCCGACCCAATTGGTCCCGCGAACGAAGATCCTCTCCACGCTAACCAATATACCCCTCGAGCCAGTCCAGGAAAGCCCGCTCGTCCTCCATGCGGGTTTCGGCGATAACCTCCAGAAGTCGTGCGGAAGGAAAGTGAAGGCCGCGCAGCTTGACGGCATCCTTCTCCGTGGTGACCAGATACTCGATGGCCAATCGATCCGCTTCGGCCAGGAGAAAATCGAGGTCCTGCTGGGTGTAGGCGTGGTGATCGGGAAAGCGGTGGTGCGCCGCAATCTCGAGCTGATAGTGCGCCAAATCGCTCTCGAACGCCTCGGGATTGCCGATGGCCGATGCGACGAGAACGCGGCGACCGGCCAATATTCCGATTGAAACCAGCGGACCGTTGGCGACGTCGCGCGCTCCGGTCAGATCGTGATGGCTGAAGTAGAGCGTTGCGCCTGGATTGTAGCGCCGAACGGTGCGCTGCAACGCGTCCAGATCGAACGGGTGATCGGAACGCGTCACGATGATCGCATCGGCGCGATTCAACGCCGCAATCGGTTCGCGCTGGCGGCCAGCCGGCAGCACGCGGCCATCGGCGAACGGATTGGTTGTGTCGAGCACCAGAAAAGTTACACTGCGCGCAAAGACGAGGTTCTG
>JBPCNK010000281.1:0-7355 GCA_051001345.1 Acidobacteriota bacterium | reverse complement strand
CTTAATCTTTTGGCCTCAGTTCTTAGTCCTTAGTTCTTAGTCTTTACTTCTTTGTCCTTCGTTCTTCGTCCTTCGTCCTTCGTCCTTCGTCCTGCGTCCTTCGTCCTTCGTCCTTCGTCCTTCGTCCTTCGTCCTTCGTCCTTAGTCCCCTGCTTCTTCCGCAAGCGCAGCCCCAATAGCCTTCTCCACCTTGTCAAGATCCGCATCGGTGTGCGCCGTTGAGAGGAATAGCGCCTCAAATTGCGAGGGCGCCGTGTAGACGCCTTGTTGGAGCAGGCTATGGAAAAACCGGCTGAAGCGCGCCGTGTCGCTTTGGCGCGCCTCGGCGTAGTTGCCGACCGATCCGGCCCGGAAGAACGCTGTCAGCATCGATCCCACACGGTTGACCTCAATTGGCACGCCACTTTGCCGAGACGCGTGCCGTAGGGCCTGTTCCAGTTGCTGTCCCTTTTTCTCCAGAGCCGCATAGGGGTTTTCCGTCTCGATGAGCTCGAGCATCGCGCAACCGGCCGCCGTCGCCAGCGGATTTCCCGAAAGCGTGCCAGCCTGGTAGACCGGCCCGGCCGGCGCCACCTGGTCCATCAGTGCGGCCCGCCCGCCGTAGGCCCCCACGGGCAGGCCGCCGCCGATGATCTTGCCGAGACAGGTCAGATCGGCCGCTACACCAAAGAGCTCCTGGGCGCCGCCGGAGGCTACGCGAAAGCCCGTAATGACCTCGTCGAATACTAGCAGCGCGCCGCTGGCTCCAGTGACGCGTCGTAACGACTGCAGGAATCCCGGTTGGGGCCCCACCACTCCCATGTTGCCGGCAACCGGTTCGACGATTACGGCGGCGATCTCCGCGCCACGGTGGGCAAACAGGTCTTCAACCGAACCCGTGTCATTGTAGGGAAGCGAAAGCGTCAACGCGGCGATCTCTTCGGGAATGCCCGGACTGCCCGCGATCGAAAGTGTCGCCACGCCACTGCCGGCCTCTACCAGCAGCGAATCGGCGTGGCCGTGATAGCCGCCGTCGAACTTGACGACGATCCGCCGGCCGGTGGCGGCGCGGGCTAAACGGATCGCGCTCATGGTGGCTTCGGTGCCGGAGTTGACCAGCCGCACCTTTTCAATCGACGGAAAGAAAGCTTTGATGCGTTCGGCCAACTCGACTTCGCCTTCGGTCGGCGCGCCGAAACTGGTGCCGCTCCCGGCGGCGTGGCGGACCGCCTCGACAATCTGCGGGTGAGCGTGGCCGAACAACAGAGGACCCCACGATCCCACCAGATCGACATATTCGCGGCCGTCGACATCGAACAGATGGGATCCTGATCCGCTGCGGAAAAAAATCGGATCTCCGCCGACGGAGCGAAATGCACGGACCGGGCTATTGACTCCGCCGGGAATGCAGCCAAGCGCGCGTTCGAACATTTTTTTCGATCGGTCCATGGGGGGGATCCTCCGCCGGTCGGGCCGATGGTCAGCTGAGGAGACGCGCAGCCTGGAGGGCGTAGTAGGTAATGATGATGTCGGCGCCGGCCCGGCGAATGGACATCAATGACTCCATCATCGCTGCGGGCGCATCGAGCCAGCCGCGCTCGGCGGCGGCGACAATGGCCGAGTACTCGCCGCTGACATGGTAGGCCGCCACCGGTACGTCGAAGCGCTGGCGGACCCGATAGACGATGTCCAGGTACGGCAGCGCCGGCTTGACCATGACGATGTCGGCGCCTTCGGCGATGTCCAGTTCGACCTCGCGCAGCGCCTCGCGCGAGTTGGCAGGATCCATCTGGTAGGTCTTTCGGTCGCCGAATTGCGGAGCCGAATCGGCGGCTTCGCGGAAAGGTCCATAGAACGCCGACGCGTATTTGGCCGCATACGAAAGGATCGCAGTCTGCTGGAATCCGTTATGGTCCAGCGCGCGTCGAATGGCGCCGACCCGGCCGTCCATCATGTCCGATGGCGCCACCAGATCGGCCCCCGCGCGCGCGTGGCTGAGAGCCGCTTCGGCCAACCAGTGCAGAGTCGCGTCGTTGTCGACGTGCCCGCCGTCCAGCACTCCGCAATGGCCGTGGCTGGTGTATTCGCACAAACAGACATCGGTAATAACGACCAGTTCCGGGATCGCCTTCTTGATGGCGGCCACCGCTCGTTGCACGGGACCGTTGTGTGAAAAAGCCTGGCTGCCGCCCGCGTCCTTGGATTCGGGCAGACCGAACAACAGCACGGCCGGGACTCCCGCGTCGCGGGCCTTATGGCATTCCTCGACGGCGCGGTCGACCGAGCAGTGGAAGTTGCCTGGCATCGATGCGATCTCCTTGCGGACGTCTTTGCCGGGGCACACAAAAAGCGGATACACCAACTGGTCGGCCGACAGGTGGTTTTCGCGGACCAGGCCGCGCAGCAACGCCGAGGCGCGCAACCTCCGCGGCCGCCGCGACAACACAGATTCGGAAGACTCCTTGTCGATTACAGGCATGGGCTGCGGTTGACACTCCAAAACAGGGTTTGCAATAATAACTCTCTTTATGTCATGGCGGTGTAGCTCAGCTGGTTAGAGCATGCGGCTCATATCCGCAGTGTCCGGGGTTCGAGTCCCTGCACCGCCACTCTCCCGCGATCATACACCAGGGGTCAGGCTTCAGGAATCAGGCTTCAGGGAATTCGGATTGAACTGCGCGGAGCCTCATGGGCCGGCGGCTGACGCCTGACCCCTGAGCCTGAAGCCTAGAACTGAAGCCTGACCCCTGAAGCCTGGAACTGAAGCCTGGAGCCTGACCCCGGATGTTAACCGCCAAAGTCCTTTCCGCCATCCGCCGCCAGCAGATGCTGCGTCCAGGCGACTGCTGCGTGGTGGCCGTCTCGGGAGGTCCCGATTCAATCGCACTGCTGCATCTGCTCGATCGTCTAAGGCCGGTGCTGGCAGTCCGCCTGGTCGTGGCGCATCTCAACCACAAACTGCGCGGCGGCGAGTCGGACCAGGACGAAGCGTTCGTGGCGGACACGGCCAACCGGCTTGGGCTGCCCTTTGTCTACGAGCGCCTCGACGTGGCCGCCCAACTGAAGGCTGGCGAAAACTTGGAATCACTGGCCCGCCAAATCCGCTATCGGTTTCTCCGCGCCGCCGCTGCCGAGCACCAGGCCGGCCGAATTGCCACCGGCCACACCCGCAACGATCAGGCCGAAACCGTCCTGATGAAACTGATTCGGGGCGCGGGCGAAAAGGGCCTGGCGGGAATTTTTCCGATCGTTGATGATTTGATAATCCGTCCTCTGCTCGAAATCGATCGCAGCGAGATTGAGGCGTTTCTGCGGCAACAAAACCTCGACTGGCGAACCGACTCTTCCAACCAGTCGCAGCAATTACTGCGAAATCGCGTTCGGACCGACCTGATCCCGCACCTGCAACGCCTGTATAATCCACGCATCGTGGCTGCGCTGGCGCGCACGGCCGAAATCCGTCGCCAGGACGCGCGCGTCCTGGCGGGCTGGGCCGATGCCTGGATCGGGCAAAGGAAACCTTTCGGGCCCGGAGCGCGTATTTCATTGGAGGAGCTGCGGCAGCAACCGCCCGGCTTGCGCCGCCACATCTTCGGCCGGCTGCTCGGAGGTAGCCAGCCCGGACGCGGTTTGTCCTGGGCGCATCGGCAGCGACTGGAAAGACTCTTGGAAGACGGCCAGAGCGGCCGCCAGGCGGAACTGCCGGGCGGGTGGGTGGTACGGCGTGAGTTCGATACGTTGATCTTTGAAGCCGGCGGTGCGGCCATCGCCCCATTTGCCCGGCGCTGGGAAATTCCGGGAGACTTGCACATTCCTGAAATGTCTACCCGGTTGCGTGCGCGCCTGGTTGGGAGGCGCGAAGCGCCCGTCGTCGATCCGGCCAGCCAGGTCTGGGCGCGCGTCGAAGCGATGGGGTCCGAACTATGGGTGCGGCCATGGAAGCCAGGGGACCGCTACACCCTCGACGAGGGGCGCGAGCCACGCAAGCTCAAGGACATTTTCCAGGATCGAAGGGTGCCCCGCTCGGTCCGCGGCAGCCTCCCGGTCATTCTTTCCGGAGATTCCATCGTGTGGGTTCCCGGCGTGCCCGTGGCGGCGCCATTCCAGCCTCTGGGTTCGGACCTGCAACTACTTGTCCTGGAGAAAATAACTTGAAACTTTCGGGCCGCTGGAGGGTCAAGAACATCAGAGTGATTTGAATTACGGCGGCCTGATCTATAATGGTCTCGTAGCAGATTGAACGCTCGGAGGAGCTTAAGTTGAACAGCACGACAAAGAACATCTTACTTTGGGTTGTCATTATCATCGCGGTAGTGGTTCTGTGGAACCTGCTGACGGGGATGAACTCCAAGGCAGAGCAGACTCTCGCCTACACCGAGTTCAGCCAGAAGATTAAGGATCGCTCGATTACCGACGTTGTCATCACGGGAACCAAGGTCACGGGCAGTTACAAGAATGCCAGCGGCGCGCTTTCGAAGTTTAAGACCATCATACCGGCCACGGCCGCCGAAGGGATCGGTGAGCGGCTGCTCGAAACCGGCGCCAAAGTAGACTTCGGCGATTCGGAACAGTCCTCCTGGATCTACCTGTTCATCAGCTCCTCGTTTCCGATCATTCTGTTTGTCGTTTTCTGGATATTCCTGATGCGCCAGATGCAGAGCGGCGGAAACAAGGCGCTGTCTTTCGGCAAGAGCCGGGCCAAGCTTTCCTCCAACCAGCAAAAGCGGGTGACATTCAAGGATGTCGCCGGCATCGAGGAAGCCAAAGAAGAGCTCCAGGAGATCGTCGAATTCCTCAAAGAGCCGCAGAAGTTTCAGAAGCTGGGTGGGCGCATTCCCAAGGGCGTCATGCTGATGGGCGCTCCCGGCACCGGCAAGACGCTGCTGGCTCGCGCCATCGCAGGGGAAGCCAATGTTCCTTTCTTCTCGATCAGCGGTTCTGACTTTGTCGAGATGTTTGTCGGCGTAGGCGCCTCGCGCGTGCGTGACCTGTTCGAACAGGGCAAGAAGAACGCTCCGTGCATTGTCTTCATCGACGAAATTGACGCCGTCGGTCGCCACCGCGGCGCCGGTCTCGGAGGCGGCCACGACGAGCGCGAGCAAACGCTCAACCAGTTGCTGGTCGAGATGGACGGATTTGAATCCAACGAAGGCGTCATCCTGATTGCCGCCACCAACCGCCCCGATGTTCTCGATCCGGCCCTGCTGCGGCCGGGGCGCTTCGATCGCCAGGTAGTCGTCAATCTGCCCGATATCAAGGGACGCGAGGGGATTCTGCGCGTGCACACGCGCAAGATCCCGATGGCCGACGACGTGCTTATCAATGTGCTGGCACGCGGCACCCCGGGATTTTCGGGCGCGCAGCTGGCCAACCTGGTCAACGAAGCGGCCTTGAATGCGGCGCGTCACAATAAGAAGGTCGTCCAAATGGTCGACTTCGAAGAGGCCAAAGACAAGGTGCTCATGGGTAAGGAGCGCAAGTCACTGATCCTCTCGGAGAACGAAAAGAAGAATACCGCCTATCATGAAGCGGGCCACGCCCTGGTCGCTTTTCTGATTCCGGGCGCCGATCCGCTCCACAAAGTCACTATCATCCCGCGCGGCCTGGCGTTGGGTGTGACCATGCAGCTGCCCGAAGACGAGCGCTACAACTTTACGCGCGACTACATGGAATCCAGCATCGCCATTCTGCTGGCTGGCCGGTCGGCCGAGGAGCTCTTTCTCGATACGATGACCACGGGCGCCTCCAATGACCTGGAGCGCGCCACCGAGCGCGCCCGGAAGATGGTCTGCGAGTGGGGCATGAGCGACGAGATGGGGCCGCTAACATTCGGAAAGAAAGAAGAACAGATTTTTCTTGGACGGGAAATTGCCCAGCGCCAGGATTATTCCGAGGACACGGCCACGCGCATCGACCAGGAAGTCAAACGCATCGTCATGCAGGGCTACCAGAGCGCCCGTGCGCTGCTGGAGGACAACCGCGAGCCGCTCACCCAGTTGGCCGAGACGCTGCTTGAATACGAATCTCTGGATGCTCGCGAGATCGAGTCGGTCATCCGGGGTGAGAAACTCACCCGCAAGGCCGAGTCCCCGCGTGGCGGAGAAACGCGCCGCGAAGAGCCCAGAAAACCCTCCGTGGCGCCCCTCATCAAGCCGAACGAAAAGCCCTCTCCGGCTTGAAATCAGTGGCCAGTGGCCAGTGGCCAGTTGAAAACGGTGCAATAAAGCGCGGACTAACCCAATCGCGAGCTGTCCCTCGGTGCAGCGCCCATCGGCCAAAGCGACCATGAACTGCACGACCTCAGCTTCCTGAGCATCGATTTCCAATCCATTCCCATCAACTCAAACGCGCACGTGTATTTGCCGACTGTAAATACACATTTCGTGTGGCGGCAAGATCCTGGAAGGACGATAATAAGCAGAGAAAAAAGGCAAACTCCCGCCACGGCGAAAGGACAAAGTATGAAAACCAGATCATCGCTCTTCGTGCTGGCCACAGTGCTATTGGCCGGTAGCGTGAACGCCCAAGCCGCAGGTCAATCCCAGAAGCTCAAGACTCTCACGAAAGCGGAGAAACAAGCCGGCTGGAAGCTCCTCTTCGACGGCAAGACCACCGCGGGCTGGCGCGGCTACAAGATGGAGAAGATGCCTCCCGGGTGGCAGGTGATCGACGGGGCGCTGGTGCGCGTGAGCGGCGGCGTGGGAGGCAAAGGCGCCGGCGGCGGCGATGACATCGTTACGACAGAGGAGTTCGAGAACTTCGATCTGCAGCTGGAATGGAAAGTTCTCCGCAATGGCAACAGCGGCGTTCTCTACCACGTTTCCGAGGAGCCTAGCACTTCGTGGCACTATGCGCCGGAGGTGCAGATTCTCGATAACTCAGCGCATCTGACGCGCGACAAGCGGCAGCACGCGGGCGCGTGCTACGACCTGTACGCGCCGTCGAAGGACGCAACGAAGCCTCCGGGGCAATGGAATCACCTGCGCATCCTGGTGGATGGGGCACACGTCGAGCACTGGATGAACGGCGAGAAAATCGTCGAATACGAACTGTGGAGCGAAGACTGGAACCAGCGCGTCGCGAACAGCAAACACAAGAGCCATCCGCAGTTCGGCAAACTCAAGAAGGGCCCGATTTGTCTGCAAGACCACACCGACCGCATCGAGTTTCAGAACATCAAGATCCGGCCGCTGCCGGAGAAAACGGACAAATGACACAGCGCGGCAAACCGCAACCAAAAGAGTGGCCAGTGGCCAGTGGTCAGTGGCCAGTCGAAACAGTGCAATAATGCGGAGCGCGCCGCGCTGACAGTGCCGCGACCGGAAGGTCGCGGGCCGGTAGAACGAAGGCGTACATCGAGAATCGTCGCGAAATGC
>JBPCNK010000280.1:0-10530 GCA_051001345.1 Acidobacteriota bacterium | reverse complement strand
GGGGGGGGGGGGGGGGGGGGGGGGGGAAGGAGAGTTGACAGTGGCCAGTGGTCAGTGGCAGGATTTCCGGGCCACGACGGGAGTGGGCAATCAGTGGCGAGGTCCCCACTGGCGGAACTGACAATCTCGCCACTGATTGCCCACTCCCTTACGGTCGTGGCCCGGTGATGTCAGCGCTCCAATAAAAGCCTGACGGCCGGGGCTATTGGCTGGCGGATCAGTTCGTGAATAATCGCGGCTAGGAGCGGCTAGGAGCAAAGGGGTCAACGGCCCTGCGCCAGGCGCTGGGCTAGAAACTCCGGCATGCCAGCGTTGCGGATTTTTGTCTGCGCCGTGGCGATGTCGTATACGAAGCGGTGGTACTCGGCGATCCGCTTGGTCGTGTCAAGCACCATGAAGGCGCCGCGGGAATCGCCGTCGCGAGGCTGTCCCACCGATCCCGGATTGAGAATGTAGCGATGCACGCCGTCCAAAACCAATTCCAGTTGCAGCCCGTCGCTGGCCGCCGCAACGTCCAGTTTCATTTTGTTCATCGCGTACAACTGCGCCACGTGCGTGTGCCCGATCAGACAAATGGGTGTCGTAAACTGCCAGAAGTGGTTTTCGGCCTCCTGCGGCGACAGAATGTAAGTGT
Source organism: Acidobacteriota bacterium (assembly GCA_051001345.1). GTDB lineage: Bacteria > Acidobacteriota > UBA6911 > JACQSX01 > JBPCNK01 > JBPCNK01. Next base: position 9,896 of record JBPCNK010000280.1, on the reverse strand, counting down.
CTTCGTCTCCGGGGGCGCCGTGGGCGATGGTTACGTATTCGTCGATGGCCAGAGGACCGGCCACAAGGTTGCGAAGGTAATCGATATTGTCGTCGCTTAGCTGCTCGCGTGTCCAGATGGCCGCCACCAACGCATGCGAAACAAAAAAATCGCCGTTGTCGATGCCGCAGGCCACCTTGTCGTGATTGCCCCGGATTACGGCCCGAGGCTGGAGCGCTCGAACTCGCTCGACGCATTCATTGGGATTGGCGCCGTACCCGACCAGGTCGCCCAGGACGAGAATCTCGTCGTAGTCCTTGAAGCGGAGGGCTTCTTCGAGCGCCTCGAGATTGGAATGAATATCAGACAAAACCAGATAGCGCATTGTAAAGGGTCGGGCCTCCTGGCACGCGGACGCTACATCCTACTCGAAAAAGGCTTCAGGCTCCAGACTTCAGGCGCCAGGGAATCGCGGATTACCCCTGAAGCCTGAAGCCTGCTCTTGTCACGGCTTCTTCTTCGATCGTTTCAGATCGACTTCGATGAGGCGCTTGATCTGATTCTCCAAGCCTGCAATCTTCTCATCCTGCGACTGAGCCTTCGTCGACATTTCCATCATTTGCCGAAGCAGGTGATGAAGCACGCGCGCCGGTTGGGCAAACGAAACGGCTGGATGGTCAGTCAGCAAGCGGGCCAGCGCTTCTTCAGCCGGCTCATACTGCGACGCAAGGATCAGAGCCTGGGCTTGTTCAAACAGGGAAGCGGCCGGGTCGGTGACATCGCTTGCGCGCGCAGGATACGGTGCAGTCGGTTTAGGCGCAACAACCGCCGGCGCCGCTTCCTGGGCCTTTTCGTGCACCGGCGGAGGCGTCTTGGGCGATGAAACCGCCACCTGCGGCGGTGGCGTGGGCACGGCAACGGGCTTGCGCGACTTGTTGCAGCCGGCCACCGCAAGGAACGCCAGCAACGAAAAGTACAGGAAGCTTTTCCCGAAACGACGCGGCATCTGTTCAGTGCAACGATACGGTGCGTACTTCTTTTCCGGCGCCTGCCCCGGCGGGCAAGGCGATATGAAAGACACTCCCACGTCCCGGCTCACTTTCGATCCAGATGGCGCCTCGGTGTGCGTCGACAATGCTTCGCGTGATGGACAACCCCAAGCCGGTTCCTTTTGTGGAAACCTGGCGACCGGCGCGGGCCTGGTAGAACTTCTCGAACACTCGCGAAAGCTCATCGGCATCGATCCCCACACCCGAGTCCTGCACGCTGAAATGAACGCCCGCGCCGCTCCGACTCTCGTCCGGGGCTGGAACGTGCTCGGGAATTTCATCGCCCAAACGGGCGACTTTCCTCAGCGACACCTCAATCTTACCACCCTCCGGAGTGAACTTGATGGCGTTGCTGAGAAGATTCTGAAAGGCCTGACTGATGCGGTTCTTGTCAACCGACACGGTCAGATCGCCGGCGGCAACATTTGAATGAATCTCAATGTCGCGCTCTTGAGCCAAAGGCTGGATTCCTTCCACGTCGCGCTGCACGAGACTGGCCAGGTCGGCGGGCTCCAGGTCGTACTCCATGACCCCGGAATCGATCCGGCTCAGGTCCAGGATGTCGTTGATCATGTGCAGCAAACGTCCGCTTTTCTCTTTGGTGATTCCGAGCAGTTTGCGTTGGTTCGCGTTGATTGGGCCGGGCAGCTCCTCCAGCATCAGGTTGGAAGATTCCATGATGGAAGCAACCGGAGATTTCAACTCATGGGAAACATGAGCCACCAGCTCCCGCTTCAGTTCGTCCAGCTCCTTGAGACGTTCGCTCATACGGTTGAAGCCGGCCGCCAGGTCCTGCAATTCGTCACCCGAGCTGATCTGGATGGAAGCGGCCAGATTGCCGGCGCTGATCGACTTCATTCCGTCCTGGAGCCGGCGCAGCCGCTGGCTGATTCGATGGACGATCGTGGAAGTAAAGGCGGCTGCAGTAGCCAGCGCTACGAGGGCAACCAGAAGAGAAACGGTCCGGGTCAGCCGGGCCTGCCGGGTCGCCGCGGTAATCTGTTGCTCGATGCTGTCATCGGCGGCATCACGCATGCGCGAAAGAAGCAGCGACAAGCGTTGCACCTGGGATTCCTTCCGGGCCAGCATGCGGTTCTCAGCTTCGACCAATTGCTCACGCGACAGCCCTTCGGCTTGATAGACCGGATCGGCAAATCCAGTTTCGTATATGCCCAGGAGATCGCGGAACTCCGCAAGATACTTCTTTTCGTTCTCGGTTGTCGTCGTCTCCTCCAGCCTTGAGAGCGGCGCGTTCAAAGCGTTGCGAGTTGCCTGCATCTCGCGAACCAGCGCCGGATCCCCCGTGACGAAGAACTTCACATCCAGGCTGTGCAGATCCTGAATGGCCTGCTCCAACTCGCGCCCATTCTGTTTGGCAGTGAAATTGAACTCGGTCAGACGGCGGTTCAGGCTCAGCATGGATTGGACGTTGTAGAGCAGATACAGCGTCAGAACGATCATCAACACCAGGACGATCTGGTATCCGAAGGAGATTTTCGTCCTGATTCTCATAGGTGTGAAAGGTGGATCCGGCTTAATCGCTGGGCATGTTGTAGGATTTCAGCTTATTGCGAATCGTTTTGACATCCAGACTGAGCATGCGGGCCGCTTCGGCTTTATTGTTGCCCGTCCGCTCGAGTGTTTTGAGGATGAGCTGTTTTTCGGCTTCCAGGGCGGAAACTCCAAAGGGAATCGCCATCATGTCCCTGGACTCGAGCGGGGCCTCATGGAAGTACAGCGGCAGGTGACTGGGCTCGATGAGCTCGCCTCCGCACATGATGACGGAGCGCTCCATGGCGTTGCGAAGCTCGCGGACATTGCCCGGCCAGGCGTAGCCTTCGAGCAAGCGCCGCGTTTCGGCGCTGAAGGACTTTACATGGACGTTGTGTTTCGTGTTGAGTTCGTTGATGAAGTGCTGGGCCAGCAAAGGAATGTCCTCGCGCCGTTCGCGCAGTGTCGGCAGGTGGATGCTGAACACGTTGAGCCGGTACAGCAGGTCTTCCCGGAGTTTGTCCTGCCGCACCATTTCCATCGGCTCCTTGTTGGTCGCCGCCAGCACGCGGACGTTGACGTCGATTTCCTCTCGAGCGCCGAGGCGCCGCACTTTGTGATTTTCTAGCACGCGCAGGAATTTGGGTTGCAGGTGCAGGGGCATCTCGGCGATCTCATCGAGAAACAAGGTACCCTCATGGGCCAGCTCAAAACAACCGATGCGCCGCCCGACGGCGCCCGTGAAGGCGCCCTTCTCGTGGCCGAAGATCTCGCTTTCGACCAGCGTGTCGGGAATGGCGGAACAATTGATGGCGACAAAGGGTTTGTCTTTACGGTCGCTCAGATCATGGATGGATTGAGCGACCAGTTCCTTGCCGGTTCCGCTCTCGCCGGTGATAAACACCGATGCATTGCTGCGCGCAACGTTGGTGATGAGCTTGTACATCTCCTGCATTTTTGGAGATGCTCCGATCAGCCGCGCAAAGCGTCCCTCCTTATTCATTTCTTCCATCAGGGCGTCGACGGCGGCCATCGAGCCGACGCGTTCCAGCGAACGTTCGACCAGGATGCGCAACTTGGCGTGATCGACCGGTTTGGTCAGGAAGTCCAAGGCCCCTTCTTTCATGGCGGTCACGGCGATATCGACCGTACCCTGGGCCGTCAACAGAATTACCACCGAATTGGGATTGGTCTTCTTCAGCGAGCGCAGCAGGCCCAGGCCATCGAGTTTGGGCATGACGACGTCGGCGATGACAATGGAGACTTTCTCCTCTTTGGCCTTGAGTAGCGCTTCTTGTCCATCGCGGGCCAAAATTGGCTGGAAGTCCCAGCTTTGCAACACCATCTCCAGCATTTGCAGCGTGCTGGCGTCATCGTCTACGACTAGAATTTTCCCTCGACTAGGCATTTGCCTCCCTGACTGCAAATTCGCGGAGCTTTTTTGAGTATAGGAGAAGTCCAAACTAGCACAAGGGAAGAATTCCCGCGTTCAGGTGGCAAGTGGTCCGTGGCAGGAATACAAATTGGTGTGAGTATAGGGCCGCCCTGATCCCTGAAGCCTGACGCCTGACGCCTGATCCCTCTTCCGTGGTAAAAATGCGGATTACTGGTTCACTTCCAATTTCAGGAGGCTTTCATGGGCGGCTGTCATCACGCGAGCAGGTGGGGTGTCTGGAGGCTGGCGCTGGTTCTAATCGTTGCCAGCACGTGTTGGGCGCAGGCGTCGCAGTCCTCTCAGTCGACCGCAGACCAGTCCAACGTCACGGTCGATCCGAAACTTTTCAAGACGCTGCAGTTTCGCTCGCTGGGTTTTAGCCGCGGCGGGCGCTCGACGGCCGTCGCCGGCGTGCCCGGCAAGCCTTTGACCTATTATTTCGGTAGCACCGGCGGCGGGCTCTGGAAGACCAACGACGCCGGAATCACGTGGGCCAATGTCTCTGACGGCTTTTTTGAAGCCGGATCCATTGGCGCAATCGCCGTGGCCGATTCTGACCCGAACGTCATCTACGCCGGGACCGGCTCGGCCTGCCCGCGCGGCAACATCTCTCAGGGCATGGGCGCCTATCGCTCCACCGACGCAGGCAAGACCTGGAAGCACATCGGGCTGCGCGAGGCCGGACTGATCGGCCGCATCCGCGTCCATCCTCGCGACCCAGATCTTGTCTACGTAGCGGTCCTCGGAAACATTTTCGGTCCCGGCGAAGAACGCGGTGTTTTCCGCTCGCGCGACGGCGGCAGAAATTGGGAAAAGGTCCTCTATGTGAGCGCCAAAACCGGCGCCGTCGACCTGGCAATGGATCCGAACAATCCACGCATTTTATACGCCGCCATGTGGACGGCCGAGCGCAAGCCGTGGACGATGACCAGCGGCGGGCCGGACAGCGGCTTGCACCGCTCCACCGACGGTGGCGACACGTGGACAAAGCTTGAGGGTGGGTTGCCGGCTGGAATTGTCGGAAAGATCGCCGTGACGGTTTCGCCGGCCGATTCCAATCGCCTGTGGGCGCTTGTTGAGGCGCCTGAAGACCGCGGCGGCGTCTATCGCTCCGATAACGGCGGCGACACCTGGCGCAAGCTCAACGGCGAGCGGAAATTGCTACAGCGCGCCTGGTACTACATCCACATCTACGCCGATCCGTCCGACCGGGAAAAGGTCTACGCGCTCAACGTTGGCTTTTTCCGCTCAAGCGATGGAGGACGGACCTTTCAACCGATTGGCGTGCCGCACGGAGACAACCACGACCTCTGGATCAACCCGCGCGATGCGAACACGATGATTGAAGCCAACGACGGCGGCGCCAACGTCTCATTCAACGCCGGCGAATCCTGGTCGCAGCAGATGAATCAACCGACAGCCGAGATCTATCGCGTCACTGTCGACACGCGCTTTCCATATCGCGTTTACGGGGCTCAACAGGATAATTCTACCGCGTCGGTCTCCAGCCGCGGTTCGTTTGGCGAGGCGTCCAACTTCTATTCCGTGGGCGGATGTGAAAGCGGTCACATCGCCGTCGATCCGCGCCGTCCCAACATCGTCTACGCGGGCTGTTACGGCGGCGCCATCACGCGCATCGACACCGATACCCGACTGGGCCGCAGCGTGCGCGTCTATCCGGAGTCCTCGACGGGACAACGCGCTGCCGATATGAAGTATCGCTTCCAGTGGAATGCGCCCATCCGCATCTCACCGCACGATCCCGACGTCGTCTACCACACGTCGCAGCACGTCCACCGCAGCCGCGACGGCGGTATGACATGGGAAGTCATCAGCCCGGACCTGTCGCGCAATGACAAAAACAAGCTGGACTACTCGGGCGGTCCGATCAGCCGTGACAACACGGGCGTGGAAGTCTTCGGTACGATCTTTGCGTTCGAAGAATCACCCAAGGTGCGCGGCCTGCTGTGGGCCGGCAGCGACGACGGCAGAGTGCATGTTTCGCGGGACAATGGCGCCAACTGGAAAGAGATCACGCCGGCCGGTCTGCCCGACTTCGGGACCGTCAACATGATTGAGCTGTCGGCCCATGATCCGGGCCGCGCACTGATCGCCGTCCACCGCTATCGCGACTCCGATTTCAAGCCCTATGTTTTTCGGACCAATGATTACGGCCAATCGTGGCAGCTGCTGACGGACGGCCGCAACGGCATTCCGGCCGGACATTTCACGCGCGTCGTGCGCGAAGATCCCGATCGAAAGGGACTGCTGTATGCGGGGACCGAGTATGGCCTGTACCTGTCCTCTGACGACGGCGCGCATTGGCAGCCGTTCCAGCTTAACCTTCCTATTACCCCGGTTACCGACCTGGCGGTCTACCGCAAGGATCTGGTCGTCGCCACGCAGGGACGAGCTTTCTGGGTGCTGGATGACTTGTCGCCACTGCACCAGGCGCGCGACGAAGTGACACGCGCCGCCGCCCATTTGTATGCGCCGCGCGCCGCAGTGCGTGCTGCAGGCTTTCCAGCGTTACTCCACTATTACCTGCCGGAAACACCTAAAGAGGAAGTTCGCCTTGAGATCGTCGATTCGACCGGCAAGGTCGTGCGCACTTACTCGAGCAAAGGCGGCGCCGAGCAACCCGAAGCAGCAGGCGGCGCGCCACCGGCGCCGCGGCTTTCGGTCAATGTGGGGCTGAATCGCTTCCTGTGGAATATGACAACGGAGCGATTTTTCGAAATCCCGCGCGGGATCGTCATGTGGGGTGGCGCCGGCGGCTCTGGCCCGGGGGTCGCGCCGGGTGTCTACCAGGTAAAGCTGACCGCCGGCGCATGGTCGCAAACGCAAAAGCTCGAAGTACTGAAAGATCCGCGCGCCGACACAACCGCCGCGCAGTACCAGGAACAGCAGGAACTTAGCGCGCAGGTGGGCGCGCGGATCAAGGATCTCTACGATGGGCTGGCGCGTCTGCGCGAAGCGCGGCGGCAGGCTGTGGAATTGGGAGACCGGCTGCAGAAGGCGGGCTACGGCGACGACGCCGCCAAATCAGCCAAGGCGCTCGGCGACAAACTTCGCGAGGTAGAGCGGGAACTGACCCAACTCCAGGGCGAAGGCGGACAGGATGCGCTCAATTTTCCGGGACGGCTCGACAACCAGTTCGTGGCGCTCTACTCGGAGATTGATGGCGCTGGTGGGCGTCTGACGGCCGGATCGAAAGCGCGATTCGAAGACCTCAAGCCGCAGCTGGCTGCTCTGCTGAAGCGACTGCAGCAGATTCTGGACACCGACCTGACAGCGTTCAATCAACTGGTGCGCAGCAAGAATGCGCCAGCGGTGATTGTCAAATAGCAGTGGTCAGTGGCCAGTGGCCAGCGGTCAGTGCCGCGCCCGGAACGGTGCGGGTGTTTTGGCCAGCGGTCAGTGTCGCGCCCGGAAGGGTGCGGGCGTTTTTAGTTGCAGACGCCAGATTCGTTTCAGACTGGGTTGCATTTGGGAATGATAGGCTGGTATAACGTGGAGCTTTTTTGAGAGGAACTTGATCATGGGTGTGAAGGTAGGGATCAACGGGTTTGGACGGATTGGGCGGGTCATGTTGCGCGCGGTGCTCAAGCACAATCGGCACGGAGTCGACATTGTCGCCGTCAACGACGTGACCGACGCCAAGACGCTGGCGCACTTGCTGCGCTACGACTCGGTCTTCGGCACTTTGGACGCCAAGATTGAGGCCGGCGACAAGGAGATTCTCGTCAACGGCAAATCGATCCGGGTGTTCGCTGTAAGAGACCCGGCGCAGATCCCGTGGGGCGAAGTCGGCGCTCAGATCGTTCTGGAATCTACAGGTCTCTTCACGAAAAGAGACGACGCCGCCAAGCACCTGCGCGAATCCGTTCGAAAAGTCATCATTTCCGCGCCTGCGACCCATCCGGATATCACCATCGCCATGGGCGTCAACCACAAGAACTACGACCCGAGGAAGCACAACATTTTGTCGAACGCCTCGTGCACGACCAATTGCCTGGCGCCAGTCGCCAAGGTTCTGCACGAAACATTCGGGATTCGCGAAGGTTTGATGACCACCATTCATTCCTTTACCAACGACCAGCGCATCCTGGATCTTCCCCACATCGACTTGCGCCGCGCGCGCGCCGCATCGGTCTCGATGATCCCGACAACCACAGGCGCCGCCAAAGCGGTGTCCGAGGTATTGCCCGAATTGGAGGGAAAGCTGGATGGCTTCGCCATCCGGGTCCCCACACCCAACGTGTCGGTCGTCGACCTGACAGTCAAACTGGGAAAGCCGGCGACGACTGCTGCCATCAACGACGCTTTTCGAGCCGCGGCCGGAAGCGACCTCAAGGGAATTCTGGCTGTTTCCGAAGAGCCGCTGGTTTCAGTCGATTTTATTGGCAATCCACATTCCGCGATTGTCGATGCGCCTTTCACTAAAGTCATTCAGAACGACATGGCCAAGGTGCTCGCCTGGTACGACAATGAATGGGGCTTCTCGAGCCGGGTCGTCGACCTCATCGAGTTGGTCGCCTCGAAATTCGACTGAACCCAGCATGGCGGTCTCAAGGAAATCCATTCGCGATCTGGAACTGAAAGGCCGGCGGCTTTTCCTGCGTGTCGATTTCAACTGTCCGATCAAAGAGCAGCAAGTCGGCGACGCCACGCGGATCGAAGCGGCCATCCCTACGATCCGGTACGCTTTGGATGCCGGCGCAAAAGTGATTTTAGCCTCCCACCTGGGACGTCCGAAGGGACAGCGCGATGAGCGCTATTCGCTCCGCCCGGTACACGCCCGACTCGAACAGGCGCTGGGCGCCCCCGTGGTCTTTGCTTTCGACTGTATTGGACCTGCTGCGGCCGGCCCGGTTGCGGCGCTGCAACCCGGCCAGGCGGTTCTTTTGGAGAACCTGCGATTCCATCCGGGCGAAGAGAAAAACCAGCAGGATTTCTCCTCGCAACTGGCCCGGTTGGCCGACGTGTACGTCAACGATGCGTTTGGCGCCGCACATCGAGCTCACGCCTCGACCTACGGAATTGTGGAGATCCTGGGCTGAGGCTGTGCGGGATTTCTGATGGAACGGGAGCTCGAATACCTCGGACGTGTCCTCCAGGATCCGGAAAAACCGATGACGGCCATTTTGGGCGGGGCGAAAGTCTCCGACAAGATCGAGGTGATCGAGAATCTGATTCCGTTGTGCGACGCGCTGCTGATCGGCGGAGCCATGAGCTATACGTTTCTTCGCGCGCAGGGGCACGCCATCGGAAAGTCTGTGGTGGAGGAAGACAAAGTCGAATTGGCGGCGGATCTGCTGACACGCTCGGCCGAAAAAGGTTGTCGGCTGGAGCTTCCTGTCGATCATGTCGTCGCCCGGGAAATCAGCGCTACGGCTGAAACGCGCGTGGTGTCGAGCGCAGCGATCGAGGCGGACTGGATGGGCCTCGATATCGGCCCAAGTACCATAGCGGTCTACGGCGCGCAGATTGTGTCGTCGCGAACCGTATTCTGGAATGGCCCGATGGGAGTTTTCGAGGTAGGTCCTTTTTCGACCGGAACGATCCAAGTAGCCCAGGCCGTGGCTCGGTGCGACGGATTGACGGTCGTCGGAGGAGGCGATTCGGTTGCGGCGCTCAGCCAGGCAGGAGTGGTCGGCGCGATCTCGCACGTCAGCACGGGTGGTGGAGCGTCACTGGAATTTTTAGCCGGGAAGAAACTTCCGGGTGTGGAAATTTTGAGCAGGGCGTGACAATTTTTACCGCAGGGTTCATGAATCCGGGATTCATCGCTTCGGATGAAACTGGAGTGAGCAGGGTCGATTTTTGCGAAGTGCTGCCGTAGTTCGGTGGGGGGGGAGAAGGGGGGGGGGAGGGGGGGAGGGTTGGGGGGGGGGGGGGGGGGACACGGAGGGGGAGGCGCCGAGCTTCGGGGGGCGAGG
>JBPCNK010000279.1:0-11496 GCA_051001345.1 Acidobacteriota bacterium | reverse complement strand
TGGCGCGGACCCTTCGGAGTCTGGACGGACTCAACCAGGAGGTGGTTGATGTAGGTTTTGCCTTTATGTTTCCGGGTGCTCTTGCGAATGTACATTCGCCACTACTGATACTACTACGAAATAAGGCCGGCGGCCGGCGCCAGCAGAGTGTACGGCCAGCGGAAGGTTCGCAAAACCGTGTACCAGTCGGACCGCATTGCGACGACCGCTCTGCGTCGCAACTCGGCCTTGGCGCAGGATAGACCATAGGCCAGCACCAGCAGCAGTGCGGTCCATCCGAGGATTGGATTTCGCAAGCCGTGCCACAACAGGTGACCTGCGCCGCCGTAGAAAGCGACGACAAAGAGCGTTTGGAAAACGAGCGCCAGCCGCCACAGTGGCGCCGAGTACAGCCGGGTCATTTGGATTTGGCGCGTCGTCCAATCGAGCAACTCGCTCCAGCCGCAGCGACCTTGCGACGGTACCAGACACTGCGGAACAAACTCGACGCCCTGGCCGGCTTCCTGCGCCGCCGCAGTGACAACGTAATCATCGCTGAGAGCGCGGCGCCAGCGTCCGGCAATATCGAGGGTTTCAAAATCCCGCCGTCGAATAGCCGACGCGCCGCCCCACGCGAAATTGGTTCGTTCGTTGGATCCAAGCAGCGTTAAGGTTCCCGCGTTCCAAATCGACCGCAGCAGCGTCGGCACGTGCCACCCGTCAGGCAAGTACCATCGATATCCGGTCGTCACGCCGCTCGGTCGGGCTATAAGCGCAGCGACCAGTGCCGAAAGACAATGCCGGTCAGGTCGCGTGTCCGAATCGGCGAAAACCAGGATCTCGTCCTCGTCGGCAAGGTCCTGCAGGGAAGCCAGCAGGCCGCTGATTTTGGCCGAGCAATCGGGCAGCAGAATGGCTTCGCAGATATGGAGCGAGACGGGCGGAGGAAAGGCGGTTGCTTTCAGTTGAGACCTCAGACTGTAGTCGTCGCTCGCAATGATCAAGCGGTAGTTGCCGTAGTCCTGCCCCAACCAGGCGTTCAGGTTTTCCAACAGGCCCGCGTCGCGCCCGCGAACCGGCATCAGAACGCACACGCGGCTTGCGCCTGGACTTGCCGGCTGTTTCAGACGATCAGTTACGAACGTCCAAAACAGCCAGCCGCGCGCGAAGGAAGCCACGCCTTCGAGAAAACAAAGTAGTACAAGAGCAAACACCACGCCGTCGACCCACATCGCCGGATTATACGTCGTGGAGCTGCCGGATATGTGTTTCCTGGGAGGCCTGCGTCTACAAGTACTTGCGCCGATGCTGCGGGTTGGCTCTGTCATTATGGCGGTGGCTATGGTACAGATTAGGCGAACAACCCTCGAAGGGGTTCTGCCGCAGCATGGGTCGGCGTGTAGGATGGGTAGTAAGAACAGTCGAAGCCTTGATCGTCTCGTCAAGGAGAGGGAGGACCTAAAAGTATCGCTAGAGGTCATCAACAAATTGACCTCCTCGCTGGATACTCAGCAAATCCTCTACTCACTCCTTTCCAGTATTAATTTGTTTGTAGAGGCGGACCGAGCCTCGGTCATTCTCATCGACGAACAGCGCAGCATCGGGCGGGTGGTCGCCTCCAAGGAAGATCCATCGATCACGAACCTGACCATCGATTTGCAACGCTATCCCGAGATCCTGAAGTCCTTTCGTTCCAGAAATGCCGTCGTCGTAGAAAATGCCGCTCAAGATCCGTTGATGACGGGAGTTCGCGACAAGATCGCCCACCTGGCTACAGGCGCCATTTTGGTTCTGCCAATCATGATCGGCGAAGAGATCTTCGGCACTCTTTTTTTGAGGGCGCCCCACGGGAAGAAAACCTTTACCGCGCGCGAGGTTCGCAATTCGGAGTTGATCAGCGGCGCGTGCGCCAACGCACTGCGCAACGCCAAGCTCTACGAGGACATGCAAACCAAGAGCCGGATGCTCGAGACGACGACGGCCAAGATCGAAGGACATGTGAAGAGACTGTCGGCGCTCAATCGAATTTCAGCCGAAATGTCGACTAACCTGAACCTGGATGACCTGGCCCGCTACGTTGCACGGGCTATTCCGCAGACGTTCGATTATAAATACTGCACCTTGTTCCTTTTTGATGAAAAGGACCACTGCCTGAACTTGAAATCGTTCTCCGGCCCGGAACTCATGGTCGTGCCGCACCGGCGGCTCTCAATGGCCGACAAAGGCATCACTGTCCAAGCCGCATTGTCGCAAAAACCCTACTATTCGGGTAATGTCGAAGCCGACCAAAACTACCGGCCAGGTCTTCCGGACGTGAAGTCCGAGCTGGCTGTTCCGATTGTCTTCAACCGCCGCCTGCTGGGTGTGCTCGACGTCCAAAGCCCGCAGGCTGACGCCTTCGACGAAGGCGACAACGATCTGTTGTCGTCGATTGCTTCGCAGTGCGCCGCCTGTATGGTCAATGCATCGCTGTTTGAACGCGTCGAACGCGAAGCCAACACCGACAGCCTGACCGGACTGGCCAACTACCGCAAGTTTCACCACGCGCTGCGCACCGAGATCAAGCGCAGCATCCGGCAAAAAAGGCCTTGCTCGCTGATGCTGATCGACATGGACACGCTCAAGGAGATCAATGACACGCAGGGACACGTCGAGGGCGATCACGCCATCTGTACCATCGCGCGGATCCTGCAGGAGAATTGTCGGGAGACCGATGCGCCGGCGCGATACGGCGGGGACGAATTCTCGCTGATCCTCTCTGAAACAGATGTGGATGCCGCGCACATTATCGCCAAACGAGTGCGCCATTCGATTTCCCAGTCGCAGTCGGCGCCCGAATTTAAGCTGACGGTCAGCATCGGGATCACCAGCTTTCCCGGGTTGTGTGCCGTGCCGGACAACCTGGTCGCGCACGCCGACAAGGCGCTCTATCGGGCCAAGAGTTTGGGGGGCGATTGCGTGGTCGTCGCCGATCGCGACAGCGATGAGAATCCCTCGGAACCGGTTGCGCCACGACCGCGACGAGCCCGCCGGCAAGAAACCAGATGAAGAAAGCCATCGCGGCTGCCGTGCTTGCCGTCGTGGCAATCGGCAGTTTCCTGCAGTGGCGCACCAGCCGCTACGATAACCTGATTCGTGAAATCTCCGGCCGCTACGATCTGCCTTTTGATCTTGTCAAATCCCTGATCTTCCGGGAAAGCTGGTTTGATCCAACCGCCAGTGGCAAAGACAGCGAGAGGGGATTGATGCAGGTCACACCGGCCGTCGGCCAGGAGTATGCGCGCTCGAAGGGAGTGTCGGGTTACTCGGAGGATCTGCTGTTTGATCCGTTCTGGAACGTCGAGACAGGATGCTGGTATCTGCGGCTGTCCGTCGACAAGTACGCCGACCGGCCTGACCCGATCGTCTATGCGTTGGCGCGTTACAACGCCGGCGAATCGCGTGTTGCGCGCTGGGAGAAGTTGGTCTCAAATGGCGGCGCGCCCCCGCGGCGGACGTCTCCGGGTAGCGCCGAACTCCTCGAAGGCGATGCGGATGTAAGTGGTCACCCCTTTGTCGCGCAGATTGATTTTCCGACCACTCGGGAGTATGTCGAGGGCATCATTCGCCGCGCTCGCAGTGGACGGAGGTTCTATTGGTTCTAGAAGCAGGCTCCAGGCTTCAGGGAATTGCGAGTCTAGAACAATCGGTAACCTTTTAATGAATCCTCAATCCGCAATTCTGGAGCCTGGAGCCTGGAGCCTGGAGCCTGGAGCCTGGAGCCTGGAGCCTGGAGCCTAAGCTTTCAGCGCGCGCTTGAGCTCGGATGACTGCGCCTGGATCCTGCGGACAGCTTCGACAATCTACTCCATATCGCTGCGCGTTCCGAGCAACACGTTTTGTGTCAGCCAGACGGCCTCTTCGCACAACAGGTCGTTGGCTGGACACTCGTTCCGCCGCCGAAATTGTGAGACGACTCCGTCGCCGTAGATGGTCCGGAACGCCCGCGAGCCGAGCGTCGTTTCCAAAAACGGCTCGCGATTGAGGGGCCGGTAACCTCCCGAACACGGGATTCCCTCCCGTTTCATCGTGTCGATGAACTGCGCGCGCCACTCCCGAGAAATGCCGGCGGTCATAACGGAACATATAGAGATGGTAGGCGTTGCGAGTGCATTTCGGATACATCTTCGCCGGAGCGATTCCTTCGATCTCACCCAGCATGCGCGTCAGGTACGCAGCGTTTTGATCACGCACCCGCGACTGGGCTTCCAGGCGGTTGTGCTGCTCGAGCAGCAGCGCGGCCTGGAACTCCGTAATGCGTAAGTTAAAGCCAGTCCCTTCGTACGCAAAGGCTGCCGGCGAAGTGGCGAATCCGCGGCCGTTGTTGTGAAAGCTTTCGCAGAATTCATACAGATCAGCGCGGTTCGTCACTACGGCGCCGCCCTCGCCGCTGTTCAGGTTTTTCGATGCCTGAAAGCTGAAACAGCCCGTGTCTCCGAGCGTTCCCACCTTGGCGCCACCCCACTCACTCAGGTGTGCCTGGCAAGCGTCCTCGATGACCGTCAGGCGGCGCTTTCGGGCTACCTCCAGAATCGTGTCCAAATCGGCTGCCGAGCCTCCCAGGTGAACCGGCATCAGGCAGCGTGTACGATCGGTAACGGCCGCGTCAACGCGGCGGGCATCAATCTGAAAGGTCTCCGGATCGGTATCGACAAAAACGGGAAGCGCGTAGGCGGCGAGCACGGCGTTGACCGTGGCGATAAACGTGTACGGCGGGACAATGACTTCGTCGCCGGGGCCGATGCCGAGTGCTTTGAGCGACAGATACAGTGCGCTGGTTCCGTTGGCGACCGCCAGGCAGTGCCGGGCTCCCAGCGTTTTGGCCCAGACCTGTTCGAATTGCTTCGCTCGGTTTCCGTTGCCGCGCGACCAGCGATGGCTCCGCAAAACATCCATCCAAGCGCTCTCGCCGTCTGCGCCCACGACGGGCCAGGAGGGAAACGGCGAAGAGCGCACCGGGCTGCCGCCAAGAGCTGCCAGCTTGTCAGCCGAGGCGCCAGACCGTGCAAAGCGAAACCCGGCGGCGCCGACGGCAGCCGCACCCAGGAAATTCCGTCGCGATAGATTTTTCATTTCTTCCTCCGTGTTCCGACCCCTCTGTTCCGAGCCGCGCGCGTAAAGCGTGGTTTATTTACAAAAAAGCAAAAAGCTTAGTCACGAATTTCACGAATTAGCCCGAATGACACTAAGACATATCGGTTTTCGACAACGGGTTGCTCAAATCGGTGGCCGAAACAGCTTGTTGAAACTGCAAGCCCGGCCAAAGGTGCTCAATGCCGTTCATAGATTCGTGATCATTCGTGAAATTCGTGAAATTCGTGACTAGGTTTTTCATTATGTGAATAATCCACTCTCGTGGCTCGGAACCTTACCGCACCTTCGGATACGATTTTCCCATCGGCTCAAGTTTGAGAATTCGGAAGTCATCCTGAATTCTAGGCGAATTAATATTCAGGTTGTTGATCTTTTCGGCAATGATGTTGAAGTCAAGCGGGGCCAGCGGAGTCAGTTCGTAGATTCGGCCGTTCCAGTGAATCTCCATCCGGCTGGCTTCTTCAAATCCCGGTTCCTTCATGGTGATGCCGACTCCGATAAAGGATCGTGGCAGCACGCGCAGATTCCTGGTGCGGTACGGATTGTTCGGATCCCCGGTTTCGATGGACAGATCGCGGACTTCCAGACGCTTGCCGTCCGGGTCGTAAATCCGGATCTGCGCCGGAAGCAGCGGCGAGGTGATGTCGGTGAAGGTCACGATATTGAGAATCGGATGCTGGCCCTGGAGATTCTCGAGTGTCCAGATTACGTCGTAGTCGACGTAAGAAAAATGACGCGAGACCTTCGGGACCTCGCCTGAAATGTCGCGGGTTTTCGGTCGCGAAATGACCTGGGATATTCCGGAGGAGGCCGAAAGAACTGCCACGGCAAGCAGAATCGCGGACGATCGTCTCACAACTGCCAATTATACAGGGGTCAGGGGTCAGGCGTCAGGGGTCAGGGAAACGCCCATTCGAAATTGAAGCGCAATCCGAAATTCCCTGACCCCTGACGCCTGAATCCTGACCCCTGCTTTCTGTGATAAGTTAGCCAGCCATGCCCGACGCACGGGAAAAAATCATCGTCGCGCTAGATGTCGAATCGCGCCAGAAAGCCCTCGACCTTGTGGAGCGATTGCAGGGCAAAGTAGGATGCTTCAAGATCGGGATTCGGTTGTTTACCGCCGAAGGGCCCGGGTTGGTCGGCGACATCCTGGCTCGGGGCCAGCAGGTCTTCCTCGACTTGAAGTTCTTCGACATTCCCAATGTGGTTGCCGCTGCCGTTGTCGAAGCAGCTCGTCTGGGAGTTTCCATGCTCACGGTTCATGCGCTGGGGGGCCAGTCGATGATGGCGTTATGCCGCGAGAAGATCGAGCAAGCGTCCCAGCGGGAAGGCTGGCCCGTCCCGATTCTGGTCGGGGTGACCGTCTTGACGAGTTGGGACGAATCCGCTTTGCGCGGTTCCGGCATAGACCGGGGGCTGGATGAAATGGTCCTGTTTTTAGCCCGAGGAATCGATTCGGCCGGTCTGCCCGCTATGGTTGCCTCGGCCCGCGAAGTGGCGCTGCTGCGCGACAGCGGATTCCGGCAGAAGCTCATCACGCCTGGCATTCGTCCGGCGTGGTCATCAAGCGACGATCAGAAACGGACACTCACCCCGGCCGAGGCGATCCGCCAGGGCTCCGATTACCTGGTCATCGGAAGGCCCATCACGGGAGCCGCAGATCCCGCTGCGGCCGTCGACCGGATACTGGAAGAGATCGCCAGCTGAAAGGCACGATTGAATCCGGATGAAAGTCCTAGAGCCTGAAGCCTGAAGCCTGAAACTGTATGCTATGATCTAACGCGTTTGCGCGGAGCAGGCCATGGCCAAAACCCCCAAGAAAAAGATCATGACGGCCCGTGAGATGAATCTGGCTTCGGCGCGGGTCGCAGCCGAGATCGTCGAGCGCCACGTCGATCGCACTCCTTTTGCGTTGATCGGCATCCGCCGCCGTGGCGTGCCCTTGGCCGAGCGCCTGAAAAAGCAGATTGAGAATTTGGCCGGCATTTCCATCGAAATGGGCACGCTTGACATTACGCTGTATCGCGATGACCTGTCGACGATTGCTCCCAATCCGGTCGTGGAGGGATCGCTGATCCAGTTCAAGGTAGAGGACAAGATTATCATTCTTGTCGACGACGTGTTGTACACGGGGCGTACCGTGCGCGCGGCGCTGGACAGCCTGATCGACTATGGCCGCCCCAAGGCGGTTGAACTGGCCGTTCTAATCGATCGCGGCCACCGCGAACTGCCCATCCAGGCCGACTTTGTCGGAAAATACGTGGACACCGCCGATGACGAAGTCATCGAAGTCCGGCTTCCCGAAGTCGACAACGAAGAGTGTGTTTACCTGGTGACCCGGCAGCAACTCGAGGCTGGAGCGACCGAGTGACGATTGATCAATGAGGATGCACGGGCTCCCGCTCCTATCGCGCCATTTTCCAGTGAACAGCCGCCGCGTATGGTGTTAACGACCAAGCATCTCCTCGGCACCGAGACCCTCCCGCTCGACGACATCCATCTCATTCTCAAGACCGCTCGATCCTTCCGGGAAGTCGCCACGCGCCCGATCAAGAAGGTCCCTGCTTTGCGCGGCAAGACGGTGATCAATCTGTTTTTCGAGCCTTCCACCCGCACACGTTCGTCCTTTGAAATTGCAGCCAAGCGACTCAGCGCCGATTCCGTCAATGTCTCGGCGTCGGGCAGCAGTGTCGCCAAAGGGGAGACGCTCATCGACACGGCTCGGAATCTCGAGTCGATGTCGCCCGACGTGATTGTCATCCGCCACGGTTGCTCGGGGGCGCCGCACCTGCTGGCGCGCTACTGCAAGGCGCCCATTGTCAACGCCGGGGATGGCATGCATGAACATCCGACGCAGGCCTTGCTCGACGCGTTCACAATTCTGGAGCATAAGAAAGCGATCGCCGGACTGAAGGTGGCCATAATCGGAGACATCCGGCACAGCAGAGTGGCGCGTTCGAATGTCTGGCTGCTCCGGAAGCTGGGCGCCGAGGTGGTGTTATGCGGCCCTCCGACGATGATGCCGCCGGGGCTCTCCAACTTGGGCGCCGATGTTACTTACGACATGAACCGCGCCCTGGAGAAGGCCGACGTCGTCATCATGTTGCGAATCCAACTGGAGCGGCAGGAGGAAGTCTTTTTCCCGTCAGTGCGTGAGTATTTCCGCGAGTTCGGCCTGAGCCGCGACAAGCTCCAGGTGGCTTCTCGCGATGTTCTGGTCATGCATCCCGGGCCGATGAATCGGGGCGTGGAGATCTCAAGCGATGTGGCCGACGGAGCCGAGTCGGTGATTCTAGAACAGGTAACCAACGGCGTCGCTGTCCGCATGGCCATATTGTTTTTGCTGGCGGCCGGGCCGGAAGAGACCGAGGCAATGCGATGAAGCTGTTGCTGCGTCGAGGACATGTCGTCGATCCGGCCAACGGAGTAGACCGCGTAGCCGATGTCTTTATTGAAAAGGGATCTGTCGCAGACCTGGGAAAGAACCTGAAAGTGCGCGGCGTAAAGACGATCGATTTGGAGGGAAAGATCGTCGTTCCCGGGCTAATTGACATGCACGTCCATTTGCGGGAACCGGGGCGCGAGGACGAGGAGACGATCGCAACAGGCACAGCAGCAGCAGCAGCGGGCGGGTTCACAGCCTTGCTGTGCATGCCCAACACCCAGCCGGTCAACGACAACGAGTCGGTTACCCGCTACATTGTTGAGCGGGCCGCCGCCGAGGGTTCCGGCGTGCGGGTATTTCCCGCAGGCGCCATCACGAAAGGAAGCCTGGGCAAGGAGTTGGCTGAAATCGGAGAGATGGTGCGCGCCGGCGCTCGCGCCATCACCGACGATGGCCGGCCGGTGCAGAACTCCCAAGTCATGCGCCGTGCCATGGAGTATTCCAGACTTTACGATGTTCCAGTCATCGACCACTGTGAAGACCTGGACCTGGGCGCCAAAGGTGTCATGAACGAAGGCGCCGTATCTACGCGGCTCGGGCTGCGCGGCTTGAGCCGCTCGGCCGAAGACGCGCAGGTCGCCCGCGACATTATCCTGGCCGAATTGACGGGGGCGCGCGCGCACATTGCTCACATCTCGACTGCCGGCGCCGTCGAGATGGTTCGCCGGGCCAAGGGGCACAAGATCTCCGTGACGGCCGAAGTCACACCGCATCATTTTACATTGACCGATGAAGCGGTGGAAGGCTACGACACGAACTTCAAAATGGCTCCTCCGTTGCGGGCGCGCGAAGATGTCGAGGCTGTCATTTCCGGTCTCGAAGATGGAACGATCGACTGTATCGCCTCCGACCACGCGCCGCACAACAGCAATGAGAAGATGCTCGAATTCGATCACGCTCCCTTCGGCATACTTGGACTGGAAACGTCCGTCAGCCTGGTTCTCGACCGGCTGGTTCACACCGGCAAGATCAGCTGGAGCCGGATGGTGGAACTGATGTCGACGCGTCCCGCGCAGATTTTGCGCATCCCGGCCGGCACTTTGACAGCAGGGGCCGCAGCCGATGTCACCGTGATTGATCCCGATCTAACGCATGTGGTCGATATCAACCTCTTTCAGTCCAGAAGCCGCAATTCGCCCTTTCACGGTTGGAAATTGCGCGGACGAGCGGTAATGACGATTGTAGGTGGACGAGTTATTTGGAAAATTGGGGATTGGAGATTGGGGAGTGGGGATTGAATTGCGGATTGGGGATTGTGGATTGAAATCTTCAATCCGCAATTCCCTGAAGCCTGGAGCCTGAAGCCTGGAGCCTGAATCATGAGAAAGCTCACGAAAACCTGTAGCGCGGCGCTGCTTCTGGCCGCTTTGATCTTGGTTCAGTCCGCTGTGGTTTTCGCGCAGGCGGCGCCGCCCACGGTGGCCCCGGAACCGACGGCGCCTTCCACGGTGGCCCCGGAGCCGGCGCGGCCGCTGCATCAGTTGGTGCGGGATACCCCGTCGCCCTTGGCAAATCGGCTGCTCGGATTTGTCGGACTGGCGCTGCTGCTCGGGATCGCCTACCTGGCGTCAAACGACCGTGCCGCCATTCGGTGGCGGGTCGTTGCCTGGGGAATCGCTCTGCAGGTTGTTTTTGCGCTGTTCATACTCCGTACGCGTTTGGGCTTTGCGATCTTCAACAAGATCGGAAAGGGCGTGGCGGAGCTGTTGGCGTTTTCCAACGAAGGGGCCAAGTTTGTCTTTGGACGATTGGCCGATCCGGTCTACATCGAGACGATCAGCCGCACGCTGCCCGACCCGGTCGGATTTGTCAACCAATACGGAATGGTGTTTGCGTTCCGGATTCTCCCCACGATTATTTTCGTCGCCTCGCTGTTTGCGATCCTTTATTACCTGGGAGCCATGCAGCGCATTGTCTACGTGATGGCGGTTGTCATGCAGCGAACGATGCACACCAGCGGCGCCGAGTCACTTTCCAATGCCGCCAATGTGTTCATGGGGCAGACCGAGGCGCCGCTGGTGATCGCCCCGTTTATCAAAACCATGACGATGTCCGAGCTGTTGACGATCATGATCGGGGGCATGGCCACCGTGTCAGGCGGCGTGCTGGCCGCCTACATCGGACTGGGCATTGATCCGGTCTTCCTGTTGACCGGCAGCGTCATGGCCGCGCCCGCCAGCTTGATGATGGGAAAGATGCTTTATCCGGAGAAGGAGACAGCCGAGACAGCAGGCCTCGTCAAGATCAACATGGAAAAGACCGATGCCAATCTGATCGATGCCGCCTCCCGAGGCGCCGGCGAAGGGATGCAGTTGGCGATCAACGTGGCGGCGATGCTGATTGCCTTTATCGCGATGATTGCCCTTGTCAACGCCTTGCTGAGCTGGATGGGCGGCGCAACCGGGCTCAACGCACGGCTCGGACAGCCTTTCAGTCTGTCATTGATCTTTGGCTCGCTGTTTGCGCCGCTGGCTTTTCTGATGGGTGTGCCTTGGGCGGACGCCGCCCGGGTTGGTGATCTGCTCGGAACCAAGCTGGTTCTCAACGAGTTTGTGGCCTACCTGAAATTGTCTCCGGTCGGAGGCAACGTCAGCGCGCTTTTGCAGCCCCGTTCGGAGCTGATTGCGACGTATGCGTTGTGCGGATTCGCCAACTTTTCGTCGATTGGAATCCAGATTGGCGGGATTGGAGGGCTGGCGCCCAACCGGCGATCGGACTTGGCGCGCCTCGGTATGCGCGCCCTGTTGGGTGGTTTCCTGGCGACCTGCCTGACGGCGACGCTGGCGGGGATTATCAGTTAGTGGGAGATTCATTCACCGCAGAGACCCAGCGCGGCCGAGCCGACACCCAAACCGGGAAGCGGCAACAAGCAATAGGCAGAGTCGCCCGCCTGCGGCATACAGCCTACAGCACCCGATTGCGGGTATGCCGCGCTG
>JBPCNK010000278.1:0-9319 GCA_051001345.1 Acidobacteriota bacterium | reverse complement strand
CGTTGGCAAGGCGGGAAGGGTCGCCGTCCCCCCTCCCCTTTGTCCCGCGCCACGGAACGTCGCGGCACTGAACATCGCCGCGCATTTCGCAGTGTCGAATCGTTCATCTGGCGACTGGCGACTGGCGACTCATTAGTGATCGTGCTGACCGCAAACGGCGGCATGGACGCGTTCCCTTTGGTCGCGGCACTGAACATCTGGCGACTGGCGACTGGCGACTGAACTAGCGACTGACGACTTTGGTCAGCAATCCTGCCTCGAGCCAGGCCAACGCTTGCTGTGCCCACAGTAAAGATGGATCGATTTCAAGGGAACGGCGAAAACTCGCGCGGGCCTGGTCGGGTTGGCCTCGGAAGGCTGCGTAGATGCCGGAAAGGTAATGAGCCAGCGCGCGGGTTTCGGCGGGATTGTTTTCTTTATCTTCGCCCTCGACTGCGTTCATGTAAGGCCTCAAACGCTCTTCGGCGGCGGCGTTTTGGCCCACTTTGTCCTGCGCGACCGCAGCAAACAACTCTTCTTCTCTGTTGCCGCCCGTTCCAGTTTCTGCCGCCGTTTTCCACAATCGTAAAGCTGCCGCTGAAGCACCTGCCGCCTGATGCAGGACCGCTTCGAAAACCAGCAGGCGAGCGCTTTGCAGCGTCGCGAAATCATCCACTCCGAGACTGACCGGAGGGCGCTGGCCGGCCCGCACGTGGTCGATGGCTGCGGCATGCATCCCCTTTTTGGCCGATTCGAGCGCCGCCATCAATCGCGCCGCCTGGTAAAGGTGGAGCAGCGAATAGGACTGATGCCTCGGCTCGAAGGTGTGCTCTGTCAGCAATTCAATCGCGCGCTGGTATCGCCCGGACTGGGCCTCGACCCATGCCAGATTCTCCATCAGGTGATCGTTGCGCGGTTGCAGCACCAGCGCCCGCTCGAGCACTTGCCGCGCGACGTCTGCATGGCCGGCGCGCGCCTGCAGGCGCGCAACCAGGATCGTCGTCGCCAGATGGTCCGGACGCTGCTCGGATGCGCGAGCAAGCAGCACCAGGGCTTCTTCAGTCTGTCCGGACTGGAGAACCGCCATGCCGAGATCGCGCAACGCCAAAAAGTGATTCGGGTCGGACCGCAGGGCCAAACGCCAGGCAGCTTGCGCTTCCTGGCGACGCGAACGGCTGTAGAGGATTTCGCCGAGCAGGCTGGCGGCGTTAGCGTCCTGCGGCTCGATGGCCAGGGCACGGGTCAGCACGGTAATCGTTTCGCGGCGAAACGGAAAGATCTCGATGCTGAGAAGCTGGGCGCGCGCGGCGGCCAGCGCCTGACGCGTCGTCGCCTGGTCGCCACTGCGGTCGGCCGCGTAGGCGCGATAATAATGAAGCAGCGGATAAGGCGTCTGGCCTGCCGCCGTTGCCACATCGATGCCGCGCTCAACCACGCGGCGTGCCTCCTTCCAGGCCGACAGCTTGAAGTATTCGGTGGCCAGCTCCAGATACCCTTGAGCGTGGCGCGCACAAGCCCGATCCAATGTCGTCCAGTCGCGCGTCGCCGCGCCGGACGAATCAGCCAGGAAAATCTTTTCGGCCTGCGCCAGCGCGTTGGTCGGGTCCAACTGCAGGATCGCCTCACCCTCTTTACGCGCTTCGGCCGCGCGGCCGAGTCTTCGCAGCAGCACAGCGTAAGCCTGGCGCAGCGGCAACTGCGTGGGCGTTGCGGCCACGGCCCGTGACAGCCACACTCGAGCTTCCTCGAGATCGCCGGTGCGCAACGCCAGCAATCCCAGGCCGTAATCGCGCTGGTCAAACTTTCCAGACGAAGGAAGCAGCCGGGAGTAATGGCGTTTGGCTTGGGTATCATTGCCCAACTCGCCGTAGGCGACGGCCAGAAAGTAGTGCGCATCATTGTGAGTGGGGTCGCGGGCCAGCACTTTCACGAAATGCTCGATGGCCGGCTCGTGTTGCATATCTTCGAGCGCCATCAGCCCCAGCCGCAAATGAGGCGCCGTGAACTGGCCGTCTTTGGACAGAGCAGCCTGGTAAGCCTGGCGCGCTTGTTCCAATTGGCCAAACTTTTCGTGAGCTACGCCTTTCTGATACACCTCCTCGGCCGCGAGCGTCTCGACCGGACCATACTTGCGCGGAATCGAGTCGGTCGCCAAGACCGAGTCAGGGTGACTGCCATCGGGATGAAAGGAGCGATCAACGAGCAGCTCGCCGGCGGATCGGATCGTCAATCGCAAGACCTTATCCGCTGCTTCCGGCATCAGCTGGATTTTTGCGCGGTACACGCCGCCGACCGCGAGTGGGTGTTGCGCGCGCCAGATCGTGTTCCCGTCCGCCTTGAGTTCGAAGGTTGCCTCGGGAAAGTCGCCCGTAGCCTTGACCGCCAATGTAGCGGTTCCACGATGTCCCGCGGGCGCGTCAAAAAAGATCGCCGTATCGCGGTTGGCTGTCGTCAAACCTCCCAGGCCGCCGGCGCCATACCAATATTCTGTCCAGCCGTCGCTTCGGCCCGGATCGATGAACTCGTAGTTTCCATCCCAGACAAACCGTCCGCTCTGGACTTCGATGTAAGGAACAGCGGTGTCGGTATAAGTAGCCATCTGCCGCATCGCCGCGGCGCCCGTTCCCCAGGTCCACGTTTTTACGCCGCGCGCCAGCAGGCGATTGGCGTAGCAGACCGTGCCGTAATCGGATTGATAGTCGTAGGCCGCGATGAAGTGATCGTGGAGATCGAGGCCAAAAACCCCGAGCATATTCTGGTTGTTCTTGTACCAGCTCAGGTCAACGCCGCGCGCCAGGGGCCACGTTCCCAGCTCAGAACTATCGTGGGCGATCGTCCGGGTCATCGGGTAGACAAAGCGCGTGCCGGCCGTAGCCGGTATGCCGGCGTTTGTCCACAAGAGATAACGATTGGGCAACGGGTTGTTGTTGCGCAACTGGATCGTCAGTTCAACAAACGAGCGGCCCGGATAGAGTTTCACAGCCATGGAGACTTTGTTTCGAAAGAAGTGGTCGATGTGCGAGACAACGACAGTGGCGCTGCCGTCGCTGTTGCGCGAGAGGGCCCACGGCCAGGGCTCGCCTGGCCAAGTCAGCATGTGCGCGTCGTACGGCCCGTAGACTTCCAGATTGCCGGCCGGCCATCCGCTGCGCTGGTTGTAGCCGGTCGGTTTGATCACGCTGGTGTAGTAAAAGATCTCGCGGCCGGCGGTCTTATCCCGCGCCGACCAGATGCGCCCGCCCAGTTCCGGGAGCAGGACGACGCGCACGCTTTCATTCTCCAGAGTCAGCGATTCATACTTGACGGGCACGGGCCGGCGGCTGAGCGAGTCGCGGTCGAGTGCGGCGTACGGGTAAAGGCCGCTGCTTGCCTGCGAGGGAAATAGCGGAGCAACCGTCTCGGAACGGCCAAACGTGTAGGTGGGGACCTCCAGTACGCCGCGCGTGAAAGTCACTGGGCGCGCCGATTTCGGAGTTTCTCCGGCTTGCCGCGCCAGCAACGCTCCGCAGAAAAGCGCGAGAATCGGCAGCAGGCTCCAGGCTCCAGGGAATTGCCGATTGGTTGTGGATGAACTATTCATCTGCATGCAGTTTGTTGAAATTGCAGGCCCAGTTGGGGGAGTTCAAGCGCATTCCTATTGAGTATTACATAACCTAGTGACATGCGAACAGCTCGGCCTGTTTCCAGAAAGCACGCACGAGGGTGGGCCGGCGACGCATTCGGCGCAACGCGTTTCGGGCCGCATCACTGAGCTGCCAGAGTTCGTGCGGGCAAAGGTTCGGGATCTCATGAGATTTCAAGTAGCCCCAGATATGTTCCACCGGATTGAGTTCGGGCGCGTAGGCCGGGAGGAACTCCAACGTCAGTCCACCTTCCTGTGCTGCGACAAAGTCGCGGACTGCGCCGCTGCGGTGACCGGGCAGTCCGTCCCAGATGACCAGCAACGGGCGGCGCAGGTGGCGCATCAGATGAGTCAGGAACTCGATGATCTGAGGCGCCTTGATCGATCCGGGGAACAGTCGGAAGTAAAAGTTCCACCAGGTGATGCCTGCCATCAGCGACAGCGTTTTCCATCGAAAGTGATACTGCAAAACCGGCGTCTGGCCCCGGGGCGCCCAAGTGCGATAGCGGTGGGGCCGCTCGCTCAATCCGCTTTCGTCGACAAAGACGATCGTTTGGCCCCGTTTTTGGGCGTTTTTTTTAGCTGGGGCCAGCGCACCCGCTTCCACGTCCGGATGGCCGTCTCGTTCCGTTCCAGTGCCCGGCCCGCAGGCCGTTGCGGTGTCCAACCCAGCGCTCGAAGAACGCGCCAGGCGTGCACCGTCGAATACTTGACCCCGCACTCCCGCTCAATCAGATCGGCTACCCGCCAGGAGGTCCACAAACTGGTGCCATATCCCAGTGCTTCCGGCCCGCGTTTGAGACCTTGCTCGATGCCCTGCAGGTCACGACGCGAAAGCTGCGCCGGGCGCCCGGTGCGCGGCGCCTGCTTGAGCGCCTTTTTTCCGCCCGCGGCAAACTGCTTTGCCCAACGATTGACTGACTGGCGATGGACGCCGACCCGGCGTGCCACTTCGGACTCACTGAGCCCTTCCCGGAGCAGTCGCGCTGCCCGCATACGCCGCCACTCCAGTTTGGTGCGATCAAACTTTACTCCGGCTGGATGTCCCATGCCGGAGAGTAGACTCGATCTGATGCTAAATGTCACTAGGTTATGTAATAGTCAATAATTCATTGGCGCGGATTAACACGGATCAAACGGATTAACTGCACTCATCTGCGCCAACCTACTGCAGGTAATCCGTGTTAATCCGCGTTAATCCGATTAATCCGCGCTAACTCCGAGTCAACTCTGTGCCGAAGATGCGTTCCAGGTGCAAGCAGAACAAATTCGCATTCCTTTTCAGTTGGCACTCAATCAATAATTCGCAAATCCTTGAAGCCTATCCCCTCTTGAGTCACGAATTATCGTGACTCAATCGAAGCCTGCAGACAGTTTGTTGAAATTTGCAAAGACCCAGTCGGGCGAGTTGAAGGCCATTCCCAATTACGGTCCGGCTTCCTCAAACAACGAAATATCCAGCAGCCTCGCCGCGTGTATGACGCGGAGCACGAAAACGGTTTTCACGGAAGCCCTGAAAATCACCCGGTCATTACCGACTAAGAGCTGTCGGTATCGCGTTCCCAGGAGTCCACTCTCAGAGGCAATCTGACAGCGTTCCGGAAAATGCTCAAGGGTGTCGATTCTGTTTTCAATCTGAACCACAAATCGTGTTGCCGCTTCTGGATTGTCTTCAGTGAGGAATGTCCAGATTTCCTCGATGTCATTTTCAGCGGAGTCGGTAATCTCAACGCGGAATTTTGTGGGCACCCTTGAACTCTCTCAAGAAAGTGCGAATGGGACGTGTTCGCTTTGCGGCGATATCTTGTTCTGCCTCGGCCAGCAGCTTGGCTAGATTGCGCGCCTTGAGATGCTTCTCATACGTTTTCACATCCATGAGAACTGCGTCTGCCTTCCCGTTTACGGTCACAACAACCGGTCTTCCCGTTTGATGAACCTGTTCGAGTATTTCGCGGGTATGGCGTTTCAACTCCGTAACCGAACGAATATCCTGCTCGAGATCCATGATATTAGCTCCCTTAAGGACTATGAATATGACATCAAATTTAGCACCTTAAGAGTCTCAAGACAACAACTTGTTTTGATTCTTGCGCCAACCTACTGCAGGTAATCCGTGTCAATCCGATTAATCCGCGTTACGACTTTCAGAAGTTCCTGGTCCAGCATGATCAGCTCCGCCCTGACTTCGCAGTCATGGTGCTTCCCCTCAAGCGTTCGACCAGGGCCGCTCCCTCTGGTTCACCAAACAGGATCGCCGCCAGGGCAGACGAATCCACAACCTTAACGGGCATCCCTGTCTCGACGGATCATGCGCTTGGACTCCGACCGGGTGCGCAAGCCCAGCTTGCGAACTTTGTTCGAAAGCCTGTTCGACAGTGACCTGCTCCTGGTCGATCAAGCACTCTGTGAGAATCGTCATCAACTCGCCCTGAATGGAACGATGATGACGCAGAGCTCGGCGGCGCAGTTTTTTTGCCAACTCATTTGGGACGTTTTTAATCGACAAATTGACTGACATACGTTTTCCTTAGGCCCGCGCGGATCCATTTTGGAGCCATCATAGATACGCGCCATAACCAGTGGCAACGCCCCAAACAGGGGTCGTAACTCGTAATTGTTGCCACTGATTGCCCACTCGCTTACGCTCGTGGCCCGGACACGCTCGTGGCTCGGACACGATCGTCGCCGCGCTTAGCGCGGCAGAGCGAAGCAGTAGTAGGCATCTCCGGGCTTCGTTTCGGGCTTGCCGCCTCCGCCTGCTGCGATCACCACATACTGCCGGCCGTCGGCCTCGAACGTGGCAGGCGTCGCATATCCTCCGGCGTCCAGCTGGAATTCCCAAAGCACCTTGCCGGTGCTGCTGTCGAACGCGCGAAAGCGCTCGTCCATGGTCGCGCCTATAAAGATCAGTCCGCCCGCGGTCACCATCGGTCCTCCCATGTTGAACGTGCCGGTTGGTGGATACCCCTTTGCCTCGAGTGCGGGATAGGTACCCAATGGGACCTGCCAGACGATCTCGCCGCGGCTGAGATTGATGGCGTTGAGCGTACCCCACGGGCGCCGATTGGCAGGGTAACCGTTGGGATCCCGGAAGACATTGTGCCCCGTGGCAACGAAGGGAATCCGGCGCGCCCAACTCGACACGAGGGCGGAACTGTCGACTCGCTGCGAAGCGCCTTCGCCGAAGAGAAACGCGACCAGCGCGCGCTTCTCGACCTCTGCCAGGGTGGAGAACGACGGCATCTGCCCCCGGCCGGTCTCCAAAAGTTTAAGCAGATCTGCCTTCGACATTCGCTCCTTGACGTTTTTGAGCGAGGCCAGCGAGGCGGCTGGATTCCGCGGGTTTCCTACGCCGTGGCAGCTCGAACAGGCGGCCCGATACAGTTGCGTGCCAAACTCGTGCAAGGTCGTTCCTTCCCGCGGCTGTGACGGAACCATCGAGATCCATTCTGACTCGTTGCTCGCATTCACGTAGAGCATCTCTGTCCGCGGATCGAATGCCGCCCCGCCCCAGTTTGTCCCGCCGTTGAACTGCGGCAGCGCGACGGAAGCTTGAAGACCGGGCGGGAGAAAGATCCCCCCGGTGCGCATCTTCGACAGCCGCTCGAGCACCGAGGCACGGGAGGCGGGCGAGAGATCGGCAACCTCGGCTGCGGTGAAGCGCTGCTGCGCGTATGGCGGCGGCTTGAGCGGAAAGGGCTGAGTGGGCCACGACTTCTCATTGGGAATCGCCGAGGCAGGAACCGGGCGCTCCTCTACCGGTAAAAGCGGCACTCCCGTCTCGCGATCCAGCACGAACAAGTGGCCCATTTTGCTGGCCTGGGCTACCGCATCGATCCTGCGTCCGTCGCGCTCGATCGCCACCAGGTTGGGCGGGCAGGCCAAGTCGTAGTCCCACAGGTCGTGGTGCACGACCTGAAAGTGCCATCGCAGCTTGCCGGTATGCGCCTCGAGCGCCAGAATGCAGTTTCCGTACAGATTCTTTCCGGTCCGATTGCCGCCGTAATGGTCATAGGCAGGTGAACCTGTGCCGCAAAAAACAAGCCCGCGCTCCCTATCCAGAGTGAATCCACCCCAGGCGTTGGCCCCTCCCGCTGTCTTCCATGCATCCGCAGGCCAGGTTTCGTGTCCCGGCTCTCCTGGATAGGGAATCGTATGGAAGATCCATTTGCGTTCCCCGCTGCGAACGTCGTAAGCGCGGATGTGCCCCGGTGCCGCGGGTCCAGGCCCCTCACCGACGCTGGATCCCATGATCAGCAAATCCCGGTACACAATGCCCGGTGAAGTGGCCGTGACCGAGAGAAAGTAGACATCCTGGTCCAGTCCCTCTCGCAGGTCGACCTTGCCGCCTTCGCCGAAGCTTGCAATCGGCTTGCCTGTAGCGGCGTCCAGACAGTAGAGGAACGGGCCGACCGCATAAAAAATGCGGCGATCGACGCCCGACTCCCAGTAGGTCAGGCCGCGGCTGACGCCGCTGCGGACGCCGCCGGGATCGAATTCCCAGATCTTGCGTCCGGATGCAGCTTGCAACGCGATGGCCTTTAGCGCCGGCGACGACAGATACATCACTGCACGGACAATGATCGGATTGCATTGAATGGTCGAGGCCGGGCTCTTGCGCATGTCTCCGGAGCGGAAAACCCAGGCAGGCGCAAGGGCCGCCACATTGGACCGATTGATCTCGTCGAGCTCGGAGTATTTAGTTCCCGCCTCATCGGCGCTGTAGATGCGCCATTCGCGGGGCTCGCGGGCCGACGTGGTAGCACATCCCGCGAGCGCCAGGAAGGAGAGGCAGATAAGGCAGGCTTCAGGCTTCAGGCTCCAGGCTCCAGGGAATTGCAGATTGGTTGTGGATGAACTATTCATCTTCAATTGTCACGCAATCAACAATTCGCAATTCCCCTGAAGCCTGTCCCTTCTAGTCACGAATTATCGCGAATCAAGCGAAGCATGCAGGCAGTTTGTTGAAATTGCAAACCCAGTCGGGGGAGTTCAAGGTCATTTCTAAATCATTAGCGCGGATTAACACGGATTAAACGGACGGATTAACTGCACTCAGCAGCGCCAATCTACTGCAGGTAATCCGTGTTCATCCGTGTTCATCCGTGTTCATCCGATTAATCCGCGCTAACCTCCGAGTTAACTCTGGCCCAATAGACCGACGGATTCATAAGCTTCGTTGTACCAAGGGCGTTGGAGAGTCGCTTGCGGAAGTCGTGGTCATAGGTCAGTACAAAATCCAGTCTCAGCTCTTCCGCCTCGGCCAAGATCCCGACTGCGCCCCTTCCACTGGAGAGATCTTCTCGGATTAGAGCATAAGCCGGATTGGCTTTTCGGGTTAGTTGGAAATGGCTTACCGATTCAGGAGCCAATGAGCCATGGGAAACATCCGTCGCGATTTCATTCGGCGCTGGACTATCGACACGGTGCGAGGGCTGTTCGTAGGGGTGAGGTGCGGTGAGGTCGGAAGGTTGATCTTACCCAGTGCTTCCGAGTAAACTTCCGAGTGCATGGACCTCGTCGAGCTGCTCAAGCGCCCGGAGGGCAAGACCCTCGAGTTCAAGCGCGACCTCTCCACGCCGGACGGCGCGCTCAAGACGATCGTCGCCTTCGCCAACACCGCGGGCGGAACGCTGCTTGTCGGCGTCGAGGACAAAAGCCGGCATGTGCGCGGCGTGCGCGATCCCCTCGATCTGGAGGAGCGCCTGGCCAATCTGA
>JBPCNK010000277.1:0-28339 GCA_051001345.1 Acidobacteriota bacterium | reverse complement strand
CCCCTAGTCTCTGCCTGAACTTTCCAGAAAGGCCCGCAGCTTGCGGCTCCTGGAAGGATGACGCAGTTTTCGCAGCGCCTTGGCCTCAATCTGGCGGATGCGCTCGCGAGTGACCGAAAACTTCTGGCCCACTTCCTCAAGCGTATGTTCGCTGCCGTCGCCGATGCCGAAGCGCATGCGGATGACCTGCTCCTCGCGCGTCGTGAGTGTCTTCAGCACGGAGGAAGTCTGTTCCTTCAAGTTAATGTTGATGACAGCCTCGGCCGGAGACAGGATCCCGCGGTCGACGATAAAGTCGCCCAGGTGACTGTCCTCCTCTTCGCCGATCGGAGTCTCCAGCGAAATCGGCTCCTGCGCGATCTTGAGAATTTTGCGCACCTTGCTGACGTGGATGTCCATCTTCAGAGCGATCTCTTCTGAAGTTGGTTCACGGCCGTATTCCTGTACCAGGCTGCGCGACGTCCGGATCAGCTTGTTAATCGTCTCGATCATATGCACCGGGATACGGATGGTGCGCGCCTGATCGGCGATGGCGCGGGTGATGGCCTGCCGGATCCACCACGTCGCGTAGGTCGAAAACTTGTAACCGCGCCGGTACTCGAACTTGTCGACGGCCTTCATCAACCCGATGTTGCCTTCCTGGATGAGATCCAGAAACTGCAGACCGCGGTTGGTGTACTTCTTGGCGATGGAAACTACCAGCCGCAGGTTGGCTTCGACCAGTTCTTTCTTGGCGATGTCGGCTTCCAGCTCGCCGCCCTTGATGGTGGCCAGCGTTCGCTTCAGTTCGGGAGCTGCCGCCATCGAAAGCGCTTCGATTTCGCGGATCTCGTTGTCGATCTCGCGCAACCGCCGCTTGATCTTTTTGGACTCCTCGATTTTCAGCGGGCCTTCCTGGATTTTGACAAGGCGCCGGCGCTCGCGTTCAAGCGAGACGATCCGGTCGACGACTGATTTGATGGCGCCAACCAGTCGCACATGCATCTGCGCAGCAAAATCGATGGCACGGATCAGCTGAGCGATCGGAATCCGGTAGCGCGCCAGTCTCCACAGTTTCCGCTTATACGGTCGCGTGTCCTTGCGTGTCTTGGCCAGCTCGCGCCGAATGCGGTGCGTCTGCCTATCCATGTCGTGAATCTGCTGGACGACCTGCATTGTTTCATCCCGGCGGCCAATGATACGCTCGTCGGTCAGCTCGTCGTCGCTAAACGATACGACCTCGCGGATGCCGATTTCTCCGGTTTTGAGGCCCTTGGCGATCCGGATGAGCTCGCGCAGAACAATCGGAGAACGCGACAAAGCTTTCAGGACGGTCTTTTGCCCCTTCTCGATCCGCTTGGCGATTTCGACCTCGCCCTCGCGGCTCAGCAGGGGCACCGTGCCCATTTCGCGCAGATACATCCGGACCGGATCGTTGGTCTTGTCGAGGATTTCCGGTACGGCTCCGGTCTCGCCTTCGTCGGCTTCTTCTTCGACCTTCTTGGTAGCGTCCTTGTTTTTCCCCGCGTGGAACGCTTCCTCCGAATCGATGACCTCGATTCCGGCGTTTCCGAACAAATCAAAAATATTGTCCAGGTCTTCGGCCGAGCTGATATCGGGCGGAAGAATATCGTTGATCTCGTCGTAGAGGAGGTAGCCCTTCTCCTTGCCGAGAATGATGAGATCTTTTACGCCGTCGTATTTATCTTCAATAGACAAATCCCGACTCCTTTCTGATGCCAACGCTCATTTTTTTCTCCAACTGCTACTGCCAACTGCCCACTGATCTTCAGGCGTCCGGTAAGGTCAGCAGTTGCCGATCCAACTGGCGCTTTTTCTCCATCAGCCTGATCAGTTCGGCCTGGTTCTGAACTTTCTCCGCGTCTCCAATCAGCGCCAGCAGCCTGCGTTTCTGATTGGCCAAATTCAGCCGGCGCAGCGCGACCAAACATCGCCGCGCCTCTGCCGCCGTCGCTTCCCAGTCAGTCGAGGACGCGCCCAAAGCAAATTCGCTCAGCATACGCCGATCCTGTTCGTCTTCCAGTTTTTTCTCGACATTGAGAAAGTTGACTTCTGCGCCTTGCCGGTGAACTTCCAGCACCGACCGCATGATCGGTTCGGTCGCCAGCCCGCGGAAGTCATCTAGGTCGACTCCGGCAAGCACGTCACCAGCAATGGCGGGGGCATCCAGAAGAATCTTGAGAAACTTGCGTTCGGCAAGGTGGATCGCTTGTGTTTCGGCGACTTTCGGTAATCGAATGTGGGCTCCTCGCTGGAGCACCACTTTTTTCAGTTCGCCGAGTATGAGGGCGTTGTCCAGTTGCAGTTTCTCGGCCAGTCGGGCAGCGTATTCCGACCGCTCCACGCGATTGGATACTTTTCCCAAGTAGGGCAACAATTTGTTGAGAACGTTGACCTTGCTCTTTGGACTAGTCGGATTCTTCTCCTCCCTGACAAAGCTCTGCAACAGAAAGTCCATGTAGGGAACAGAAGTTTTCAAAAAGTTGCGGTAAAGATCCACCCCTTTCCCACGGATGAAACTGTCTGGATCCTGTCCCCCCGGAAGGGACAGAATGTTTATTCTAAACCCTTCTTCCAAAAACAGGTCAATCGATCTTCTAGCGGCGGAAACTCCAGCCGAATCCGGATCGTAGCTGACGACCACTTTCTGGGCAAAACGACCGAGCAGCCGGACCTGCTGAACCGTTAAACTCGTGCCTAGGGATGCCACGATATTGTGTATGCCACTTTGAAACGGTATCAGCCAGTCAAAATAGCCTTCAACCAGCACCGCCAGACCGCTCTTGCGTATCCAATCCTTAGATGATTCGAGCCCGAATAAGTTTCTGCTTTTAGTATACAACGCCGTTTCCGGTGAGTTCAGGTACTTTGGGAAGCCGTCGCCAAGAGCCCGCCCGCCGAAGGCGATCACCTTACCGGACAAGTCTTTGATCGGGAACAGGATGCGGTGACGGAAGTTGTCCTGATAGTTGGCCTCAGAAATCGACTTAGCCAAGCCAACAGATTCCAACTCCCGCGGCTTGTACCCCTTTGCCGTCAGGTACTTGATAAGCACGCCGCCCGGCGGTGCATAGCCCAGCCCGAACTGACGAATGGCTTCTGGCGTAACTCCCCGTTGCTCCAGATATTTACAGGCATCCTCATTGGCCACAAGCTGTTGCTGGTAGAACTGGCTCGCTTGTTCCATGATCGTACGGAGTCGATCTCGATCGATCTTTGGTCCCACTGAGTCGGTTGACGTGCGCTCGGGTAGGGGGATGGCGGTTCGTTCAGCCAGCCGTTCAATTGCTTCCGGAAACGTGAGTTGCTCGACCAGCATCAGAAACTTGAAGATGTCGCCGCCGGCGCCGCAACCGAAGCATTTGAAAATCTGCTTTTCTTCGTTTACGCGGAACGAAGGCGTTTTTTCGTTGTGAAACGGGCAAAGCCCGGCCCAGTCCTTGCCGCTTTTTTTCAACCGGACGTACTCGCCAATGATTCCGACCAGGCTGGCGGCGTCGCGTATCTGTTCGATGAAACTCTCGGGGTACATACCCATTTTTAACAATGATTCTACTGCTAAACGAGGGGTCAGGGGTCAGGGTCAGGGAATTGCGATTGCCGTTTGGAAGTCTAATCTCAGGTAATCGGGCCTCTTCGACGATCAAGTCGTTGGCGTCACTTAATCCGCAATCCTCAATCCACAATTCCCTGAACCCTGACGCCTGACTCCTGACCCCTTTTCAAGTGGCCAACTCCACAATGGTAACGCCGCCCCCGCCATGATCTGCATCTGCAATCCGGTGAGAACCCACGTGGGGATGACCCTTGAGAAAATCGGCCAGCGCGCGCCGCAGCTTGCCCGTTCCAAACCCATGAATAATCCGCACACTGTCGTGCCGTGACAGCACAGCCTGATCGAGAAATTTGTCGGCGCGCTCCAGGGCTTCCTCCACGGTGCAGCCAACTACGTTCAACTCGGCGCTGGTTTCCTCACCGGTCCGGTGCAGCCGCACGTTCTCAGGCAAAAAGGCCGGCTTTTTCTCGGCTGGTCCAGTCGGTTCCACATCGGCGGCGGGCACCGAAAGCCGCTTGCCTGAAACTTCAACCACGGCGCGTTCGGCTGACAGTTCCAGAATCTTGCCTTGCTGGCGCAGTGAAACGATCGTCACACGGTCGCCTGCCTTCAATTCGGGCGACTCAGTCTGATGGGGTTTCCCCGTCTGGATCTCGTGCAGAAATTTCTCCTTGAGAAACTGAGTCTTCCGTTCCTGCTCGCGCCGCAGTTGCGCCGCCAACAGGCGATCCTCGGCCTTGCGCAGCGAGCCGCGCGCCTCCTTGAGAAAGCTTTCTTCCAGTTCGCGCAGTCTGCGTGTCAACCTTCGAATCGCCTCGTCCTCCTGCTGCATCTGTTGCGCCAACGCATCGCGCCGCATCTGTTCCTGCTGGCGGCGCAACTGTTCGGCCTGCGAGTCGGCCGCGCGGTTTTTTTCTGCCGCCTGCTGCAATTGCATGCGCAGCTCGGAAAGAAACTGATCACCTTGCAGTGTTCGCTCGTCGATCAATTCCCGGGCTCGCGACACAAGGCGGGCGGGCAGCCCGAGACGCTCGGCGATTTCCAATCCGCTGCTCGATCCCGCCGTTCCCAGCAGAAGCCGGAACGTCGGGCGCAATGTTTCGTCGTCGAACTCGACCGAAGCGTTGATGACTCCGGCATGGTTGTACCCGTACTCCTTCACCTTGTGGTAGTGCGTCGTGACCGCAACAAGTGCACCCTGCCGCGTGAAATGTTCCAGCAGGGCGACGGCCAGCGCCGCGCCCTGCTCGGGGTCGGTGCCCGTTCCGATTTCGTCAATCAGCACCAGGGCCGGAGGCGCCAGGCGCTCGACGATGGAAGCCAGGTTGAGAATGTGGGATGAGAACGTGCTGAGGTTTTCGGAAATCGACTGGTGGTCGCCGATATCGACCAGGACCTGGTCAAACACTGGAAGAGAGGCCTGGCGCGCTGCGACCGGCAAGCCGGACTGCGCCATCACAACGGCCAAACCAAGTGTCTTCAGCGCTACGGTTTTTCCGCCCGTATTGGGCCCGCTGATGATCAGCGCCGAGCCGGATCCTCCCAGCTCGATATCGATGGGCACGACACGGTCTGCCAGGCGGTCCACCAACAGCGGATGGCGCGCGTGCCGCAGATCGACCCGCAGGGTATCAGTCAGGGTCGGAGCGGTGCATTCATAGGCGCGCCCGAACTGCGCTCGCGCCATGCGCCAGTCAACCTCCGTGATGCAGTCGACCGTGGCCCGCAGTTCGGGCTCGCGCTCGCGCAGATGCTCGGAGAGCTCCAGCAGGATACGCCGGATCTCTTCCTGTTCCTGATCGAGCAGGCGGGTCAGGTCGTTGTTGAGCTCGACGGTCGCAAGCGGTTCGACAAAGAGAGTCGCGCCGCTTGAAGAAGAACCGTGCACGACGCCGGGCAGCGGAAAGGGGCTGTCGGAGCGGGCTGGAATGACAAACCGTCCATTGCGAATGGTGATGTAGGCGTCCTGGATAACCTGCGCGGCGGCTGGACCTGTGATCATCGACTCCAGTATCCGCTGCAGGCGGGCCCGAACACGTGTCAACTCGTGACGCACGTCGGCCAGCATCTTGCTGGCGCGATCATCGAGTTCTCCTCCGGGCAGAATCTTGGTGCGAATTTCTTTCTGAAGATCGCGTGTGTTTGGAATTTCATCGGCCAGCCTGGATAGTCGCGGATAATCGGTTGACCGGACGCCCAGCAGCGCAGCCAGCGCGGAGCCTGCCGCCAGGTAAGCGCCCAACTGATGCACTTCGGCGCCTTCCAGAAATGTGCCTGCAATTCGCAGCTTCTGAAGCAAGGGGCCGGGATCGGCCAGATCGGCCAGGCCGTACTGGCCCAGTTCTTCCAGGAACCGTCGCGTCTCGTGGACGTTTTCAATCTCGTTGCGGATCCAATCCCGATCGACGCTGGGCGCGAGGTGCTCGGCCAAGCGGTGGCCCTCGGGAGTCTGGACGTGGCGGTCAACCAGACGGCGGACGGCTTCGAATTCCAGGGCGGTGGTCGAGAAATCAGACATTCAAGTGGCACGTGAGACGCAGGGGTCAGGCTTCAGGGTTCAGGGTTCAGGGAATTGTGGATTTCGGATTGCGAGTTGCGAGTTCATTGGCAATTGCGGATTGCGACTCCAATCCACAATCCGCAATTCCTGACCCCTGACCCCTGACCCCTGACCCCTGCATCCGGTTATTGTCTAACTTTGGGAAACCTTCCTATTGATCAGGCTCGCCACACACGCAGCGCCAAATCCATTATCAATGTTTACGACGGCCACATTCGAAGCGCAGGTGTTGAGCATTCCGAGCAATGCGGCAATACCCCCAAACGAGGCGCCGTAGCCGACGCTGGTTGGAACGGCGATGACGGGAAAGGGCACCAGCCCTCCGACGACAGACGGCAGCGCGCCTTCCATTCCGGCCACAACGATGGCTACCGCCGCGTCGCAAAAGTTCGCGCGATTGTCGAGCAGCCGGTGCAATCCGGCCACTCCGACATCGTAGATGCGTTCGACCTGGTTGCCCATGGCTTCGGCTGTCAAAACTGCCTCTTCTGCTACGGCGATATCGGATGTCCCTGCAGTGATAATTGGCAAGACGGCCCGGCCCAGAATCGCAGGATCTTTTCGAACCAGGATTGCCCGTGCGGCAGCGTGATACTCGGCCCGAGGTTCCAGCCGCTGGACCCGTTGGAAAACTTCTTCAGTCGTTCGTGTGACCAGGAGGTTATGGTCGCCTTGGAGCAACCGTTCGACGATTTGTACGACGTGGTCTGGTTGCTTGCCCTGACCGAACACCACTTCCGGAAAGCCCTGGCGCAGCCGCCGGTGGTGGTCCAACTTGGCGATTCCCAGATCTTCGTAAGGAAAATTACGCAGCCGCACCAGGGCTTCGGCCAGCGAAACCTTCTCCTGTTTGAAATCGACCAGGAGCTTTTCGAGCGCGCTGCGATCCATAAGTCCAGGCTCCAGGCTCCAGGCTCCACGGAGTTGACAGAGAACTGTACAGAATCGCAAGTCCCTGAAGCCTGGAGCCTGTGTGGCGACTTACTGTTGGACTGTGCCCGCCGCTCCCCGCTGATCGCGCAACACCGCTTTGCGGCTCAGCCGGATTTTGTTGGGTGGCTCGATGCTCAGGACCTTGACCATGATCTGGTCACCCACTTTGCATTCATCGCGAATGTCTTTAATGCGATGTTCGGCAAACTCGGAGATGTGCAACAGTCCTTCGGTATTGGCAAAAATCTCGACAAAGGCGCCGAAATCGACGACGCGTGTTACTTTGCCGAGATAGATCTTGTTGATTTCGGCCGTAGCAGTCAGCTCCTGAATAATCTGCCGGGCTTTCTCAGCCGACTCAGTGTCGGTCGACGCGATGTTGACGCGACCATCGTCTTCGATGTCGATTTTGACGCCGGTGCGCTCGATGATGCTGCGGATCATTTTGCCGCCTGGTCCGATCACCCCTCCGATCTTATCGATCGGAATTCGCATCGTGAAAATGCGAGGTGCGTGGAGAGCCACTTCGGCGCGCGGCGCCGAAATGGTTTCGAGCATCTTCTCCAGAATGTACAGCCGTCCGGCTTTGGCCTGCGCCAGGGCTTCGGAAAGGATGGCCGACGTAATCCCCGTTACCTTGATGTCCATCTGCAGCGCGGTGATTCCGCGGGCCGTACCGGCGACCTTGAAATCCATGTCTCCGTAGTGGTCTTCGGCGCCGGCGATGTCGCTCAGGATTGCGTAGCGCTCGCCTTCCTTGACCAAGCCCATAGCAACACCGGCCACTGGCGCCTTGATGGGAGCGCCCGCGTCCATCAGCGACATGATTCCACCGCAGATCGATGCCATCGAAGACGAGCCGTTGGATTCGAGGATGTCCGAGACGATGCGGATCGTGTAGGGAAACTTGTCGTCATCGGGCAGCACCGGCGCGATGGCGCGTTCGGCCAAAGCTCCGTGCCCGATCTCGCGCCGGCCGGGGCCGCGCAGGAAGGCGACCTCACCGACGCTGAAGGGTGGAAAATTATAGTGCAGCATGAATTTCTTCTTGGACTCGCCGGTCAGCTCATCCATGCGCTGCTCGTCGTCGCCCGTGCCGAGCGTCGTGATAACGAGCGCCTGCGTTTCGCCTCGGGTAAACAACGCCGATCCGTGCGTGCGCGGCAGCAGTCCCACTTCGGAAGTAATTTGCCGGATCTCGTCGAAGCGCCGCCCGTCGGGGCGCTTGCTTGCCTCCAGCAGGTCCTTACGGAAGATGTTTTCCATCAGCGTATCAAAGAGCCGGCCTGCTTCGGCGCGGCGTTCGAGATCTTCGGCTGAGTAGGATTCAACCAGTGCCTGGCGTGCTGCATCCATCTTCGCTTCATAGGCCAGCTTGGGACGGGTGCCAAAGGCTTCGCGAATCGTGCTGGAAGCCTTTGCTTCGATTTCGTTGTAGAGGGCCTGGTCCATCGAGCGCGGCTCTACGGTGCGTTTGGAGGGGTGGATCTTTTCGAAGAGCTGGCGCTGCAGGCCGATTAGCTGCTTAATCTGCTGGTGGGCGAATTGGAGCGCCTCGACTACATGTTCTTCGCTGACCTCTCGAGCGCCGGCCTCGACCATGACGATGGCCTCTTCGCTGCCGGCGACGATCAGATTCAAACGGCTGGTCTTCATCTGTTCGAAGGTCGGGTTGACGATGAGCTTGTCGTCGACCATGCCGACGCGAACTGCGGCAACCGGCGTGGTAAACGGGATCTCGGAGCAAAGCAGCGCCGTCGACGCGCCTGTGAGTGCCAGCATGTCGGGGTTGTTCTCCGGATCGGCCGACACGACCAGGGCGATCACCTGTGTCTCACAAGTGTAGTTGTCGGGGAAGAGCGGACGCAGCGGCCGATCAATCAGCCGCGACGTCAAAATTTCCTTCTCGGTGGGTCTGCCTTCACGCTTGAAGAATCCGCCGGGAATCTTCCCCGCGGAGTACTGGTTTTCGCGATAATCGCAGGTCAACGGTAAAAAGGACGCGTTCGGCTTGGGTTCGACGTTGCCGCACGCGGTGACCAGGACGCAGGTGTCGCCGTAGCGCACAAATGCTGCTCCGCCGGCCTGTTTGGCCATTCGGCCGATTTCGATTGAGAATTCCAGGTCGCCGATTTTGGTGCTTACTGTGTGTATCATGGACTCCTCCACTTTCGCTTTTGCGCTTTTGACTGGGGAACGGTCGCTTTCTGGCATCCTGGCCGGAAATTCGGCGGGCACGTCGGCAGGAAGAGAACGGTTCTCCGAGGGGGTCTGTACTGGGGTGCAGACGTCGGTTACTTACGGATTCCCAGTTTCTGGATAATGTCCTTGTAGCGGTCGTTATTGACGCGCTTGAGGTAATCCAGAAGCCGACGACGCTTGCCGACCATTTTCAAGAGGCCGCGGCGGGAATGGTGATCCTTGACATGCGCCTTGAAGTGGTCGGTGAGATAACTGATGCGTTCGCTCAACAGGGCAATCTGCACCTCGGGAGACCCGGTATCGGACGTATGCGTCCGATAGGTGCTGATTACATTCGTCTTATGCTCGCTCGTCAGAGTCACGAGTGATGTTCCTCCGTCTATGCTTTTCGTCTATTTCCAAACAGGGAACGTAACACAGCCCGGCAAGATTTGCCAAGCAAATACGGCAAACCAGGCTTCAGGCTCCAGGCTTCAGGCTTCAGCGTAATGCGGAGTGCCGAATGGGACAATGACAACTAAATACGCAATCCACAATTCGCAATTATTAGCAATCCGCAGTTGTCTGGAGTCTGGAGCCTGTCATGCTCGGGGCGCCGCTACGGCCCTGATCTGATATACGATCAGAAAATGCTTGGACGATTCAACCTTGTCGCTCTCTCCGTGGCCGCCGCTCTACAGGTGCATCCCGCGGAGCCTCAGGACACCAGGAGGTATTTGCAATGGACGGATACGTTTTTACCAGACGCCGGTTGCTAAGCTTGATGGGAACCGCCGGTGCATCGTGTTTGTTTGGAGGGGCAATGAGTGCGCGTGAAAACGTCGCTCCGGCAACTGCCGCTGTGGATCATTTACTGCTGGGTGCAGCGGATCTTGATCATGGAGTTGCCTGGGTGAAACTGTTGACCGGAGTGGAAGCCATAATGGGCGGAAGCCACCCCGGTGTCGGCACGCGCAACGCACTCCTCTCGCTTGGCGGCAAGCGGTACCTTGAAATCATCGCGCCCGACCCGGCACAAACGGCTTTCAACTTCCAGGTTGATATCCGGAAACTTACCGAGCCCCGATTGATCACGTGGGCAGCCGTGACAAGTGACATCAACGCAATTGCCCAGAGTGCTCGCGAAGCGGGGCACGAGATTTTTGGCCCGCGCGACGGCTCGCGCGCCAGACCGGATGGAAGGGTGCTCAAGTGGAAGAGTCTCGGAGTGAAGAACAGCTTTGGTCTGGAAGGCATCGAGCCGATCCCATTCTTTATTCAATGGGCCTCCGATTCCTTGCATCCATCGCAGGATTCACCCAAGGGCTGCCAGCTTCAGTCGTTTGAAATCGGGCACGCCGATCCTGCAAAACTGGCCGGCGCGCTGAAGAAGCTCGGCATCGAGGCGACAATAAAACTGGCGAAGAACGCCACGCTCACAGCAACGCTTATGACACCAAAGGGCAGGGTGGAGTTGAGGTAAAAGAGGGGTCAGGGTCAGCTTTGGGCCCGCCCGCTTTACGCTCGGGGCTTGATCTTTCGCCCCTGCGGGGCTTGTCGAAACGACGAACGGAAACCCAGGGCTTACGCCGGCTTACGCCCTGGGCTTTAGTCCTTCGCCCCTGCGGGGCAACTTTCGTTTCGACTCCTGCGACGGCCCAACGGGTCTCACCGCTCCGATGCGGAGGGCGAGTGCCGTGCCCCCGAAGGGAGCAAGTCATAGAGCTCAGGGTGTGAGCCCTGGGTTTAGGGTTCGTCGCCTCCATGAGCCCCAGAGGGGCGGAAGAAATGGGGTGGTTTCGATGTTTTTCACACGTTCTTACGCGCGGAGCTATTGGCTAACGGCGTTTCGCGCCTGCCCTGCACCAAATCCCGTGAATAATCGGGGCTAGGACATACCGACCGCGGCCACGATCAGGTGCACGGCCACGCTCTGATTCCTGACCACTGAAGCCTGATCCCTGCCCCTGAAGCCTGACCGCTATTTTCTCTGGACGGCCGCCCGGGTGAATTCGCGGGTCAGGCGGGCGATGTTGCGAATGGAGATTTCCTTGGGACAGACCGCTTCGCACTCGCCTTCATTGGAACAATTGCCAAAGCCCTCCTGTTCCATCTGATCGACCATCGCCAGGGCGCGGCTGGCACGTTCGACCTGTCCCTGAGGCAACAGGCTCAGTTGCGAGACTTTGGCGCCGACGAAAAGAACAGCCGAGGCATTCTTGCACGCGGCTACACAAGCGCCGCACCCGATGCAGACGGCTGCGTCCATGGCTTCTTCAGCCTGCTCCTTCGGGATCGGCGTTGCATTTCCGTCCGGCGCAGATCCGACATTGGCGGACGTGTAGCCGCCGGCAGCAATGATCCGATCAAACGCGCTGCGGTCCACGACCAGGTCCTTGATAACCGGAAACGCCCGTGCCCGCCAGGGTTCGATCGTGATTTTGTCGCCATCGCGGAAGCGGCGCATGTGAAGCTGGCAGACGGTCGTGGCGCGATCGGGACCGTGCGCGATTCCATTGACAACCAGGCTGCAGATTCCGCAGATCCCTTCCCGGCAATCGCTGTCAAAGGCAATGGGATCCTGGCCCGCTCCGATCAGTTTTTCATTGACGACATCGAGCATTTCCAGGAGGGACATGTCCGGAGAGATGTGGTCGGCGCTGTACTTGACCATCTTTCCGGGGGTCTGAGCCTTCGGTTGTCGCCAAATCAGGAGTTCAAATTTCAC
Organism: Acidobacteriota bacterium; assembly: GCA_051001345.1. Lineage (GTDB taxonomy): Bacteria > Acidobacteriota > UBA6911 > JACQSX01 > JBPCNK01 > JBPCNK01. The sequence goes on along the minus strand of JBPCNK010000277.1, from coordinate 16,381 downwards.
GGCTGGTTGCCTTTCATTACCAGTGGAAGAAATCTTGTCATTTCACCATGAATCTAGATCATGCTTTCAGGCGACGGGCCCGCGGCCTTCCGGCCGCGGCTCTGCTGGCGCTCCGTATCGACCGGCCCGCTCCCTTCCTGTCGCGACTCTGTTGGCGCTCCGTCGCCAGCTGCCTACTGCCTACTGCCTACTGCTACTTGTAGCTGCGTTGTGTCGGGTTGACTGTTTCGAAGACCAGCGGTTCTTTATAGAGAGTGGGCATGGTCTTGTCGCCCGTGTATTCCCAGGCAGAGACGTGACTGAAGTGAGTGTCGTCGCGCCTGGCTTCTCCCTCTGCAGTCTGGCTTTCTTCGCGGAAGTGCGCTCCGCACGATTCCGTGCGCTCCAGCGCGTCAAGCGCCAGCAATTCGGCAAACTCCAGATAATCGGCCACGCGCCCGGCCCGCTCCAGGTTCTGGTTGAAATCCTCGCCACTGCCGCCGACTTTGACCGTCTTCCAGAATTCCTCGCGCAGTTCTGGAATCATCTGTAGTGCTTTTTTCAAACCGGCTTGGTTGCGCGACATTCCGACGTAGTCCCACAGGATCGCCCCGAGTCTGCGGTGCAGCTCTCCCGGTGTGCGCGTGCCAGAGGAAGCTAGTAACCGATCGACGCGCGCCTGCACCGCAGCTTTGGCCTCATGGAACGCTTCACCCTCGGTCGAACCTTGGCTCGGAATAATTCCGGCCAGGTAATCGCCGATCGTGTAGGGGACAATGAAGTATCCATCGGCCAGTCCCTGCATCAGCGCACTGGCGCCCAGCCGGTTGGCGCCGTGATCGGCAAAGTTGGCCTCGCCGAGCACATACAGCCCCGGAATCGTGCTCATCAGATTGTAGTCCACCCACAATCCGCCCATCGTGTAGTGGATGGCAGGGTAGATCCGCATCGGGGCGCTGTAGGGATCCTCGCCGGTGATGCGGTTATACATTTCAAAGAGATTGCCGTATTTTTCGCGAATGGTTTCGGTTTGCATGCCCTGGAGCGCATCGTGAAAATCCAGATACACGGCCAGCCCTGTCGCGCCAACACCACGGCCGTCGTCGCAAACTTCCTTGGCGCTGCGTGACGCCACGTCGCGCGGGACCAAGTTGCCAAAGGTAGGGTACTTCCGTTCCAGATAATAGTCTCGTTCGCCTTCGGGGATCTGGCCGGGTGGGCGCTTGTCTCCCTTGGTGCGCGGAACCCAGACGCGCCCGTCGTTGCGCAGACTTTCACTCATCAGCGTGAGCTTGGACTGGTGCTCGCCCGATACCGGAATGCAGGTGGGATGAATTTGGGTAAAGCAGGGATTTGCAAACAGCGCTCCGCGTTTGTGCGCCCGCCAGGCGGCTGTAACGTTGGAATTGACGGCATTGGTCGACAGGTAATACGCCGTACCGTAGCCGCCCGTGGCCAGCAGGACCGCATCGCCGCCGTACACTTCCATGGCGCCGCTGACCAGATCGCGGACGACAATGCCGCGGGCCCGGCCGTCGACAACTACCAAGTCGAGCATTTCCTTGCGGGGCAGAATCTGGACATTCCCCTGCTGAACCTGGCGCATCAACGATCCATAGGCGCCCAGCAACAACTGCTGGCCAGTCTGGCCGCGCGCGTAAAAGGTCCGGGAAACCTGCGCGCCCCCAAACGAGCGGTTGGCCAGTTGCCCGCCGTATTCGCGTGCGAACGGCACGCCCTGCGCCACGCATTGATCGATGATGGCGGAACTGACCTCCGCCAGGCGGTAGACGTTGGCTTCGCGCGAGCGGTAATCTCCTCCTTTGATTGTGTCGTAAAACAACCGAAAGACGCTGTCGCCATCATTGGGATAGTTTTTGGAGGCATTGATGCCCCCCTGTGCCGCGATGCTGTGCGCGCGGCGCGGGCTATCCTGAATGCAGAAACTTTTGACCTGGTATCCAAGTTCGCCGAGCGCTGCCGCCGCGGAGGCGCCGGCCAAGCCGGTTCCGACTACCAGCACGTTGAACTTCCGCTTGTTGGCAGGACTGACCAGTCTGGCCTCGAACTTTCGTTTCTCCCACTTTCCCTGCAGGGGACCTTCCGGGATCTTGCCATCCAGCCTCATGGCGCCCCTCCTGAGAAAAATATCCAGACCGGCAAAATTAGAAATCCTCCTGCGATAACCAGAGCAAAGATTTTTCCGAGTGCGAGAATCTTCGGAGTCAGCCGCGGGTGATCGATTCCAAGCGACTGGAAGGCGCTGGAAAATCCATGCGCCAGATGCAATCCCAGCAAGATCATGCAGAGCACATACCAGGCGACGTAAAGCGGATTGGTGAAAACTTCCAGCACAAGCCGATGCAAATCTCTCACGCCTGGAGTCGCGGACTCATAATGAGGGCCGTATTTGAACGTCTTGAGATGGATGACCGTAAAAGCCAAGACGAGCAAGCCCGAAAAGATCATCGTCGACGAGGCCAAGCTCTTGCGGCTGGGGCGACCTGCCCGTTTCTTCTCGTGGTAGCCTTGCGGCCGGGCTCTGCGGTTGGTCACAGTCACGCGGATGGCCAGATAAATGTGATAGAGGAACAGCCCGAGCAAACCGGCTTCCACAGGAATCAGTACAAATGGGTTGCTGACCAGTTTGTGGCTGTATGCATTGAAGGCTTCGGCGCCGCCGAAAATCAGAAGGTTGCCCGCCAGGTGGGCCACCAGAAACACGCACAAGCCTAGACCGGTCAGCGCCATCAAGAATTTGCGAAGGATGCCGGTTGAAAATGATTTCATCAGGGGTCAGGGTTCGGGGGGTCAGGGGTCCGGGGTGTAAAATGCTGCGACCAGTTCCGCCGCCCAAAAGCAAACCGGGGAAGCATACCAAAGCCCGCTTGAAGTTCCAAATTTAGAAGGGTGTTCAAGTGGCAAGTGATCCGTAGCAGGTCAGCAGGGTTGGGCACAGGGCTAGCCCTGTGCGCCTTTCCTTAAACCCTGGCACACCCAACGAAACCACCGGCCAGGCGGCGGCGGCGCACGTTCTGTCAGCCTTCCTTGTATTCCTGCTAATGACCACTGCCCCTTGAACGGCGGCGCAGGCTTAAGCCTGTGGCCCCTCATTGGCGACCTTCGTCGTTGAAACGCAAGCGATCGCCGGGCTTCAGACGATGCTGCGCAGCGAGTCCGGCGGCCACCTCCAGAACATACTTGCCGACGCCGCTGCGGCGCGGAATGTTCTGTTCGGGCGTATCGATTTGCGTTGACGGAACGGCTGCGGCAATCGAAGTGATGCGCCGGTCGGCCGAGATGAAGATCAGGTCCAGGGATACCAGCGTGTTTTTCATCCAGAATGTCTGCAGACCCGGCTGATCAAAAACAAACAACATGCCCGTATTGAGGGGGATGCGACGCCGGAACATCATCCCGATCTGCTGCTGCTGCGGGGTTCGCGCCACTTCAACGGACAACCGGGTGCCATTTGGTAGTTGCAGCGGGACAGCGGCAAGCCGCTGCGAGCCACGCTCCTGGGCGGCGGCCAATGCTAACTGCGCAAAAATGAGTATCGCTGGGATGGCGCGCTTCATGGTTCATGATAGCGCAGCTTGGGAGCATTGCGGATTGCGAATTGCGGATTGATTGCGGATTGAGTCAATCCAATCCGCAATTCCCAATCCTACACTCGGAGAAAAATTGTCAAACCTAATCCCAGCCCTCTACGGGAGAACCGTCTCCCCCATGAGAAACCGATCCACGCCCCGAGCGGCGGTGCGGCCTTCGGCTATGGCCCACACAACCAGCGACTGGCCGCGCGACATATCGCCGGCGGCAAACACTCCGGGGACACTGGTCATGTGATCTTGGCCGACGGCGACGTTGCCCCGTTCGTTGATCCTAACTCCCAATTGATCCAGCAGACCCTCCCTTTCGGGGCCCAAAAAACCCATCGCCAGCAGAATCATTTGCGCGGGCCAAATCCGTTCGGTCCCCGGAATCTCGACCGGACCAAATCGACCGTCGGGCCCGGCGCCCCACCGGATCTCGATAGTGTGAACCTCACTGAGGCGCCCGTCGGTATCGCCCGCAAAACGCTTCGTCACGACACAATACTTCCGCGGATCCTCACCGAAGCGTTCGGCCGCCTCTTCCTGGCCGTAATCGAGGCGATAGATCTTGGGCCACTGCGGCCACGGATTGTCCAGCGCACGCTGGTCGGGCGGGCGGGCCAGGATCTCAAACTGGGTCAGACTGCGACAGCCATGCCGCAGCGCCGTGGCAACGCAGTCGGTTCCCGTGTCGCCGCCGCCAATGACGATGACGTCCTTATCCCGCGCGGGCAGATAACAGTTGTCGGCGTGGTTGCTGTCCAGCAGGCTCTTCGTGTTGGCGTGGAGAAAATCCATCGCCAGGTGAATTCCCCGCAGGTTGCGCCCTTCGACCGGCAAGTCGCGCGCGCGGGTGGCTCCGCCTGCAAGCACTACGGCGTCAAACTCGCCACGCAATCTTTCGGTTGGGAAGTCCTTGCCGACCGCCGTGTTGGTGACAAAGCGGACACCTTCGGCGGCCAAAACAGCGACGCGCCTTTGAACAATCTGTTTGTCGAGCTTCATGTTCGGAATGCCGTACATGAGCAGTCCGCCGATGCGGTCGGCGCGCTCAAAGACGGTGACCCAGTGGCCCGCCCGGTTCAGCTGCGCCGCCGCGGCCAGTCCTGCCGGCCCGGAGCCCACAATTGCCACTGTCTTGTTTGTCCGAACGGTCGGCGGCTCGGCTACAACCCAGCCTTCGTCGAATCCCTTGTCGATGATGGCGCATTCGATGTTTTTGATCGTAACTGGAGTTTCGTTGATTCCCAGCACACAGGATCCCTCGCACGGCGCCGGACAGACCCGCCCTGTGAATTCGGGAAAATTGTTTGTGTTGTGCAATCGCAGCAACGCTTCGCGCCACTGACCGCGGTAGACCAGATCGTTCCACTCCGGGATAAGATTGTGGACCGGGCAGCCCGAAGCCATTCCATTGATCAGCTTGCCGGTGTGGCAGAACGGAACCCCACAATCCATGCAGCGCGCGCCCTGTTGCTGCAGCGTGTCTGTGCCGACATGCTCGTGGAATTCGTTCCAGTTCTGGATGCGTTCGGACGCAGGCCGGGCGTTGGGCAGCTCCCGTTCGTATTCCAGAAACCCAGTCGGTTTTCCCATCGTGTCAGGCAGTTTGTTTGGCCGCAGCAAAAACCGGCGGCCGAAACTTCACTTCCCTCCCAATCGGGACGCGTCGTGCGAATTCAACTCGAACGCAGCCATTTCGGCTTGCTCGCGCGACATACCCCGCTCAATCATCCGGCGCTGTGCATCCATGACCCGCCGGTAATCGTTCGGCATGATACGAACAAACCGTAAGACCGAGTTATCCCAGGCCTCCAGCACCCGGGCGGCCTTCCGGCTGTTGGTGTAGCGGGCGTGACGGACAATGAAGCCGCGCAGCCACTGGGCGTCCTCCAGGTCGGCGACCTCCTCGAGTTCCACCATCTCCAGGTTGCAGCGCTCGTGAAAAGTCCCGGATTGGTCCAGAACATAGGCAATGCCGCCCGACATTCCCGCGGCAAAATTGCGGCCGGTCGGGCCAAGAACGACGACCCGGCCGCCGGTCATGTACTCGCAAGCGTGATCGCCGACGGCTTCGACTACGGCGTCGGCGCCGCTATTGCGGACGCAGAAGCGCTCGCCGGCTGCGCCGCAGATGAAGGCCTCTCCCGCCGTAGCCCCGTAGAAAGCAACATTGCCGAGAATCACATTCTCTTCTGCCGCGAAGGTGGCCTCCCGCGGAGGATGCACGATGATTTTTCCGCCGGAAAGCCCCTTGCCGAGGTAGTCGTTGGCATCTCCTTCGAGTCGCAGCGTGATCCCGCGCGGAATAAACGCGCCAAAACTCTGGCCCGCCGAGCCGGAAAAGTGCAAATCTATTGTGTCCTCCGGCAGCCCTTCTGCGCCATAGCGCCGCGTCACTTCGCTGCCGACCATTGTGCCGACGACCCGATTGCCGTTGTGGATCGGCAGGCTGGCCAAAACGGGCCGCCGCTCTTCGAGCGCCGGACGGCACAGTTCCAGCAGCGTCGTGCGATCCAGCGAATGTTCCAAACCGTGGTCCTGCGCGATGCTGCAGTGACGTCCCACCCCAGCAGGCACGTCGGGTTGGTAGAGGATCTCCGAAAAATCCAGTCCTTGCGCCTTCCAGTGATCGACGGCCTGCCGCATCTCGATACACTCGGTGTGTCCCACCATCTCGTCGATCGTTCGGAAGCCGAGCTCGGCCATCAGCTCGCGAACCTCGCGTGCAATGAAGTCCATGAAATGGACCACGTTTTCGGGATCGCCTGAAAACTTTTTCCGCAGAGCCGGATCCTGCGTGGCAATGCCGACCGGACAGGTGTTGAGATGACAGACGCGCATCATAATGCATCCGAGGCTGACCAAAGGCGCCGTGGCAAATCCGAATTCTTCGGCGCCCAGCAATGCCGCAATGACCACATCTCGTCCAGTCTTGAGCTGGCCATCGGTTTCAATGACGATGCGGCTGCGCAAGTCATTGAGGACCAGCACCTGGTGGGTTTCGGCCACGCCGAGCTCCCAGGGGATGCCGGCGTGCTTGATGCTGGTCAGCGGCGAGGCGCCCGTGCCGCCGTCGTGGCCGCTGATGAGGACCACGTCGGCGTGCGCCTTGGCCACGCCGGCTGCAATGGTGCCGACACCGACTTCCGCCACTAGCTTGACGCTGATGCGCGCCTCGTGATTGGCGTTCTTCAAGTCATGGATCAGTTCGGCCAGATCCTCGATCGAATAGATGTCGTGGTGCGGAGGCGGCGAGATCAGACCGACGCCGGGGGTGGAGTAACGGACTCGCGCAATCCATGGATATACTTTGTGGCCGGGTAGTTGTCCACCTTCACCCGGTTTGGCGCCCTGGGCCATCTTGATCTGGATCTCGCGGGCGTTGACCAGATACTCGCTGGTCACGCCGAAACGTCCGGAAGCAACCTGCTTGATGGCGCTGCTGCGTGAATCCCCGTTGGCGTCCGGGACGTACCGGGCCGGATCCTCTCCGCCTTCTCCCGTGTTGCTCTTGCCCCCGATCCGATTCATCGCAATGGCCAGCGTCTCGTGGGCTTCCTGACTGATCGACCCATAGGACATCGCGCCGGTCTTGAAACGCCGGAAGATGGATTCAACCGATTCGACTTCACCGAGCGGAACGGGCGGGCGGTCCGAGCGCAGATCCATAAGGCCGCGCAGCGTGCAAAGATTGCGTGCCTGTTCGTTGATCAGCCGGCTGTAGTCCTGAAACACCTGAAAGCTGCCAGTCCGACAGGCCTGCTGCAATTTGTGGATACTCTCGGGATTGAACAGGTGATATTCGCCGTCCCGGCGATACTGGTACTGCCCGCCCGGCTCCAGCGTTTCACTGTTGGCGGGGCGTGACGCAAAGGCCCGCTGATGGCGCAATTGTGTTTCGCGGGCGATCACATGGATGCCGACACCGCCGAGCCGAGCGGCTGTCCACGAGAAGTATCTATCGACGAATTCCCGGTCCAAGCCCAGCGCCTCGAAAACCTGCGCGCCGTGGTAGCTCTGAATCGTCGAAATCCCCATTTTCGAAATGACCTTGACGACTCCCTTGTTGGCCGCCTTGACGTAGTTCTTCTCGGCGCGCTCGGCGTCAGGGTTTGCCAGCAGGCCGCGACGGGCCATGTCGTCGAGCGTCTCGAAGACAAGGTACGGGTTGATTGCGCTGGCGCCGTATCCGATCAAGAGCGAAAAATGGTGCACCTCGCGCGGCTCGCCGCTTTCGACCACCAGTCCGACTTTGACCCGAGTTCCCTCCCGGATCAGAAAGTGGTGCACGCAGGAAAGCGCCAGCAGCGCCGGAATGGGCGCGTTGTCGCGGTCGACGCCGCGGTCCGACAAAATGATGATGTTGCGACCACCGGCAATCGCCTCACTTGCCCGCCGGCACAAATCGTCCAGCGCTTGTTCCAATCCGGCGCCTGCGGCGGCAATCGGGAACAACATGGGCAGTGTGATCGACCTGAAGCCGTGCGAGCCATTGATGCCGTTGAGATGACGCAGCCGTTCCAATTCCTCATTGCGCAGGATGGGCGTGCGCAGTTCGATCTGATGGGCTGAGCTTGGCGTGGGGCACAGCAAGTTGTTTTCCGGGCCGATCGTCGTTGCAAACGACATGATCAATTCTTCGCGGATCGCATCGACGGGAGGATTGGTGACCTGGGCGAACAACTGTTTGAAATAGTTGTACAGCGGCTGCGGGCGATCCGACAGAACGGCCAGCGGCGTATCGGTTCCCATGGAGCCGATGGCTTCGTTGCCGTCGCCGGCCATCGGGGCAATCAACAACTTCACATCCTCGTTGGTGTAGCCGAACACCTCCTGGCGTTGGAGCACGGTGGTGTGATCGGGCTGCGTGACGCTGTCGGAGACAGGCAAGCTCTCCAGCGTAATCAGGTTGTTGCGCACCCACTCGCCATAAGGCCGGGCGCCGGCAATCTCATACTTCAGCTCATCGTCGGCAATGATCCGCTGCTTTTCGGTATCGACCAGAAACATGCGGCCCGGCTGGAGGCGTCCTTTCAGCAACACGCGGTCGGGCGGAATGTCGAGCACGCCGACTTCCGAGGACATTACCACCAGGTCGTCACGGGTCACGCAATAGCGCGACGGGCGCAAGCCGTTTCGATCCAGCACCGCGCCGACCCGTATGCCATCGGTAAAGGCGATCGAGGCCGGGCCGTCCCAGGGCTCCATCAGGCAGCTGTGGTAACGGTAGAACGCCCGCTTCTCTTCGCTCATCGAGGAATCGCCCGACCACGGCTCCGGGATCATCATCATCATGGCGTGCGGCAGCGAACGGCCCGTCAGCGACAGCATCTCGAGCGCGTTGTCAAACATGGCCGAGTCGCTGCCCGTCGTGTCGATAACCGGCAGGATCTTGGGCAGATCAGGTCCGAGCAGATCGGATTCGAACAGGCGCTCGCGCGCGTGCATCCAGTTGATGTTGCCGCGCAGCGTGTTGATTTCGCCGTTGTGCGACACGTAGCGGTAGGGATGGGCCCGCGCCCAGTTGGGAAACGTGTTCGTGCTGAAACGCGAATGCACCATGGCCAGCGCCGACTCCACACTGGCATCCAGGAGATCCGGATAGTAAACGGTGAGCTGCTCTGCATGCAGCATGCCCTTGTACACGATCGTCTTGTACGAGAGGCTGGGGATGTAAAACATCTGGCCGGCAAGCGAAGCGCAGGCGCCGACAGTTTTCTCGCAGCGGCGCCTTATGACGTACAGCTTACGTTCAAACGCTTCGTTGTCGGCCAGATCCTGGCTGCGGCCAATAAACAACTGCCGCATGGATGGCTCGCCCGCCAGCGCGGTCGGACCGATGGGAGAGTTGTCGGTCGGTACGCGCCTCCATCCGAGCACGTGCTGCCCTTCGCTGACGACGACTTCCTCGACGATGGACTTGCAGCGGGCCCGCGCCTCCGGCTCGGTAGGGAGAAAGAACATCCCGACACCATACTCCGAGTAGCGCGGCAGCCGGATTGCCACGCGGTCGCAAGCCTCTTCCAGAAAGCGGTGCGGAGTTTGCAGCAGGATGCCGGCCCCGTCGCCGGTGTTTTTCTCGCAGCCACAGGCGCCGCGGTGCCGCAGGTTCCACAAAACCTGCAGCGCCTTGGACACGATGTCGTTGGAGGGCCGCCCTTTGAGGTCGACGACAAATCCCACGCCGCAGGCATCGTGTTCGTGCGCCGGGTCGTAGAGTCCCTGTCGGGAGGGCGTGCGCTGCTGTATCATTCCTGCACTTGTATGGGTTTCTCATTGATAAGTAAAATAGAATTAATCTATACTTTCGATCTAATTAACTTATGGATCTGAGACAACTGGAAATGTTCCTGGCCATCGCCGAGGCGGGCAGCTTTACTGCGGCGGGAGACAAGCTCCATGTTTCCCAATCGGCCGTCAGCCGCCAGATCGCGTTGCTCGAGGAAGAGCTACATGGAAAGGTCTTCAAGCGCATTCACCGCCGGACCCTTCTGACACCCGTAGGGGAGGTTCTGCTGCGCCATGCCCGGAAGGTCTTTCATGACCTTCGCGAAGCATCCGTGGAGGTGTCCGAAGTACTGCAGCTGCGCCGGGGCAGCCTGCGGCTGGGAGGAGGAATGTCGGTCAGCTCCTACTTGTTTCCTCCTCTGCTGAAGCAGTATCGAGCGTTGAATCCGCAGATTGAGATTTCCATTGCGGTCGGGACCAACGAGGAAATCCTGCGGCAGTTGCGCGCCAACTCGGTCGACCTGGCCTTGCTGTCGCTCCCGTTTTCCGATCCCGACCTGGCCGTGACTCCGGCCGTCGAGGAAGAAATGGTGCTGGTCACCGCGCGCAACCATCCGCTGACCCGCAAGCGCAAAGTTCGTGCCCGTGACGTGGCGCCCTATCCCTTTATCAACTTCGAGCCGGGATCGAACACGCGCAAGGTCATTACGTCGTTTTTCGAGCAGGAAGGGGTCAATCTGCATAACTCCATGGAGATTGAGAATGTGGAAATCATCCGGCGCTTTGTCGAAATCGGGCTCGGCGTGGCCATACTCCCGCTGCAGAGTATCGTTGTCGGCGAGCGCCGGTCGCGGGCCGTCTGGTACACACGGTTTACCGGCCGCAAAATTACCAGGCAGATGGGATGGGTCCACCTGCGTTCGGATTTTCTTCCTGCAACCATGCGGGAGATGTTGCGGATCTTTGCAGAGATGAGACCCCAGTTGTACCCGAGTTCAAGTGGCAAGTGATCAGTGGCAGGTTACAAGGAACGGCTGGCAGCAGCGGCTCTATGATTGAACAGGCCCGTTCCCCAGTCCGCTTCGCCTGGATTACTCGTGGCGAACTCATGATCAGTTGACGCGGATTAATCGGATTAACACGGATGAATACGGAGTAACTGCAATAGGTTGGCGCTGATGAATTCAACTCAAACTCAATTCGCATAATCCGATTAATCCGTGTTAATCCGCGCTGCTTTGTTGTGGGTGATTTTCTATCTGCGGCCGAAAAACGATGATCAAAATCCAGCGTTTTTGGCAACTGACAGCAGGGCGAGTTTTTCCAGTATCCTGGGTTTTGGGCTTGCGTGAACGACCCGACTAACGCACAACCAGAACCGGGCAGCGCGCTTGTTTGATGACGCTAAGCGGGACGCTGCCACGGACAAACTCGGCCAGCACGCTGCGATCGGTGGCGCCAACGACGATGACAAATTCGTCACCGGCGGCCGCGGTGATTTCGTTCGCCACGCGGCCCGTCTTCGTCCGCACTTCATAGGGGATGTGTGCCTTGCGCAGAAGTTTTTCGACCCGCTCGAGCGTTTCGGTCGTCCGGACAGGCCGCCGGTCATTCTTGAGTACCGAGAGGACCACCGCTTGCGTCTTGAAAAACTTCGCCAGTTTGGCGCCCACCAGTTCGGTGCGATGGTGAGGCTGATTGGGATGAATGCAGATCAACAACCGGTAATCGATCTCGCGCAGGTTCTTGACCGCCAGCAAGGACGAATTGACAAAGTGGACTAAATTCTTCGTCAAGCCATAATCGTGGTTGGAGTCGACGATCACCAGATCGTAGCCGCCTTTTTCGACTTCATCTTTGATCTGCTCGAGTTGATTGCCCAGGCGCAGACGAAATCGGATATTGGCGCCGCCCCGACCGTACAGATGTGTTTCATAGGCGCCAAAGACGTCCGGCTTGATGGGGTGGCGAATATTGGGAGATCCCGCTTCGTCCGACTCGATGACTCCCTGATCGAACAAGAACCCCTGGGCCTCCGTCAGCGAACGCAGACCGGGATGGGCAATATTCCATTCCGACATCTTGTCCTGGGCCAGCAGCACTTCTTCGCGATGCGAGGAACGGATGTTCCGCTCGACAAAAACCACCGACAGGTCGGCTCCGAAGGCCTGGGAAATGCGGCCGCCAAAACGCACCAGCCCTTCGAACGGTCCCTCTCCCGCAAGACAGATCAGAAACTTCATGATGGCTTTTTGCCGAGTGGCTCATCATAGCCGATTCTTCGGCGAGGACATTAATAATTCTCCCAAGTGACAGATTTGGTTGAATATCTGGGTGCATCTGGTATATCTGGAGAGCGCAGCGATGTAGGTTCCTTGCGGGGCCCAGACCTCTGTCGACACCCATGCATCCTTCAAACGAACTGCCATGAAGTTTGTGTTTCGAATTCCCGCGCGCGCCTCCGACACTGAGAGACGCGAGCGCGAAAAAGTCTTTTTCATTCCGGCCAAATATTACGACAACCTGCTGTTTTGGCTGTTCAAACGCAAGTGGCTCTGGATAGCAACGTTTGCCGGACTGACAGCGGCACTCCTTCCCTCTCCGCAAGGATTGAACCCCTACGCTCAGTACTCGCTGGCCCTGGCCTTCTTTGCGACGATCGTGATAGCAACCGAGCCGATTCCGCTACCGGCCGTCGCCTTCATCGTGGTTGTCATGCAGGTCTTGCTGGGACTCTCGCAGCCCGACGAGGTTCCCAAGTCGGTGATGAGCGACGCGATCTTTTTTATTTTCGGCTCGATGATGCTGGCTGTAGCCATCGTCAAGCAGCACCTGGACAAACGCCTGGCCTACCTGCTGCTGGTGCTCAGCGGGGCCGATGTATATTACATGGCGTTTTATCTGATGGCTTGCTCTGCTTTCCTTTCTTCCTTGATCGGCGCTTACGCTGTCCCGATGATTCTGTTGCCGATCGCTTTGTCGATGGTTCAGCCTGGGCCGCATGCCAAACCGTCGCATGCGGACCGCAACGTCGGGTTTCTGATGTTGACGGTCGTCTACGGCTGCTCGGTGGGCACGATGGGAACTCCTTCCGGCGGCGCTCGAAACGCCATGATGCTCGACTATCTAAACAAGCTGTTCCACATCCACGTGTCCTACCGCGAGTGGATGTTCTACGTTTATCCGATCCTGCTGGTAATGGTCCCCGTTCTGTACTGGGTGCTGCGCCTCAGCTATCCGATCGATCACCGCAATATTTCGCGCGCCATGGTCCGGTTGCGCAGCGAACTGGCCACCGAAGGGAAAATGCAACCCCGCGATTGGGGCGCCGTAGGAATTTACGGCGTGACGCTGTTTCTCTGGATGTTCTACAGCGAACACCTTGGCCTTGGAATTCCAGCCTTCATCGGTATCGCGTTGTACTTGATTACGGGCCTCATCACATGGAATGAGCTCAACTCCGGCGTCAACTGGGGAATAATTTTCATTTTTGCGGCATTTATCTCGCTGGGTATCTCACTCAAAGAGACCGGTGCAACCGACTGGGCTGCGCGCCAGTTTTTGGGCTTCCTGGGACAGTTCGGTGTCGAGCAGGGGCTCCCGCTGCTGATGGCCATCTCCGGACTGGTCATCCTGATGGTCAATGCCATTGGAGCGCCGCCGGCCATTGCGACGCTGGGACCGATCGTTTTGGACGTTGCGCGGCTGTCCGATATGAACATTCTGATTGCGGGCCTTTTTTGTCTGATTTGTTCGGCCCTGCCTCCGCTGACCCTGATCGGATCACCGGCGACGATGATCGCTTACAGCAGCGGGTACCTTTCGCTGCAGGACGTCTGGAGGATCGGCTGGAAGATGTTGCTGGCAGCCATGGGGGTGCTGTTTTTGATGGTACTGGTGTACTGGGGCTGGCTGGACGTCATCCGTGTGGGTTTGCCGGGGACAGCGTAGTGAAAATTAGATGGAGAGATCCAACGATTTGGGATTGGGGATTGGGGATTGAATTTGGGATTGTGGATTGGCGATCGTTCGAAAGTGGTCTGGCGACACGCGACTCGCGACTCGCGACTACCATGATATCTTTGCCTCGATGAGCAAGATCGATCGATGTGTCTGGCTCGAGGTGTTACCTCCGTTTGCCATCGCGCTGTTACTGATGACCTTCCTGGTCTTTGCGCGCGAGTTTGGCCGTATCGTCGACCTGCTCATCCGAAAGGGCGTCGAACCCTCCACTGTTTTGGGCCTGTGCGCCTCGCTGCTGCCCGGCATTCTTGTTTTCACGCTGCCGATGGCCCTGATGGTGGGCGTTCTGGTGGGTTTCAGCCGCATGTCGACCGAAAGCGAAGTGGTCGCTTTCGTCGGCAACGGAATCAGTGTGACCCGTCTCCTGCGTCCCGTCGTCGTTATCGCCGCCGGCGTCGCCGCCGTTACCCTGGTTATGAGTACGCTGCTTTTGCCGATAGGCAACGGCTATCGCCGCTGGGTAAAGCACGACCTGGCGTTGCGCCCGGCAGCATCTGAGATCAAGTCCCGTGTCTTTCACGAGGACTTCGGCGATTTGGTTCTTTACGTCGACGACATCAGTCTTGAAAAGGGAGCGTGGCGCGGCGTCTTCTTGTCTGACATGTCCAACCCCCAGGAACACCGCATCGTGCTGTCGCGACGAGGGCGCGTGCTGGCCAACCCCACAGGGGACACTCTGCAACTGCACTTCGAAGATGGAACGCTCTACAAGGTCAACCGCGAACTGCCGGAGAAAGACAACCTCAGCCGCTTTCAGTTTTTGGATCACCCCATCCGTCTTTCTGAGGAAAGCCAACCCGAGCTGTCCTTAGTGACAAAAGACAAAACCATGCTGCAACTCTGGCAGGACCGCAACTCTTCTGACGCCCGCCTCCGGGTCCCTTCGCGCTCCGAATTCCAAAAGCGCCTTGCGCTGCCCCTTTCCGCTCTGATCTTCGGGATTCTGGGTGTGGCCATGGGTGTCAAAACGCATCGCGGCGGCCGGTCGTACGGGTTTGTCGTCAGCATCGTGGCCGTCTTCACCTACTTTACGCTGACGGAAACGGGAACCGGATTGGCCAATCACCAGGATGTCCCCGTGCCAGTGGGGATCTGGGGACCGAACCTGATCTTTTTGGCGGTGGCGTTATTGTTGCTGCGAACGGTGCATCGGGAGTCGCACTGGGCCGACTTCCTGATGGACAATCCGGTCCTGCGTGGGGCGCTGACCCGCGCGCGAAAAGCCTCCGCCTGGGTGGCGCGGCTTCCAAAGCGGCTTGCCGAGAGGTCTCGATCGGATCGCGCCAGCAGTATCCGCTGGCGGTTTGCGCGAGTAGTCGATCTGTACCTGGCGCGCGACTTCATCAGTCACTTGGTGCTGACCACGCTGGCAGTCCTGACGCTATTTTTGGTTTTCACGCTTTTCGAGCTGGTCGACGACGTCATCAAAAACAACATAGCGATCGGTCTCGTCATCGAGTATTTCATCTATCTGATTCCGCACATCCTCTATACCGTCATCCCATTTTGCATTCTTCTGGGCGTGCTGATTACGTTTGCGTTGCTGGACAAAACCAACCAGATTACCGCCTTTAAAGCGACAGGCATGAGTCTTTATCGACTGGTAGTCCCCATTCTGACGCTGACAGTCTTCGTTTGCGGGCTGATGTTTCTGATGCAGGAGTACGTGCTGCCCGCCGCCAACCAGCGTCAGGACTATCTGCGGTCGGTCATCCGCGGGCGGCCGGTCCAGACCTACTACAATCCTGAAAAAAAATGGATCTTCGGCCACAATGGCAGCCTATACAACTATGACTACTACGATGTTCCGCACCGGGTTTTTGCAGAGCTGTCGGTGTATCGGCTGGACATTCAGCAGAGCCGATTGTCCGAACGGATTTACGCCAGGCGGGCCACCTGGGATGCGACCACAAACGCCTGGACGCTACTGGATGGGTGGGTCCGAAATTTCGAGAGCCCCGGCAACGAATACACCAGGTTTGACCGGCTGCAGCGCACAGACCTCGAGGCGCCAGAGTATTTCGTCAAGGAAGTCAAAGACTCGAACAAAATGACATATCCGGAATTGAGAAGCTATATCCAATCGCTGGCGCAGGGCGGATTTGAAGTCGACCATCTGCTGGTCGAATTGCACAAGAAGATTTCGTTTCCTTTCGTGAGTTTGATCATGGCGCTGATCGGCATTCCGTTTGCGTTTTCCATGGGGAAGCGCGGCACGCTCTTCGGCATAGCCATCAGTATTCTCGCCGGGGTGATCTTTTGGGGAACTTTCGGTGTGTTTGACGTTCTGGGGACTGCAGGTTTTATGGAACCCTTTCTGGCCGCCTGGGCGCCCAACATCCTGTATGGGGCTGCGGGGTTGTATCTGTTCTTGACGATTCGAACGTAGGGCAGGCTTCAGGCTTCAGGCTCCAACAGGCGCGGGTTTGACTAGTATATCGTTTCATTAAAACATTTACACATCAGGAGAGCAAAAGATCGAATTTTTTCCAACGATGCACTACCGCAGCAGCATTGATCTCGGCGATCCCGAGCAGAATTCTCTCTTTGAG
>JBPCNK010000276.1:0-9862 GCA_051001345.1 Acidobacteriota bacterium | reverse complement strand
CTACAGCAATTTGTGGCCCGATTTGCCCGCTCGCTTACGCGCGCGGCTCTGACTTTTTTCGCGGTTCCCCACCAAAACCAGATGCAGATCCATGACGTTGGTCTGGGTCGGACCGGTGCGGATCAAGTCTCCCAACTTTTCGAAAAAATGGTAGGAGTCGTTTCGCACCAGATAATCGTTCGGATCAAGACCGAGTGCGGTCGCACGGCCCAGGCTGGACGTATCCACCAGCGCCCCGGCCACGTCGGTCGGGCCATCGGTGCCATCAGTTCCCAGACTGGCCACAACCGCAGGAGAACCGATCGCCGCCAGCGACTGGACGACTTCCAACGCAAACTGAAGATTGCGTCCTCCCTTACCGTCACCGCGAACGACAAGCGTCGTTTCACCACCCGACAAAACGCAAGCAGGCGGGGCCAGCGGGCGTCCTTTGGAAGCAATGCGCGCAGCTAGACGGGCATGCAAGTCCGCGGCGGCGGCGTTATCTCCTTGCAAGGCCGATGTAAGAACCATCGAGCGATATCCCAGCCGGCGGGCCTGGCGGCGAGCCGCATCAAGCGCAAGGCGGTTACTTCCGATGACAAAATGATGCACGCGCGCTTGTGAGCGCTTCAGGGTCTCCGGTTCGAGCCCTGCGGCGCCTCGGTTGATGTATTCACGGACGGCACGCGGCGCTGAGCGCCCAGGCAACGCGGCCAGCAGTTGCGCGCACTGGCGAAACGTCGTTGGATCCGGAGCGGCCGGCCCCGACGCGATACTGGCTAGCCGGTCGCCGATAACATCTGAAAGCGCCAGCACTACCATCGTGGCGCGACAGTGCCGCGCCAGTCCTCCTCCTTTGACCGCAGACAGATGTTTGCGAACGGCGTTGATCTGGTGAATGGTGAATTCCGACCGAAGCATTGCGCGTGTCGCCAAACGAATATGAGCCAGCGTGAGGCCCGGCCGAGGCAGTTCCATCAGCGCCGAACCGCCACCGCTCAACACGACCAGGACCAGGTCGTCGGGCGCGGCTTCGGAAATGCACTGCGAGATCTGGCGGCCCGCCTCGACGCTGGCCGCGTCAGGCTCGGGATGAGACGCTTCCAGGATTTTGATCCGCCGGCACGAGACGGCGTGACCGTACTTGGTGACGACAACACCGCCTGCGACGCGGCGGCCGAGAATTGTCTCGAGCGCACGCGCCATCGTCGCCGAGGCTTTGCCGGCGCCGACCACCCAGATCCGCGCGCCGCGGGCCAATCGAAACGACCGTCCTTCGATACGAACACCCGTGGCCGTTGTGTCGACGCTGCGGCTAACCGCATGCCCGGCATGGGCGGCGTCCAGCGCGGCCCGCAGAATTAGCAGCGCATCGCGGCGCAGTTTCTTGAGAATCAGAGCGGAATCACCTTGGATTTTTTTCACCGCGGAGACACAGCGCGGTATAGCCGCAACCGTATGCCGTGTGCCGTATGCCGTATGCCGCAGGCCGGTGACGGAGCACCAACAGAGCCGCGACCGTGAGGGAGCGGGCCGGCAGTTTGAAGGCGTAATCGAGAATCGTCGCGAAATGCGATGGTTTCACTCATGAGGCAGAGGACGCAGAGAAGGGGTCAGGCTTCAGGGATCAGGGAATTGCGGATTTCGGATTGCGAATTCATTGGCAATTGTGGAGTGCAACTCAAATTCGCAATCCGCAATTCCCTGATCCCTGACCCCTGAAGCCTGACCCCTTCTCCGCGGTGAACACTATTTTGGATTAGCGATCGGTTTGGCCGCGTCCCAGAAATAATCGAAGAGCAGCCTCGACAGCCTGGCGATGGTCACGGAAGCCGCGTTCTCCGGTATCCAGCGCCGGTCGCGGGAGTTCTGGCAGAAGACGGAAAACACATAATCGCCTCGCGGCGTCTCGACCAGTGCGACGTCGTTGCGAAGGTCGTCGAGCGCGCCAGTCTTGTTGGCGATTTTCAATTCGGCGCGGCGCGTTTCCCCTGGATACAGATAGCGCGGAACTTCGTCCTGATAATGTTGCTTTCGCAGAATACTCAGCATTTCTTCGGAGGCCTCGCGATTGACCAGCTCGCGGCGTGCCAGTTTTTCCATCAGCGTCATCATTTCGCGCGCCGTTGTGACTCCCAGTCCGAACTTTCTGGTTTCTTCGGTTTGCTGGCCGGTGGCCGGTCTGAATACTTTCTTGAAAAGCTGCGTCTGTACCAAGCCCAGCTTCCGCATCCGATCGTTGACCTTGTCGATCCCAACCCGGTCGATGACCAGATTGGTGGCCGAGTTGTCGCTCAGCACGATCATCAGCACAACCGCGTCTCGCAGCGTCAGTTTCAATCCGGGGTGCAGGTCTTTGAGAATTCCGGAACCGACCACCTGATTGGCGGCGTCGACTTCAAGTATCTCGCCTAAGCGGAGCTTGCCTTCGTGCGCCTGGTAGAAAACCTCCACCATGATCGGAAACTTGATCACGCTGGCAGTTCGTATCTTCTCGTCGGAGCGTTCTTCGATCGTTTCACCCGTCTTCAGATTCCGCACGGCCAGACACACATCTCCTTCAAACTCCGAGACAATCTGGCCCATGCGCTTTAGCATGAGGTCGCGCGGGATTACCGGATCGGGGGCCTGCGCCCGCAGGGTTGCGGCGCTCAAAAAAACCAACAGCAAGCCCGTTCGGTGCAATCGAGGTCTCGACCGCCTACTTGCGGGCGTAAACAATCCTTCCTCCAAGCAGCGTCAAATCGACTTGCGCCTCCTTGATCTTTTCAGGAGGGATCTCCATCAGATGCTCCGATAATACCACCAGATCCGCGAGTTTCCCTACGGCAACCGAGCCTTTTACTTTTTCTTCGAAACTGCCGTAGGCGTTGTTAAACGTATAGGCGAACAACGCTTCTTCCACAGAAATTCTCTGCTCGGGCACCCATCCGCTCGGGTTCTTGTCATCGAGCGTCCTTCGAGTGACGGCGGCGTAAACGCCCAGAAGCGGACTGAGCGGCGCCACCGACCAGTCACTGCCGAACGTCAAACGGGCGCCCGCGTCCAACAGGGAGCGGAAGGCGTAGGTAGAGCGGATGCGTTTGGGTCCGATTCTCTTCTCCGCCCAACGGCCATCGTCGATGGCATGGTAAGGCTGCATCGATGCGATCACTCTGAGTTTGGCGAACAATGCGTAGTCGGCGGGCAGCAGATGTTGCGCGTGCTCGATGCGAAAGCGCCGATCCCGCGCGCCGTTGTCCTCAATTACCTGGCCGTAGATTTCCAATAGGGTGTGGTTGGCTTTGTCGCCAATGGCGTGGATGGCCACTTGCAAGCCCGCCTTGTCCGCCGCCGAAACCATTTTCTTGACGTTTCCTTCGGGGAACCACATCGCCGAGGGCAGGCCGCTTGTCGTCGGCTCGTCGTTGAACGGTTCGTAAAACCACGCCGTCGTCGAACCCAGCGAACCGTCCATGAAGCCCTTCAGGGCGCCCGTTCGCAGCATCTCGCCGCCGAATCCCTGTTCGATTCCTGCATCGGCCATTCGTTTCCATTCCGGCAATGGCGTGATGGCGTAGATGCGCGTAGTCAACTCGCCGCGTCGCAGCAGCTCCTGGTAAGTTTTCAGGTCCGCAAACGAAGACATGTCGTGAATGCCCGTGACTCCCAGGCGGCGCGCCTCGGCCAGCGCCGCCCGCGCCGCTTCCAGCCGCCGCTGCGGTGACGGTTGGGGAATGACCCGCTCGACCAGTGCCATGGCGGCGTCCTTGAGCATCCCGGTCGGCTCGCCGGTGACTTCATCGCGCACGATCGTCCCACCCGGCGGGTCGGCCGTATTGCGATCGATTCCGGCAAGCTCGAGCGCACGCCGGTTGGCCAGTGCCATATGGCCATCGAGTCGATTGACAAAGACCGGATGATCGCCCGTCTCGTCATCGATCAGAGCCCGGCGCGGAATGCGGGCCGTGGGCCAAGCTTCGTGGTCCCAGTCACCTCGGGTAATCCAGGTTCCGGCGGGCAGCCGAGCTGCGTGGGCAACAATTCGGTCGGCGAATTCCTGTTCGTTGCGCGCACTGCGCAAGTCAACACCCAGCAGCTGAAACCCTCCGTTGGAAAAATGGGTGTGATTGTCGATGAATCCGGGCACGGCCATGCGGCCCTTCAAGTCGATGACCTGCGTGCCGGGGCCGGCCAGCGCCCGGATCTCTGCCGTCGTACCTAAAGCGACGAAGCGATCGCCCAGTACGGCGGCGGCCTCGATCCAGCGCGGCTGATCGGCCGTCCAGATTTTTCCGTTGACGAGTACGAGCGACGGTTCAATGCGCGCGCCAGCGGCGAACGCTAGCGTGACCAGCGCCAGGCATGCTGCAAATAGTTTCTTCACAACGAGACTCCTTGCCGTATGCCGTATGCCGCAAGCCGTATGCCGGTCCTAGCCGCCTGCGGCATACGGCATACGGCATACGGTTGCGGCCCTAGCCCCTAGAAAACGGCCAGCCCGCGGTCCGATACGACCACACAAAGAACGCGCCGACTCCCAGCGCCAGGACACCAAGGCCGCCGGCAATAAACGGCCAGCCCGAAGTCACAAAAATAAACGTCCACCCCAGGAACGCTATCCAGCACGGAATCGGATAGAGCCACATCTTGAATGGAATCTTTTTGGCTCCGTAGTGCCGGCGGTACCTCATCAGACCGATGTTCTGGCCAAGGAATTGGACCAGAATTCTGCAGGTAAAGATCGCGGCAATGACCGTGGACAAATCAAACATGCTCGCCACGATCGTCACCAGGCCGATAACCACGAGGGATCGGTCGGGAAACTTCGCGGTGGGGTGGACGTGTGTAAAGAACGAAAAAAATGCTCCATCCTTCGCGGCCGCGTACGGGATGCGTGAGTACCCTAGAAACAGCGCAAACACCGACGCAAAGGCCGTCACCAGGATAAGAATCGTAAAGAAGCTGGCCGCCGTCGGCCCGTACAGCCTCTCGACGAAGTCGGCGGCGACCCGCTCGGAAATCTGTTGCCACGGGATGACGCCGATGAATGTCAAATTCATCGCCATGTAAATGGCCGCCACGGCTACAACTGAAATCAAAATGGACCGCGGAATCGTCCTTTCAGGCTTGCGGACTTCGTCGCCGACATAGCAGACATCGTAGTAACCCAGGTAGTCGTACATGGCAATCTGCATGGCGCCGCCCAACCCGAGCAGGAACTTCGCATTGAAATCGAGCGCCCCGGGCGGAAACGGAAACACCAGTTCACGGCGAAAATGCGCAAAACCGCTGGCGATCAGAAACAACACGGTCGCAAGCATGGCGATCCAAAGTCCAACCGTCAGCTTCCCGATGGCCGTGATCTTGCGATACAGGAGCAAGACGGCCACCGTCGGCACCGCCGCGGCAATCATCTTTTGCTGCCACCACGGCATCCCAGGCAACAGGTAACCGGCATACGTGGCAAAGCCGATGGCGCCACTGGCGATCTCCAGCGGTCCGCTCAGAATGAACTGCCAGATAAAAAGAAAGGCCAGGAACCGGCCCCAGCGCTCTCGCCCGAAAGACTCGCGCAGATACACGTAGGTTCCGCCCGAGCCCGGCATAGCCGAAGAAAGTTCGCACCAGATCATACCGTCGGAGACGGCCAGCACAATGCCGACAATCCAGCCCAGCATCGCCTGAGGTCCGCCCATCGTGGCGATGATCAGGTGCATCGTGATGAAGGGCCCGATCCCGACCATGTTGGACATGTTCAGGGCGGTCGCCTTCAGCAGCCCGAAATCCCGGATCAGTTCGTTTTGTTTTTGCAAGGCAGTGAGGTTGCCGCGGACCAGTGCGCGGACCGGCCCATTCTATGCGCGGATTGGGGCGGATGAAAACCGGAAATTACAAATTACGAGTTACGAGGTACGAGGTACGAGGTACGAGGTACGAATTACGAGTTACGAGTTATGCTACCAATTGTCAAAATCGTTGAATTTTGATCATCGTTCTTCGGGCAATTAGAAAATGGCCCACAAGATGTAGCGCGGATTGACACGGATTAAACGGATTAGGAGCATTGCTCTTAATCCGTGTAATTCGTGTTAATCCGATTAATCCGCGCTAAGGCGCAAGTACAATATCACCGCAAACATTATTGGAACGACGTTCGCCATGAATAATCCGGGCAAGTGATCAGGGGTTTATGAACACGTTGCATTTTGATCATCCTTCGCTGCTGGTCATCGACGACGATCAATCTATCTGCCGGACTCTCGATCTGTATTTTTCCCGCAAGGGAATGCAAGTCGATACCGCCTCGAGCGGGCGCCAAGGCCTGGAACTCTTCGCCGCGGGTCGATATTCTGTCGTGATCCTCGATCTCCGGTTATCGGACTTCAACGGCCTGGAAGTTCTTGATCAAATTCGGGCGGCGCAGTCGCCCCTTCCCGTCATCGTCATCACCGCCTACCACGACATGCAGACGACCGTCGGCGCCATGAAGCGAGGCGCCTTCGATTACATTCACAAACCGATCGACATCGATGAACTGGATGACGCCGTCGGCCGCGCGCTGGAAGCCTCCGAGCTGATGCAGCGCAAGGACGGTTTCCTGACCGTCGGCGGCGATCTCAAGCTGGAGGACATCGTCGGCAAAAGCAAGGAAATGGTTGCAATCTTCAAGACGATCGGACTGGTGGCCGGCAGCAAAACGACCGTCTTGATCGAGGGAGAGAGCGGCACGGGCAAAGAGCTGATCGCCCAGGCCATCCACGAGTTCAGCGACCCCGCTCAACCTTTCATCGCCGTCAACTGCTCGGCGCTGGTGGAAACACTGCTGGAAAGCGAGTTGTTCGGCCACGAACGGGGCGCCTTTACCGGAGCTGCCTACCGCAAGGAAGGAAAGTTTGAGTTGGCCGACGGCGGCACGCTGTTCCTCGATGAGATCGGCGATATGCCGGCCAGCATGCAGATCAAACTGCTGCGCGTCATGCAGGAACGAACGTTCGAACGCGTCGGAGGCAAAGACAAACTCTCCGTCGATGTCCGGATCATCGCGGCTACCCACCGCGATCTCGATGAGATGGTCAACGGCGGCCGATTCCGCGAAGACCTGTATTACCGCTTGAAAGTCGTCCACATCAAAGTGCCGCCGCTGCGCAAGCGTCCCGAGGATATCCCGCTGCTCATCAAGCACCTGGTTGGAAAAATCAATCGGGAGTTCGGCCGCTCCGTCTCGCGCATTCCGAAGGAATTGATGGACCGGCTGGTCGCCTATTCCTGGCCTGGAAATGTCCGCGAGCTGGAGAATTATTTGCGACGCGCGATTGTGATCTCGCCTCAGTCGGTTCTGCGCGAGCAGGATTTCGTGCAGTACGAGGCACGGGCCCTGCGCATGCCCGTTGCGGCCCCGGCCACAACTGCCCCATCGGCTCCCGACGGCGCTCCGGTTTCGCTCGACACAGTCGAGCGCGAGCACATCGAGCGTGTCCTACGGTCGACCAAAGGCAACAAGAGCGAGGCGTGCAGGATTCTGGGGATTTCCCATCCGACGCTGGACAGGAAGATAAAGAAGTATGGGCTGAAATGAGTCGCGAGTCGCCAGTCGCCAGTCGCCAGTGGCCAGTGGCCAGCCAGTCGCCAGTCGCCAGTTAGTCGCCAGTCGTCAGTCGCCAGTGGCGGGTGGTAATGGCGTTCCGTCCGCGTTGGCGGTGCCGCGCGTTGGCAGTGCCGCGCGCGTAGCGAGCGGCCCCACAGCACAGATGCCGATTATTTTCGCAGGCGGTTGGGCAGCTACATTTCTGCCTATGAAAGCACGTTCCTGGGAGCGCGGGCGTCCCGCCCGCAGAATCTGGCACTTGGCTTGATGCGTGCGAGACGCGCGCGGCATCGCCCTGGCGACTGGTAGTCAACGGGTCTTCTGGCCCGCGAACTGAGCCAGGGAGGAATTTTCGGGATACCGAGCGCTTAGTTCTCGGGCTAAGACGGCGGCCTCGGCAAACATCTTCTCCTGCTTGAGGATGTCCAGGAGACTGAATTTTGCCTCACTCCGGTCAAACGCGTCACACTCAACACACGATGCCGCCTGGCGGAGTTGTTTGAGTGCCGTTTTCTTGCTTCCGCCGCCCAGTACAGCGCGCAGCAAAAAAATGCGGTCGGCAACGATGTAGTTGATCCATGCCGACGCGATCAGCGCCCGTGTATGGTTTGGATTTCGGGCGAGCACTTTGGCCAGGAGTTTTCGCGCCTCTTGATACTCGCGCCACCCTTTCATCTTGTTGAGAACTTTCAAGTTGAGCCACAGCTTGTTGAGATCGAGTTTTGCGACGATAAACATGGCCCGCTCGTCGTCGGGCTTCTTTGTCAGAGTAAGCTGGGCCAGCCGGAGTCCCTCGGCCGTGTCGGCTTCAAATTGGCGCAACATCTCAGGGCACGGGGCACACGTCGCCAGTGTCCTGGTGACTTTGCCCTGTCGAGCCACGTCAATTCCTGTGAGATCCCGCAGCCGAAACAAAAGGATGGTCGTCCTGAACTCATAGCTTTCAGGATCGGTTGGGTCGATAGCCCGCGCCTCGAGGATCCAACGCTCCGAGTCCTGATATTTTTCCTGATAAAAAAATTCCTTCGCTCGGTTGAGTTTGTCGTTATACGGCGATTGGCCGGCAAACGAAATCGCCAACAGCAACGCCCCCACCAGAACCATCTACACCTCCATTTGAATGTTGGCTTCCATTTTACCAGAGTCAATTAATGCGTGATTTCGACTCGCAACCCGCGACTATTTCAACTCCACAAACATCTTCTTCTCGCGGACCGCAATGGAAATGATATCGCGCGGGAGCGCGAACGGTTGGCTGATATCGACAGGAGGATGGAGTTGCCCGGCGGCCGTGCGCACCAAAAAGTCGGCCACAACATCGGGCATCTGCTGGCCATCTACGCGCAGCGCCCGGACTTTGACTTGGCCGGTCCCGTTTGAGGCCGAAAACGCCAGGTCGACGCTCAGTTCATGCCGTCCCGGCAGCAGCAGCGTAAGCGCGCCAGCCTCTTGGCCTACCTTGTCAAAGTCGATTCGAACCGACAACCGCAGCACATCCTCGGAAAGGAACTCGACCATGGTCTGCTCGACACCTTTGGTCACTTCCTCGGCGGCGTCCTGCAGCATCTGCGCCAATTCCTGTTCGGTCAAAATCACCACGCGCGCCGTCACGCGACTGTCCGGCGCGGGCGCCTGCTGTGCCGCGACCCACGCGACTGACAGCAACAGCCCGAACCCGATGCAGAACAGCGCACGACGCATGAGTAGATTGTACCCGTTCAAGTGGCAAGTGTTTAGTGGCAAGAATACAAGTAAGCGCAGGGATGGCTTTTCGGGACCACCGAATCGCCCACAAAGGAAGAGTTGGGGTCGCGTCTTGCCACTTATCACTTGCCACTTGAACGCACAAAACGTTAGAACGAAACTTTCAAACAAGCCACTATTTGACGTCATCGTTTCGGACTAGAATGGTGTAACTAACTATCTAATAAGCACTTAGTTAACCAGTCGCAAGCCGCCTCGGTTGGCCCGCCAATTGCTCCATGTTTAGCGTGAAGCGATCGGGAGCCGAGATTTTCGTGGAGTGTCTGGTGCGCCAAAATGTCGGCGTCGTGTTTGGCCATCCCGGCGGCGTTGTGCTGCCCATCTACGACCGTTTGTACGGATCACCGGTGCGCCACATCCTGGTCCGCCACGAGCAAGCTGCCGTCCACGCTGCAGACGGTTACGCGCGGGCCTCGGGCCGAGCGGGTGTCTGTCTGGTCACCTCGGGTCCAGGCGCAACCAACATCGTGACCGGCCTGGTCAATGCCCAAATGGACTCCATTCCCGTTGTCGCTTTCACCGGTCAGGTGTCTCAGGCGCTGATCGGGA
>JBPCNK010000275.1:0-9025 GCA_051001345.1 Acidobacteriota bacterium | reverse complement strand
ATACGGCATACGGCATACGGTCCGCGCTACGTCTCTGCGGTGAAACCAATTTTTACAGTCGCCCCACTGAACATTGCTTCACCGCACTAATTTCCAAAAGAGCTCCTCGTACTGGTCAACTACCGCTTCCCAGTTGTAGTGAAGCCGAACCCGCTCCTGAGCCAGCGACGAAAGATGGGAAAAGCGCGACGGGTCGGCGGCGATCTCCTGGAGGATGCGCGCCAGGTCGCCGCTGTCGTTGCGGCGATAAAGGATCCCGCTGTCGGCCACCACTTCTCGGTTCTCGACTGTATCGTTGGCGACAACTATGTTGCCGACCCCCATGGCCTCGATCAAGGCAGGATGGGTTCCGCCGACGTCTGTAGCGTGAATGTAGGCCAGCGCGTGGCTGATCAGCTCGCGGTACGCTTCGCCGTAGACGGCGCCCGCAAACAGCATACGCCGATCAGCTGAAGCATGCAGGTGCGCAATGTAATCGCGACTGTACGGCGCCGATCCAACCAGTACCAGCGGGAGTTCGCAGCGAACTTGAGCGTACGCCTTGATAACACGGTGAGCGTTGTTTTCCGGTTCGAGCCTGCTCACATAAAGAAAGTACTGGCGCGGAAGCACTCCCAGCCGCTCAAGCGATGCAGTGCCGGAGCTCGGCTCAGTGGCGGCGCCGTACGGTATGAACTCGGCGTCGAAATTGTACGTTCGGGCAAAGTACTGCTGGATAACCCGCGCGTCGGCCACCAGCGTATCGGCCAGCCGAATCGCCAGGCGCTCGGAAAGAGCATAGTGGAATTTTCCAAAAATGTTCCACTTGGCGCGCTCGCGTTCAATGCCGTCAACATTGAGGATGACGCGCTGGCCACGCAGCCTTGGCGCCAGGCAGAAAATCGCGTTAGCCGCGTTGCAGACCAGCAACAAATCAAACGGCTGTGTCCAGGCATGCAACACCGAAAGGAAGCTGTGAACGACCGTGTCGGTGTACTTGCTGCGCCAGGTCGGAAGTACGACCAGTCGCACGCCACGGTAGTAACCGCGCTGTCGGATGTAGTGAGACCGCCCGTAGACAGTCACGCTATGGCCCCTCTCGACCAGGCGCGTCGAAAGGTGCTCGGCAAACGTTTCGAATCCGCCATAGTTAGCCGGAATGCCGCGCGTCCCGACGATGGCGACGTTAAGCCGCCGCGGCGGACCGGTCGATAGCATAAGGAATCGTCAGGACTGCCAAAAACAAGGTGACCACCTCGTAATCGCCAAAATTATATTCGAGCAATCCCGCCACCAGGAATGCGACGAGCGTACCGAATGCGGCGACGGCCGGATAGCGCCGGCTGCCGGCGGCGCGGCGCCAGTGTCCGATCGAATCCCAACCGAAGCGCGCCATCAGCCACAGCCACAAAAGCAGCGCCGGAATACCCCGTTCGGCGGCAATCTGCAAATAATTATTGTGGAGGTGCATGTAGCTCCAGGCCGGATACGTGTTGCCCGGATCAAAATAGTGCGGCGACTCGACCATCACGCGCCGCGGCCCGACCCCAAACCACGGATGGTCTGCAATCATGCGCAAGCCGGTTCGCGCAATGGCCAGCCGCCCCGCCGTCGTCGCGTCCTGCAGGTCGAAGCCAGCTCGCAGCCGCTCCTGCAGCGATGCGGGCAGGATCAGGACCAGCGGGAGCAGCGCCACCAGGAGCAGCACCGACATCCGCCGCCGCAGGGCAACAACCGCAAACAGGCCAGCCAAGGCTCCCAGCCAGGCGTTGCGCGTCAGAGAAACGACCAGCCCGCCGGCCATCGCGCCGGCCGCCGGAACTCCCCACCAGCGGGCGCGATCGCCGGCGAAGAGAATCCAGGAAAGCGCCACCACCAACAGAATCATGAGTTGTCCGGCCAGCGTCATCCAGTGGCTCATCCATCCGGTCGCGCGATTGAGCCAATCGACGCCTATGGCTGAGAACTGTATGAGCGCCAGCGCCGCCGAGCTGGAACCGGCCAGCAGCGCAGCCCGCAGCAAGCGATCGCCCTCGCGAAATGTTCGCAGCGTCGAATACAGCAGAAACATCGAAGCAAACGGCAGGAATTTCTTCAACGCGTGAACACTGACGATCGGTTGATCGGAAAAGGCAACGGCGAGCAGTGTCCAGAGTGCAAACAATCCGAGCGGAAGCAAAATCGGAGGGGCCGCCAGCGGCCAGCGCCGCGCGCGGACTCCATCGCCGGCAAGCGCCACTGCAGCCAGAGCGAGGAACATCTGGGATGCGGCTATGGAAACGAGCAGAGTAACAACCGACAGGCAAACCAAAGCAAACGTGATGCGCTGCAAGGGTGTCCGGGGTGCGTCAACGGTCGGCACGGCGCCTGCGATCAGTTGCGACCAGCACGGTGCGCTGCGGGCCGTTGCTGGTAAAACCGCCGAACCTGCAGCGCGACCTGCCTGATCGAGTTGCGCAAGAGACCCGGATACAACGGCAGGCAAAGTATCTGGCGCGCAGCAGCCTCGGCATGAGGGAAACTTCCCTGGCGATAGCCCAGATGGCGATAGGCCTCCTGCAGGTGAAGCGGCGTGGAATAGACAGTCATGCTTTCGATGCCTTGTGCGGCCAGGAATTTTCGCAGCCGGTCTCGCCGCGTTGCTCGGATCGCATACAGATAATAGATCGGCTTGGAAGTCGGTGGCGGCGCCGGAAGCTGAACTTCACCGACACCCGCGAGCAAGGTCGAATACATCGCCGCAATTTCAACGCGCTGCTCGTTCCATTTTTGGAGTTGTTTCATTTTTGCCAGCAGCACCAGGGCCTGGAATGCATCTAGACGCGAATTGAATCCTTCGATCACGTGCGTGTAACGCTCCGTCTGGCCGTGGTTGGCCAGCAGGCGCATTTGCGCCGCCAGTCGCTCGTCGTCGGTGACGAGCATGCCGGCGTCTCCGAACGCTCCAAGATTTTTGGTCGGGTAAAAACTAAAGGCGGCGGCGTGTCCCCATGCTCCGGCGCGTTTCCCTCGAATCGCTGAGCCGTGCGCCTGGCAGGCGTCTTCGAGCACCTGCAACTTGCGCTCGGCAGCCAGTTTCATGAAAGCCGGCATGTCGCACATTTGCCCGTACAGATGAACCGGCATGATGACGCGCGTCCGCTCCCCGGCGCGGCGCCGGACATCGGCGGGATCCAGGGTGAGTGTAGTCGGATTAATATCGGCAAAGCGCACTGTACCGCCGGCCTGGGAAATCGCCTCGCTGCTGGCAATGAACGTCAGCGGAGACGTTATCACCTCGTCGCCCTTTCGCAGACTCCATCCCATCAACGCAAAGCGCAGCGCGTCGCTGCCGCTGTTGAGCGCAATCCCGAAACGCCGGCCGCAGTACTCGGCAAACGAGCTTTCCAGGCGCTGGACCGGCGGGCCTCCGACAAAAGCGCCCCTTTCGATCAGCGCACGCAGGCCGGCGATCACTTCGGTCGATACCTTGCGGGACTGCCGGCGCAGATCGATAAAAGGGATCACGTTACAGCTTCATCACGTTGGCGCCCGGTTTCCGGAACGCGTTGCGCGAATCAAAAATCAGCCGGGCGTTCTCCTGGATGGCGGGGTAGTCGAAATCGGAGTGATCGGTCACCAGCACCACGCAATCGTAGCGGCTTGCTGTTTTCGGTCCCAGCTTGATCGACTCCAGTTGGAGGCCCTCATGGCGCAGAGATGGAACATGCGGATCGGAATAGTCGACCCGAGCGCCATCGCGCTGCAAGAGCCGGATAATATCCAGAGCCGGCGACTCGCGCACGTCGTTGACGTTGCGTTTGTAGGTCACGCCCAGCACC
This sequence comes from Acidobacteriota bacterium, assembly GCA_051001345.1. Classification (GTDB taxonomy): domain Bacteria; phylum Acidobacteriota; class UBA6911; order JACQSX01; family JBPCNK01; genus JBPCNK01. The sequence goes on along the minus strand of JBPCNK010000275.1, from coordinate 5,225 downwards.
AGTATACGTGCACCGTTAAGACACTTTTTAGACTGGTTCAGACCCCGGCTGACCTTGCCGACGACGTACTCGGGCATATGGGAATTGACGTCGTCGGCCAGCTCGATGAATCGAGCCGTATAGTTGAGTGTCTTCAACTTCCACGAAAGATAGAGCGGGTCGATTGGAATGCAGTGTCCTCCCAGGCCGGGACCGGGATAAAAGGGCATGAAGCCAAATGGCTTGGTGGCAGCCGCGTCGATTACTTCCCAAACCGAAATATTCAGCTTGTCGCACATCAGAGCAATCTCGTTGACCAGGCCGATGTTGACAGCTCGAAAAATGTTCTCCAGCAACTTGGTCATCTCTGCACAAGCCGGAGAGGAAACGGTCACGACGTGATCGACCGCCTGCGCATAGAGCAATCGCGCCAGATGGGTGCACTGCGGCGTAACGCCGCCGATGACTTTGGGCGTATTGCGAGTGTTGAATTGCGGATTGGTCGGATCGACTCGCTCGGGCGAAAACGCGACGAAAAGGTTCTTTCCTACCTGATAGCGCGAATCGAGCAGTTCAGGAATGACGACTTCCTCGGTTGTCCCCGGATAGGTTGTGCTTTCCAGAACGATCAGCATATCCTCGTGGATGTATTGTTTGATCCGCCGAGTCGCATCCACGATGTAGGAAATATCCGGATCGCGCGACTTGCCAAGCGGCGTCGGCACACACACGCTGATGCAGTCCAGGGCTGCGACGACACCATAGTCAGTGGTAACCTCGAGCCGCTTGTCCTGAACGGCTGTCTTCAAAGCCTGCGCGTCTACGTCCTTGACGTGGGTCGTTCCGCGCCTGAGCAAACGCACGCGCTCAGCGTCGATATCGATACCCACGACTTTGAATCCGGCTCGCACAAACTCCAGAGCGAGCGGCAGGCCCGCATAGCCCAGGCCGACTACGCCCACGCGGGCGCGTCGTTCGATGATCTTCGATTCCAGTTTGGACTTCATGAATTCCCTCTTTGCCGATACCACATGACGCTCCGTTTGAGTCCTTCACAAAAATCGACGCCCGGGACAAAGCCCATCTTCTCTTTGGCCGCTCTGATGTCGGCGACTGAATGGCGCACTTCGCCGCGCTTGGCGTCCTGATATTCAGGCTGAATCGAAGTTTTGAGGATCGAATTCAACAGATCCACAATTTCGTTCAGGCTGACACGACGGCCCAGTCCGATGTTCAGTACTGTTCCCGAAGCTGCCGACTCGGCAGCCTTAAGGTTTGCATCGACCACATTATCGACGTAGATGAAATCACGGGTTTGTTCGCCGTCGCCGTAGATGATGGGCGCCTGGCCGGCCAGCATCCGCGTAATGAAGCGCGGGATGACTGCTGCGTATTCAGATTTAGGATCCTGGCGCGGGCCGAAGACATTGAAATAACGCAAAGCCATCGTCGGGATCCCGTACAAGTCGGAAAACATCCGGCAGTATAACTCCCCAACGTATTTCTGCAGCGCGTAGGGCGACAACGGCGTCGCAGGCATTTCTTCCCTCTTGGGCAGCTCCTCGCTGTCGCCGTAGACCGAGCAGGAAGTAGCAAACATTACTTTTTCCACTCCCGCGCGGCGCGCGCCTTCCAGAACGTGCAGCGTGCCAGTCGCGTTGATCTGGTTGGTCCCACAGGGATCGTCGACCGAACGAGACACCGACGGAACCGCTGCGTGGTGGAATACCCAGCGCACGCCGTCAAAAACGCCGTCAAGCGCTCCCGGCACAGAGATGTCCAATCGGAGCAGCCGAACGGCTCCGCCCAGCTCAACACCAGCGAGATTCTCCATCCTGCCGCTGGAGAAATCGTCGACGACCAAGACTTCGTGGCCCCGGTTGACCAGTCCTTCGACCAAATGCGATCCGATGAACCCCGCGCCGCCGGTGACCGCGCATTTTGCCATGAGTGCTCAATCCGAAATTGCCAATGATACACCAGTCGCGAGTCGCGAACATCAGTCGCTAGTCGCCAGTCGCCAGTTGCCAGCCGCTATGGATTCAAAATGGCCGAAGAGATCCGCTCCCTGACGGTCGCGGCACCGCCGTCGCGGCGCAACCGTCCATCTGGCGACTGGCGACTGGCGACCGGCGACTGAAGCTGGCGACTGACGACTGAAATTGGCCAACCGTTCCAGCGCCAGGTCCTGGAGATATTCGGCCGACCGGCTTGGAACGGTGAAGTTATTGGCCATCATGGAAAATGCAAGCATTTCGCCGTCGCGCGTTCGGACATACCCGGACAACGTGCGTACGTTGGCGATGCTTCCCGTCTTGGCGTGCACGTTGCCTCCCGCTGCGCTGCCCTGCATCCTCGAACGGAGTGTGCCGTCCACTCCCGCAACGGGCAAGTACGAATACCATTGTTCGAAATGTGGGTGCCGGTACAGCGCTCGCAGAATTTTGACCAGTGTTTCGGGTGTTACATAGTTGTAACGCGAGAGCCCCGAGCCGTCGGCGATCACGCGGTCGGCCTCGCTCGCACCGAATCCGCTCAGGACACTTTCAATGACGGCGCGGCCGCCGGCATAACTTCCCGCAGGCGCTCCGAGCGTTTTCAGCAACGTCTCGGCATAAAGGTTGTTGCTGACCTTGAGCAGCACTTTCAGGATGTAATCAAGCGGCGGCGATTCGTGGGTGTGAAGGAGGGTCCACGAGTCGACCTTCCTCGCATACTCCATCTCATCGGCGTCGATGGCTTCGCCGCTGACTTCGATGCCCGACGCGTGCAGCGCGTCCCGCAGCGCCGAGACAAAGTAACGAGTGCTCTGGTAGACGGCCACCGTTCGCCGGGCCGGCTGTGCGTCGGCGGCTACCTGCCCTTTCATAATGATCCGGTTGCTACCGGCCGCCCGAACAATTTCCACTTCGGGCCGAAGCGCCGGCCGCGACGGTGACAAGCTCGTTGATGACTTCGACTGCGGCATTCTTCGGGGACATGCTGAGCACGGGAGGTTGTCCCGGCTCGGCAGGACTAATCAACACCGTCGCCAGGTTCTCATTGAAGACGAGGGCTCCGACCTCGGCCGCATAGCCGTAACCCAAGTAATCCCAGGACCAGCCCGGTCCGAACGCCTGGTCATCAAAGGCGTTGTCGTCTCCGATGATCCGACCCGCAATGCGCGTGATTCCCTGCTGGCCAAGCACAGCAGCCCAGTGACGGAAATCCCGCAAAGGATCTCCGCGCCCGAGATTTTCATAATTTTCATCCAGCGGCCGTCCGCCGATAGTCGGGTCGCCGCTACCAACAACGACCAGATCTCCTTGCAGCGACCCTGAGACAACCGGTCCAGTCCCGTACAGGCGGGTCTTATACCGGAAGTCAGGCGCCAGGCGAAGCAGCGCCGCTGATGCCGTCAGCAGCTTCATGTTCGAAGCCGGCATCAGCAGTCGATGCTGATTACGCGCATACAATACTTCTCCGTTGGCGGCCGATTGAATCAGCACTCCCCAAAACGCATTGGCAAATGCGGGGTCGTCAAAAATGGCGTCCATTTCGCGCTGCAATTGCTCGACCGGCTGCGCCGGAGCGTCGATTGTGGGCAACGGCGCTGGCGCACTCGCGGCGGGAGCGGGAGATTTGACAACGGGAGCAGCCCCTTGCCGCGCGGGAGTGCAGGCACCCAGAGCGATCGCCAGCAAAACGAGAATCAAATTGCGCACGAAAAACCTCGATATGCGGGACATTCTACAGTACGTTGCAGGCTTCAGGCTCCAGGCTTCAGGCTCCAGGCTGCTATCCGCTGAACCCTGGAGCCTGAAGCCTGCAGCCTGTGTTATGTTTCCCCGACGGTGGCATGACAATGCACTGCTTTGATTATCACGACGGCGAGATGTTGTGCGAAGACGTTCCGCTCAGACAGATCGCGGCCGACTTCGGCACGCCCAGCTACGTTTACAGCCGAAAACGGATCGAACGCAATTACCGCAAATTCGACGAGGCGTTCGCAAGCGTGGCGCACCAGGTCTGCTTTGCCGTCAAAGCAAACAGCAATCTTTCGCTCTTGAAAGTGTTGGCTGGCCTCGGAAGCGGTTTTGATATCGTGTCGTCGGGTGAATTGTTTCGACTCCAAAAAATCGGCGTCGATCCTGCCAAAGTCCTGTTTTCAGGTGTTGGCAAGACTATCGACGAGATCGAATCGGCTGTATCCAGCGACCTGCTGCTGCTCAATCTGGAATCGGCCGGAGAACTCGACATCGTAGGGCAGGTGGCCCGGCGGCTAAACCGGCGGCCCCGCATCGCATTCCGGATCAATCCCGACGTCGATCCGCGCACGCATCCCTACATTGCAACCGGCCTGCTCAAGCACAAGTTCGGCGTGCAGTGGCAGAAGGCGCCGGAGCTCTACGCCCAGGCGGCTTCGCTCGGCTGCCTAGACGTTGCCGGCATCAGTTGCCACATCGGCTCGCAGATCACTGACGTCCAACCCTTCGTCGCTGCGTTCCGGCGCCTGCGGCAACTGGCCGCCGACCTGGGCGCCCAAGGGATGCCGATCCGCTACCTGGACCTGGGGGGAGGACTGGGAATCCGCTACGACAAAGAGGCGCCGCCACAGCCGGACCAGTACGCCGACGCGATTCTCCGGGAAGCCGGCGACTTTGACTGCACTCTCCTTTTTGAGCCCGGCCGGGTCATCGTTGGCAACTCCGGCATTTTGCTGTCGCGCGTGCTGCATGTCAAAGAGAATGAAGGAAAAGTATTCTACGTCGTCGACGCGGCGATGAACGATCTGCTGCGGCCAAGTCTCTACCAGGCTTACCACGAGATTCTGCCCGTCCGGCAGGACGACCGGCGCAACGTACGCGCCGATGTGGTCGGACCGATTTGCGAGACAGGCGATTTTCTGGCCCGCGACCGCGCGATGCCGCCGCTTGAATCGGGCGACCTGCTAGCAGTCCTGGGCGCCGGCGCTTACGGATTCGCTCAGGCCAGCAACTACAATTCACGGCCCCGCGCCGCCGAGATTCTCGTTGACGGCCAGCGCGCTACCGTCATTCGCAAGCGCGAAACTCTGGAGGACTTGGTGCGAGGAGAGTGGCCGGTGCCGGAGGGGATCTAGTTTGGTGGCCACCGCCGGCCTAGCCCAACTTCCGCGGTTTTCTGACCAAAATCCTTTATTGATGCGGTGTTGCGTCTTCCGTTAGTCACTACTCCGGCTCCCCAGCAGCCACCCTATGCCAGGTTTTCACCGGATTGATGACCTC
>JBPCNK010000274.1:0-32249 GCA_051001345.1 Acidobacteriota bacterium | reverse complement strand
AACGTGAGCGGTGAGACTGTGTTGTCGGCACGGATGACAATCTCACCGCTCACGTTGTTCGCGGCTCTGTTGTCTACGACACGGCTTCCATTTGCGAAGCGTCGATGTCGAAGTTAGCGTAGACGTTCTGAACGTCCTCATGATCCTCAAGGGCTTCCATCAGCTTGAGCATCTGCTCGGCCTTCTTGCCGTCCAGTGGGACGTGCGATTGCGGGATCATCGTGACTTCCGAAACGGCGATTTCGATTTGGTGGCCGGCGATGGCCTGCTTGACCGCCTCGAACCTTTCCGGAGACGTGTAGATTTCAAAGCTGTCCTCTTCGGTCTTCAGATCGTCGGCGCCGGCATCCAGCGCAATTTCCAGTAACTGCTCCTCGTCGGCTTTGGCCTTGTCGACCGCGATAAAACCCTTTTTGTCGAACATCCATGACACGCATCCGTTCTCGCCGAGGTTTCCGCCGTGCTTGGACAATACGTGTCTCAAATCTGCCACCGTCCGGTTTTTGTTGTCGGTAACGGCCGCCACGATGATAGCAGCCCCGCCGGGTCCGTACCCTTCGTAGGTGACTTCCTCGTAGGCCTGGCCCGGCAACTCGCCGGTTCCCTTCATGATTGCGCGTTTGATGTTGTCGGCCGGCATGTTGGCTGCCTTGGCCGTATCCACGACGCCCCGCAGCCGGGGATTGGAGTCAAGGTCGCCGCCGCCCACGCGGGCCGCCACCGTCATTTCCTTGATGAGGCGGGTAAAGATCCGACCGCGTTTGGAGTCGGTCGCCGCCTTCTTGTGCTTAATTGAATGCCATTTTGAGTGTCCCGACATAGCCGCCCTCGCCTTTTCTGTAACCACGGATTTTAGCACAATCGGTTCTCCAAGGACTAAGGACGGCAAAGGACGTCCTTTGTACTTCGTCCTTAGTCCTTTTTTCACAGTTGTGGTAAAGTACTTTTCAGTACGAAGTCGAAACAGGAGGCTTCATTTGACAGAGGTGCGTTGCCAACTAACCCTTGACTCCTCTCGGCGAGAGTGTTTTGTTGCGTCTGTGAAAGAGGCGACAGATTTGATCGCGCTCTTCCGGCAGAAACGGGCGCTGCTGGAGGGTCACTTTCTGCTTACGTCCGGCCTCCACAGCGATCGCTACTTTCAGTGCGCGCTGCTGCTGCAGGAAGCGCCGCTAGCCACCGAGCTTGGCGCGCAACTGGCCGCCGCTCTGCGCGCCTCCGGCGCCGCATGCGACGTCGTCATCGGTCCGGCACTGGGCGGCATCCTGGTGGCCCATGAAGTCGCTCGAGCCTTGGGCCTGCGCAGTCTGTTTGCCGAGCGCTCCGGCGGTGCTATGTCGCTGCGGCGCGGCTTTCGGATCGAGCCAGGCCAGCGTGTCCTGGTGGTCGAGGATGTGGTGACAACCGGAGGGTCGGTCGGCGAAGTTCTCGACCTGGTTCAAACTCTCGGCGGAGTTCCCGTCGCGGTCGGGTGCCTGGTCGATCGCAGTGGCGGCGCGACTCGTTTTCCGGTTCCCTTCCGCGCGTTGGTCCAGCTGGAGGCGGCTTCCTATCAGGCCGATCAGTGCCCGCTCTGTCGCGCCGGCACGCCCGCCGTCAAGCCGGGTTCGCGAAGCTGAAGCCGGCCGAGCGCCCGCCATGCGAAACATCCGTCTGCTTGTCGCCTATCAGGGAACGCACTATTGCGGCTGGCAAAGCCAAAAAGATCAGCCCACGATCCAGGATGCCATCGAGGCGGCGCTCGAAAGAATTGCCGGCCATCGCTGCACGCTGATCGGTTCGGGACGAACCGACTCGGGCGTCCACGCGCTCGGCCAGGTGGCGAACTTCAAAACGACGTCTGCGATCTCAACAGCGGCGCTTGGACGAGCGCTGAACAGCCTGCTGGCAGCCGATATCCGGATCTTGCGAGTCGCCCCGGCTGCAGCCGATTTTCACGCACGTTTCGACGCTCGCACGAAGCTCTACCGATATCAGATCTATTCGGGCAAAGTTCTATCGCCTTTTCTGGCGCCCTTCTGGCACCACGCGCCTCAATCTCTGGATTGGAGCGCCATGCTTCGCGCCGCTCGTCATTTCGTGGGCCGCCACGATTTTTCCGCAATGGCCGCGGCGGCGACAACCGCTCAGGACAAGCGGCGCCGCATACTGCAGTCGGTTCTGACGCGACGCGGGCACCGCATCGTCTATCGCATCCGAGCTGATGGGTTTCTCCATCACATGGTGCGCAACATCGCAGGAACGCTGCTTGAGGTCGGCCTCGGAAATCTGCGCCCCGCCGACATTCCAGCCATTCTGAAATCCAGGGACAGGCGCCGTGCAGGACCTACGGCGGCGGCGCGCGGACTGCTTCTCGTTGCCGTTAAATACTGAGAGTCAATGGTCTATGATGGCCAGGGGTTAGACCGCGTTCATGGGGCTGGCGGAATTTAAAGGATTTATCGACCCGGGTTCGACCGAAGAGCGGCTGCTTGAGCAGATCGACTGGAATCGTCTGCCCCGCCACGTCGCCGTCATCATGGACGGCAACGGCCGCTGGGCTAGCCAGCGCCACCTGCCGCGCGTCGGCGGCCACAAGGCCGGCATCGACTCGGTCCGCGCCATCGTCGAAGCTTCCGCGCGCTTGGACATCGAGGTGTTGACGCTGTACGCGTTCTCGACGGAGAACTGGAAGCGCCCGGCCCTGGAAATCAACACACTGATGACTTTGCTGCGGCAGTATGTGCGCGGTGAACTGGAAAACATCCACCGTAACAGAATTCGCTTCCTGACCATCGGCCTCACTTCTGAGCTACAGCCCGCCGTGCAGCGCGAGCTCGAACACGCGATCGCTTACACGTCGGCTAATTCGGGGATGAAACTGGTCGTTGCACTCAACTACAGCGGCCGCAGCGAAATCGTCCACGCGGTCTCCAAGTTATTGCGGGCTGCTCCCGATCGAGTCGACGAAAAAACAATTGAAGAACATCTGTACACGCGCGGTCTACCCGACCCCGATCTGCTGATTCGCACCAGCGGTGAAATGAGAATCAGCAACTTCCTGCTGTGGCAGATTGCCTATTCAGAGATTTACGTGACCGAAACCCTCTGGCCGGATTTCCGCATGCGACATCTATTGGAAGCCGTGGTTGACTTCCAGCGGCGAGAGCGGCGTTATGGTGGAATCCAAGTCGAGCAACCCACCTAGAATGTTAGACAATTTGGCTAGGCACTCTCAATTTCGGATTGCGGATTGCGGATTGCGGATTGGAGATTCGTCGTGCTGCGACGCGTTCTAACTGCAGTCGTCCTGCTTGCCGCCGTTATCGCGGCGATTCTCTACTCCAATCGGGTCGCCTTCACGGCGATCCTGGCCGTCTTTGTGCTGCTGGCCACGCGCGAGTACATCGGTTTGGCGCGACTGCTGGGAGCGCCGCCCTTCGAGTCGCTGCAGATTGTCGGCGCTGCTGTCTTGCTGGCGCTGTTTGCCTGGGACATTTCCTGGATTCCCGCCGCGCTGTTTGCTTTGTGTCTGGCGGCGGCGCTGGCGACATTGACGACGCAGTCGCGGATGAACCAGTCGCTCGCGCGCGTTTCGGCCACCTGTTTTGGCTGGCTGTATCTCCCGCTGACGCTGGGCTGGCTTGTGCCCCTGCGCTTCGACATTGGGTATGCCAACCTGGGAACCCGCATGCTTTTTCTGCTCCTGGTTGTGATCTGGGCCGGAGACATTTGCGCCTACTTTGTGGGACGCGCGATCGGCCGCCACAAACTAGCGCCGCGAATTAGTCCGGGCAAAACGGTCGAGGGTTTCGTGGGAGGCATGCTCGGCAACCTCGCGGCTGCCGCCATCTTTCATCATTTTCAGTTGACCGAATTCTCGCGTATGGAAATCCTTCTGGTCGCTCTGGCCTTCGGAACGGTGGGCCAGTTGGCCGACTTGTTTGAATCTGTCCTGAAACGCGGCGCCGGTGTCAAAGACTCCTCCTCGATTCTTCCGGGACATGGCGGTGTTCTCGATCGTATCGACAGCCTGCTGCTTGCCACGCCGGTTATCTATTTCTATTTTTGGTGGCGGCTCTATGGTGGTGTGTATTGATGCTCCCGACCGCCACTGCAACGAAAATAGGTTCCATTCCACGGCCGGACGGCCATAGCAGTGCCGCCCGCGTAAGCGAGCGGCCCCCCAGCGGTCGGGCTGCTTCCCTTCGCCTGCCGTTGGCAGCAACATCTCCGCCTCGAATTGAGCCGGCATTGCCGCGGCTGCTGTCCTTCACAGGGTATTCAGGTTCTAAATGTCGGAGCAGGGCCCGCTCGTACGCTCGGGGCTTTATTCTTTCGCCCCTGCGGGGCTCATGGCGGCGGCGAACCCTCAACCCAGGGCTTACGCCCTGGGCTTTATTCTTTGCCCCCTGCGGGGGCCGCGTTATTCGGGTCTTCGCATTGGGTCGCGATCTGCGGGTGGTGCCGTTTGCGCCGCTATCCCTGCGGGGGCCGCGTCAGTTGGATCTTTGCATCAGCGCGCGGGCTTCGATCGAGGCGCGAGTCTCGATCGAGCGGCCGGCTGCGCATGGAGGAAAAGCGCCGTGGGGGACGCTTCGGGGGCTTGAAACCGTTGAGTCAGGCGCAGCCGTCGAAACGAAGGCCGCCCCGCAGGGGCGGAAGATTAGAGCCCAGGACGTGAGCCCTGGGTTCAGGGTTCGTAGCATCCATGAGCCCCGGAGGGGCGAAAGAAATCGCTGTCCTTTTGTTCTCTTTCCATTTTTTTCACACCTTTTTGCGCTCGGGGCGCCGCCAAGGGCGGCACGAGCTCCACTCGGCGCCAATGACCGCTAGAGTGAAGGGGCTCTCCATACTCGGCTCGACGGGCTCGATCGGCAAGAGCACACTCGATGTCGTCCGGCAGAATGCCGGACGTTTCCGGATCGTGGGTCTGTCGGCGGGCGAAAACGTGGCGGAAATGGTTTCCCAAATTTGCGAGTTCAGCCCTGCCGTCGTCTCAATGGGAAGCCTCCAGGCCGCCAACCGCCTCAACGCCGCCTTGCACGACTTAAAGGCCCCACGGCCCGAGATCGGACACGGCGACGACGGGATCGTTGCGGTGGCCTCCGCCTGCAGCGCCGATATCCTGGTCACCGGCATTGCCGGAGCGGCCGGCCTGGTTCCCACCTACCATGCCGTCCGCGCCGGCAAGCGCATCGCGCTGGCCAATAAGGAAACGCTTGTTGTAGCCGGCGAATTGATTATGCAGATGGCCCGCCAGCATGGCGCGTCGATCCTTCCCGTCGACAGCGAGCACGGCGCGCTTCACCAGTGCCTGGTCGGCCACCCGATCGAAAACGTTTCGCAATTGATTTTGACTGCCTCCGGCGGGCCGTTTTTTCAGATGCCGCGCGAGCGCTTCTCGTCGGTGGGACCGGCCGACGCGCTGTGTCATCCCACGTGGAAGATGGGACGTAAGATCACGATCGATTCAGCAACGTTAATGAATAAAGGACTGGAAGTCATCGAGGCTATGCATCTGTTCGGCTTTCACCCCGACCGCGTTCGGATTCTGATCCATCCTCAGTCGGTCGTTCATTCCATGGTCGAAATGGTCGACGGATCGGTGCTGGCGCACCTGGGAATTACCGACATGCGCGCTGCCATTCTCTATGCGCTGGCGTTTCCGGAACGATGGGCTTCCGATCTTCCGAAGCTCGACCTGGTGCGGGCCGGACACCTCGAGTTTTTTGAACCGGATTTCGAACGCTTCCGTTGTCCGCTTCTGGCCTATCAGGCGGCGCGCCTGGGAGGAACGGCGCCGGCGATTCTCAACGCCGCCAACGAAGTCGCCGTCGACCAGTTTCTCAACAAGCAACTACACTTTTTGCAGATACCCGAGGTGATCGAGCGAACGCTCGATGCGGTTCCCAGCCAATCGGCCGGGTCGTTGGAGAGTTATTTGGAGGCCGACCGAGCCGGGCGCAAAGTAGCCGCCGAAATGGCCGCCGCTCTGATCTGACCCGGCAGGTGGCGCCGGCTTCCAGCCGGTGTGTTTTTCCGGTGCCGGGCCGGAGCTTGTTCGCCGGAGTCGAAGAAAAGCCACCGGCTGGAAGCCGGCGCCACCCTCCGCACCATCCAATTCGCTGGAAGGTAAGCAATTGTGACGGCCAGCATAACCGAAACTCACTTCATCTGGACCGGCCAGACTGCGGGGACAATCAGGATGGAAACAACATAGATCAAAACTGTCAGCAGTGCGCCGACCTTGAGAAAATCGACAAAGCGGTAACGTCCCGGGCCGTAAACCATCACGCAAGAAGGTTCCAAAGGAGTCAGGTACGAACAACTGGCGGCCACAGCCACCATCATGGCAAACGTGCGCGGATTCAAGCCCAGCGTCACGGCGGTCTGGATTGCTACAGGAAGGACAACCACGGCGGCTGCCTGGTTGGACATCGGCTGTGTCAGCACGACTGTCAGGAAGAAGAATCCAGTCAGCAACCACGTGGGATTGGCAGTACCGGCCAAATCCACAATCTGCGCAGCCAGATACTTGGCCGCGCCGGTCTGCTCCATGGCCGCGCCCACAGCCAGCATGCTTCCGATCAGGATCAGCGCTTTCCATTCGATTTCGCGATAGGCCTCCTCGGGTGTAAGGCAGCGAGTGACCAGCACCAGAAACCCGCCCAGCAGCACGGCCACAGCAATTGGCAGAATCTTGAAGGACGCAAGAGCCAGCACCGCCACAAAAATCCCAATTGCAAGCGGAGCGCGGCCGAGCTTAGACCGCTGTTCCTCGACGGCGCCCAGGACTCGAAAAATATGTTCCTCCTCCACTGCAGCGATATTGGAAGGGCGCCCCTGAACCAGGAGCAAATCTCCGGTCTGCAGACGCACCTGGCTGATCTTCTTGCTGATGGTTTGGCCGTGCCGGTTGATGGCCAGCACCTGCAGTCCGTAACGCTCGCGAAAATGTGCGCGCTTGAGCGTTTGGCCGAGCAGCGGTGAACCGGGCAGCAGGATGACTTCGACGAACCGAATGTCGCCGGTCTGTGTCTCCGGCGCCCACAGTTTGACATCGGATTTGATGTCGATACCGGTCGTGTCCTTTATCTTAAGGATCTCCTGGCGTTCGCCCTCGACAAGCAAAAGGTCCTCGGCCTGCAAAACGGTATCGGCCGTCGGCATCAAATACTGGTCCTTGTTGCGGACGATTTCGAGCACGGTCAGATCCAGATCGCGGCCCAGGCTAGATTCGGCGAGAGTTTTTCCGATCAACGAAGAGTCGGGAAGAATGACTATTTCCGTCAGATAGGGGCGCAAGCCAAAGTCGTCGTCCGCTTCTTTCGCGGGTGTGCGATCCGGTATCAGGCTCCGCCCGATCGTCCACATATAAAGTAGTCCTGCGACAGCGATCGGTATGCCGACCGGCGCCAGTTCGAACATGCCCATCGGTTTCAGCCCGGCGCGCACCATCAGGCCGCTGACCACGATGTTGGTCGAAGTGCTGATCAGCGTGACCGAACTCGTCAAAATCGAGGAGAAGGCCAGCGGCATCAGCAACCTCGCCGGGCTCGCCCCCATGCGGCGGGCCAAGCCCAGGACGATAGGCAGAAAAAAAGCAGTCGAAGCGGTGTTGCTCATGAATGCGCCGAGCGTCGCCGAAGCTAGCATGATGGTCAGCAACATCCGGTTGACGTTATTTCCGACATGGCGCAGGAGCAGCCGACCTGACAAATCGACGACTCCGGTTCGCCACAACGCGGCTGTCAAAATCAGCAGTCCGAGGATCATCAACACCGTGTCGCTGCCGAAACCGGCAAAAGCGTCCTTTGCCGACAGCAACCCGGTCATCGTCAAGGCCAGCATGGTACCGAGCGCGACCACGTCGGAAGGAACCCATTCGAGGGCAAACATGGCAACGGCCAGGCCGAGAATTGCCAACAGAAGCGCGATCTCAAAGGTCATGGGGTTTCAATAATAGTCTCACAGTGGGCAAATTGAGAGGGCTGGCACGAGCCGCCGGACTCCGCTTTTTTCCGGAATCCACGGGCTAAAGCCTGTGCCGCTCGCAATTGTTGGGGTGTTATACTGACTCTTACCGTCATGAAAAGAGGGGGTCGGATCTGATGCTGTCGGTGATCTTTACCATCGTGTCGTTCGTGTTCGTCCTGGGAGTCATGATCCTGGTGCACGAATTCGGGCACTTTGCCGCAGCCAAGTTGCTCGGCATTCGCGTCGAGACATTTTCGATCGGATTCGGCCCGCGCCTGATCGGTTTTCGAAAGGGAGACACCGATTATCGGATTGCGCTGCTGCCGCTGGGCGGCTACGTCAAGATGACCGGAGAAAACCCCGACGAGACCATTACGGGTGCGCCCGACGAATTTATCTCCCGCCCCAAGCTGCACCGTCTGGCCGTTATTCTGGCCGGCCCGATCATGAATATCGTGTTGGCCGTTGCGCTGTTCGCCGTGTACTTTATGGCCGGCGCGCAGGTGGAAGCCTACAAGTCCGAACCGGCGCTTATCGGGGTCGTGTCAAAGGACGGGCCAGCCGAAAAGGCTGGGCTGCGGATCGGCGACAGGATTGTTCAGATAGACGGCAAGTCCAATCCGACCTGGGAAGATGTCGAACTGGCCATTATCACCAGCCCGCGACAGCCCGTCGGCCTGGCTATCGAGCGCGACGGCCGGACCCTTGACATGCAGATCACTCCGGAGACGGTCGAAACCATGGAGGCAGGCTTTATCGGTGTGGGGCCGCTGCTGCCGCATAGCATTGCGCGCGTCGAGCCGAACTCACCGGCAGCAAAGGCCGATCTGCGCCCCGGAGACGAGATCATGGAGGTCGCCGCCCCAGACGGCAAGACGGCCAGCGGCTACTACGCCATCGTGGACCTGGTTAGAAGAAGCGCTTCACAACCGCTGATCTACCGGATCCGGCGCGGTGCGGAAGTTTTGGAAAAGACGATCAGGCCCGTTGAAATGCAGGGGGGCGTCCGCACTGGCTACTTTCCAAGGTTTCGGACGATCGAACGCAAGTATGGGCCGGTCGGCGCCGTGTGGGAGTCCATCGTTCAGAATTACAAAATGACGATTTTGACCTACCGGGTTTTGGGCCGGATACTGACGGGCCGGGCTTCGATCAAATCGATGTCCGGACCGATCGACATTGCCCGGCTATCGGGATCGTTTGCAGCCGAGGGGACTCTGCCCTTGATGCAGTTTATGGCGATCGTCTCGCTGAATCTGGCGGTTTTCAATCTGTTGCCGATCCCGGTGCTCGACGGGGGTGTCATCGCGCTGCTGCTGGTCGAGGCGGTCATCGGACGCGACCTGAGCCTGAAGGTGAAGGAACGCATCTTTCATGTGGGGTACATCTTCCTGATCATGCTGATGGGCGTTGTCTTATTCAACGACATCGCCAAAAACGTCCCAACCGCCTGGTTCGGGAAGTAGGTTCAAGTGACAAGTGATCAGTGGCGCCGGCCGCCAGGCCCGTGGATGAGCGTCTAGCGCGCATCTAGCTGAGTGCCAGATTCTGGGGCGGGACGCCCGCGCTCCCAAGATCCTCTATCTACTCGCGACCCTCGACTTTTACTTCGTGAATTCTTCGCCGCAGTTTTTGCCGCCGGCATAAGGATTGGCCGGTACGGTGGACCGCTGGATCCAGACTTTGCCGTTGGCTTCACAGCGAAAGAAATGAAACCCGCTGTCTCCGCTCCGGCCGCCGAGGACTTTGACAAGCGCTTCGCTGATGTGTGAGAAGTGAAAGCGCGCGGCGTTCAGGTCACGGCTGTTGATAAGGCGTGCTCGGCGCGCCACATCTCCAAAGGCGGCATCCGACTGCTGTAACTGCTCAGCCGCGGCCGTCAACTCCTCGGCATCCTTCTGAATGCTGCCGGCAATGTCCTTGGCCAGGCTTGCCTGGATCGCCAGGTAATGGCCCATCAAACGACCGACTTCGGCACGCTGCTGCGCCGGTGTGAAAGGCGACAGCACAAAGACCAGCGCCAGGATAGTTACGATTCGAAGACACACGTTCCTCATAGGTTTCCTCGTTGAGTAAGAGAACGTTTCGAGCTCAAAGTTTCGCGAGATTTGAAGGAAGTGGCACATCGCGATTGTTTCACCGCAGAGACGCAGAACGAGCAGTGGCCAGTGGCCAGTGGTCAGTTGGAAATGCCTATCGATTACCGACCACTGGCCACTGACCACTGCTCGTTCTGCGTCTCTGCGGTGAAGGCAAATGGGATCTCACCGCTCGCTTTGTTCGCGGCTCTGGGGTGGGCGGTTTTGAGGTTCGCGCCTCTGTTTGCGTCTGTCCTGGACTCCGAGCTTCGCAAAGAAGTAGGCCAGAAAATGTACCGAGTACATCCGCCCCAGACGACCCCGCGCGCAATCGCGTTCACCGTAGCGGGCGACCGCGTCGGATTCGATGCCCGGTCCCTGAACAAAGACCGGTACCGGATCGCCTGTGTGTTCACCTGTCTGGCTGGAGGTGCAGTGGTCGGACACGAAGGCGAGAACCAGATTGTCACGATTCTCTATTCTGGAAAGAAGATCTCCCACCATCGCGTCAGTCCGCTCGATAAAACGCATCTTGTCGAGCGGCCTCCGATCATGGGCCATGATGTCGCACCCCTTCAGATGGACATAAACGAGATCGTGCGTCTCCAGCGTGCGAACTGCCAGCGCGGCCTTTCCCTCCAGGTTCGTGTCGATGTTGGCTGTCATCGATTGGTCATCGAATGTCTCAAACCCGCAAAGCTGCGCCGTACCCCGAACCGTTGACTCGCCGCTGATGCAGGCAGCTCGAATGGAGAATTTCTTTGCAATGTTTTCGAACGACGTAGGCCGACCTGCGCCGCGGGTGATGACACAGTTGACTTCCGGAAGTCCAGCCGCGCGCCGGGCCTCGTTGCCGGGGACGCGCTCCAGAATCCCGCGGCTGCGGGCCAGGAAACGGTTGACCAGTTCGGCCGTGCGCGCCGCCTCCGGACTGGCATCGGTAGGGCCGACCACACGAATCGGATGGCCTTCCCTTCCCGGATCCGAGTCGCTGACAGCCGGTGACAGGCCCGCGCCGCGCAGCACCAGGATGGCGCGATGATCGGTTGCGCCGCGAAAAAAAATCCGAACCCCCTCCTCGAGATCAAGGCCGTCCAGGGCGGCCGCAAATGTCCCCGTATCGCGAATGCGACCGGCCCGCCGATCGACAATCGTCGCCGACGAGTCCATCGTCGCTAAATTACAGCGGAACGCCACGTCACCCAGCTGTAACTGGAGACCGACGCCGGCAGCCTCCAGCGGACCCCTGCCGCTGTATCCGCCGACGGGATCCTGCCCGAACAGCGCCAGGTGGCCGATGTCGGTTTCGACTTTAACTCCCGGGGCGATGATATCGATCAAGCCGGCTGCGCCTGCCGTGATCAGAGAATCCATCACCGGCTTGCGAGCGGCTTCCAGCGGAGTGCGGTCTCCCAACTCCGGCACCGGCCAGTCACCTAACCCGTCCTGGATCAGTACCAAGCCTCGGCGCCGCGAAGTCATCCGGCCAGATCCCGGTTCTTGTCCGCCTGTTTCTCCGATCTCTTGAGCTGTTCCTTCAGGCTATTGGTGATGACCGACAGAACCGACGCGACGGTGTCTTCCAGGTTGTTGTTCTCGATGATCGGAATGCTGTGGCGCTCGGCCATTTCCAGGATATAGGTCTGGATTTCGAGAATCTGTTCGAAATGCGCCATATAGCGTTCGGCTGTGCGCCGGGAGGCGTTGATCTGGCGAGCGCTGAAGCGCTCGCGGTAGTTGGCCTTGTTGAGCGTCGAGATAATCAGCGGAACAATATAGGCGCGGTCCTCATAGGCGCTGTAGTTGATAAAGCCCGGGACCAGATGCACACCGTCGATGACCATCCCGATGTTTTCTTCGACCGACCGCTCGATCATCGCCTTGACTCCGACGCAGACCTTCAGGCTTTGCTCCCGGAAGCCTTCGATGACTTCGTTTTGGTTGTAGGAGGCCGTCGAGTCCTTCCACGCCTCGTACGAGGAGTGGTGGATGGAAGGCAGCAGCTCGGGCGAAAACATCATGCGCAGGATCTGGCGGACCGTATCGGTCGAAAGCAGCTTGGAGATTCCCAGCCGGTGGGCCACCTCTGTGGCCAGCGACGATTTGCCCGTTCCGGTTGCGCCCCCGAACAGCAAGATGATCGGTTTATCCGGCGACTTAAATTTTCGCCACAACAGGTAGCGCTCGGCGAATTTCTTGCCGCTAGTCTCCTGAATTCGCCGGTGGACCAGCACGCGCAGGTCTTTGCGGTCGACCCGCATTTGACCGCTGCGGTGCAGGCGGATTTCAAGATCGCGGGCGATTTCGTACGAGACTCCGGGATCCAGTCCGGAAGCTTGCAGCGACTGCGAAAGGATGCCCTTTGAAAAAGGCACAGCCTCGCCCGGCGCCGTCACTAGCACCGAGGCATGCGTTTCCTCGAGCAGCGCGTATTCCTTGGAAAAATCCTCGCCGAATTTGTTGCGAACGATCTTCAGGATAATTTTGGAGAGATCGGACTTGAGAACTTCGCCGCTTTCCCGGATTTCCTGTCGGACGAGACTGGCCACGTCGTAAGCTTCGTCGAACTTCAGACCCCTTTCCAGCAGCGCGTGCGTGATCATGCCCCGCAGAAACGGCACTCGTTCTTTGCCGTCGACGACGAAAATAGGGCTGTCCTTGGGCACGGACCTATTCTAATGCCGCCGACTCAGAATCGGTGTGGTTGTAATGTGTGGGGTCAGGGGTCAGGGGTCAGCCTTCAGGGGTCAGGCTTCAGGGTAGGCTCCAGGAGTTAGGCTCCAGGCTCCAGTCAACAATCAATCCGCAATCCGCAATTCCCTGGAGCCTGGCGCCTGGAGCCTGAAGCCTGGAGTCAGGAGAAGCTCTTGATGGCCGTCTGTTCATCGTCGTGACTCTCAAAGACGGTGAGCAGTTTGGTGATGGCCAGCAGCTCTCTCAACTTCTTCGTGAGGCTCAGCAACTTCAGATGGCCTCCACCGTTCGATACCGTTGTGTAGCTGCTGACCAGTTCGCCGATTCCCGAACTATCGACGTAGCTGACATCAGCCATGTTCAAGAGGATTTTCTTGGTTCCGGCCTGCAGCAGTTCCCGGATTTTGTTGCGCAGCTCAACGCTGCCCTCACCAATCGTGATCTTCCCGTGAACGTCCAGCACGGTGACGCCATCAACGGTCCTGGTATCAATTCTCATTGTCTCCTCCTTCTGCACCTACAACCAGTTTCTTGACCATTCGAAGCTCCATACCCCCGCCGGGGATGGCATTGAATTCAACCTCATCCATGAACGATTTCATATAAAAGATGCCCCGCCCGCTGGGCTTCAACAAATTGCTGGCATCGAGCGGATCGGGCAAGCGGCTCTCATCGAAGCCGCGCCCCTCATCTCGCACCACCACCACCAAACGGTCGGGATGAATCTCGTATTTGACGCCGAAGTGTTTCCCCTTGTCTTCCTTGTTGCCGTGAACAATCGCATTTACGACCGACTCTCGAACTGACATCCCAATCCAGTGCGCTGCATCTTCGTCGAACCCCATCATCCGAGTAACACTGTCGGAAATACTCTCGATCATATCCACATAGTCCAGCTTGCTGCGCAGCGAAACTTCGATCTGGTTTTGGCTGGATGTCATAGAAGACTGGAACCAAGCTGGGCGTTCCGGCCCACCAAAAATCCGGATCATGATCGTCTACGGGCGCCTTCCTTGTCAAGGGAAAATGCTTATTTTGCTCAACTTGCCAGCTATTTGCCCCTCTGTTACACTGAATTAGTCTGATAGATCGTAGGTGACTTTTGATCCAACATTTTGAGAGAACCGGGCGCTGGGTCGGGGAGCGGAAATCTTGATTTCCGAACCGGGCCAAGACTGACTGTCCGGGATCACACATCTTGCGCAAGGTTCATAAATACCTGCTGGCTACGGTTCTTGTTCTGGCCGTCGTCTTTCTCTCGGCCCTTCTGTTTGTCGGCAGCCGCTCCGACGAGTGGATCCGACGGCGCATTATTTCATCGCTGGAAGCCGCCTATCCGATCGACGTGGAGATCGGACGAGTCGACGTTCAATGGCGCCAGCGCCGTCTGGTCCTCGAAAACTTCGTCATCCGCAGCCGCCCCTACCCTACCCGTAACCCGGTATTTCGGGTCGAACGGCTAATCTCCCAATTCGAGTACCTGGACCTGTATCCGTTCACCTGGCAGTCAATTCGCGTCAACGACATCGACGCGCTGCGCCCGGAACTGTGGATCCAGCGGGATCCCAACGGCAAGCTGAATTTGTCCAACCTCTTCATCGTGGAGCGCAAGGGCGCCGAAGAGCTCTCGCTGTTTGATCTGGCTATCGGCCACGTCGCAATCGCGGGCGGCATGGTGCACTACCTGGACCACGACCTGCCGATTCAAACGGACGGGCGGAACCTCGAAATGAGTATCCAGTTCGATCGACACCGCCGTGCGTATGTGGGTTCCATCCGATTGCCCGAGTCGGAGATGGCGTTCACCGATCTCCGCATCCGCCGGGCCCGCGGGACAATCCGCTTCGAGTACCTGGAAAATGCTCTCAACTTCCCTGAAATCAGTCTGCGCTCCGATTTGGGCGACATCAGTGCCAGCGGAGGCATCGGGAATCTGAAGGAAATTCACTACCACTTCGATGTCCGGGCGACACTACGAACCGATAAGCTGCCGCCAAAACGCGTCGGGGTCCTGGACCCGGCCGGAACGGTCACGATCCAGGGCGTGCTGGCGGGCACGCAGGAAAATTTTGCGTTGAAGGCTCAGCTGGCCGCGGCGCAACTGCGCCTCTACGGAATTCCTCTCGAACGCGTCTCCGCACGCATGAACTGGACGCCGCGCGCGCTCAACCTGGATCCGCTACAAGGCATCGCCTTTTCCGGAGGCTTCCGGGGTAACCTGTCTCTCGCGGCCAACCCGTCGAGCCCCTCTCACCTGGAAGCCACCGTCTCGGACGCCAACCTGGTCCAGGTCCTGCGCAGATTTCCGGTCATTCGCCTCAACGCGACCGGAACAATCAAGGCAGCCGGTCGTTGGAGCTGGCAGGGCCTGGATTTTGAATCTGCCGGCGGGCAGGGCCGCGGAACAGTCCAGGGAGTTATGCACGCGGCGCGCGGCGAGGACCAGAAACGCTTCCCGGACCTTCCGTTTACTCTCCAGTCCGACTTCGTGCAGTCGGGCCGCGCCGTCACGCTCAGTAACGCCGTTGCGCAGACTTCCCAGAGCCAGGCCCGATTCAGCGGCCGGGCCGGCTTCGACGGCGTCTATCGTTTCGATACCCGTGTGACGACTGGTGACGCCGGCGAGATTCTCCGCGCCGCCAGCGCGCTGGGCGTCGTAACCGCCGACGGGATGACTCGCTCACGTCTGGAGCTTCTCGGCGGCGCCGGTTTCGATGGGACCCTGGCGGGTCGCCGCGGACATATTGAGATTACCGGCCCGGCGCGCCTTGACAAGCTGCGCCTGCAGGGAATCGACCTCGGCCGGTTTGCCGGAAAGATCCAGTACACAACAGGAACGCTGCGTGTGACGGATGGATCTCTAATCAAGAACGGCAGCTCCGTCGCCTTTGACATGTCTGTTCCTACATCCAATCCGGCGGCGATGCCCGTTGGAATGTCCATCCAGGCGCGCGTCCGCAACGGCGAGATCCGCGACTTTCTCAAGGCGGCATCTCTGTCGTATCCCGTGTCGGGCATTCTAAACGGGACGCTCGATCTGCAGGTGGTCGCGCGCGACGACATTCGTGGTTCTGGCCAGATCGAAGTGCAGAAGCCGGCCTTCGGCGCCGAAAGCGCCGAGTTCCTGAAAACGACGTTCAGCTTTGACGGCGCCACCGTCAAGACCCGTGACTTGACGGTTCGCAAAGCCGGCGGAACGGTCGCCGGAGATTTTTCTTACAATGTCCGCACCGGGTTCATCACGGCCGATCTGACCGGGCGAGATTATCCGCTGGGCGCGCTGCCCGGCCAGCAGCTCAAGGACTTCCAACTGGCCGGCGTCGTCCAATTTCGGCTGCGCGGAAGCGGCACGCTGCAGAATCCAACGTTTACTTTGGAAGCGACGACGCCACGACTGCTCGTGCGCGATCAGACGCTCGATCGCGTCGTGCTGTCGGCACGCGGCGAGGATGGAAAAATCCGGTTCTCGCTAGAATCCGGATATCGCGGCCAGCGCTTCAAATCAGAAGGTTCGCTCGATATCACCTCCGCTTATGAGGTCAGCGCGTCGCTGGATCTGAAGGATCAGCCAATCCGACCTTACCTCGAGCTGTTGCCCTTCAAGAACATCCCCGATCTGGACGGAACTGTCACCGGAAAAATCGAAGTGCGCGGACCGCTGACCGACCTGAAGCGGTTGCGCGTGGTGGCCAACCTGACAAACGCGCAACTGCGTTTCCAGAACATCACCGTCCGAAATCGCGACCCACTGCGCCTGGAATACGACGGCGTCGTCGTACGGGTCGGGCGGGCCGTGCTGATCGGTCCGGGCACCGAGTTGACCGTCGAAGGCCAGGTGCCTATCGACGAGCGCGGGCGCATCGATCTGCGCCTGAACGGAACGGCCAACCTGGCGATCGTGGCCAGCTTCCTTCCAGGTGCGATCGGATCCGGCCAAGTTGTATTGAACACTTACATCACCGGTACGTTTGCGGAACCTCGCATCGCCGGTCAGGCCGATTTGAAAAAAGGGTTCCTGCACCAGGCCGGTCTGCCCACCAGCATTTCCAACGCCGAGGGAACGCTGCGTTTTACGGCGCAACAAATCTCCATCGAAAATTTCACAGCCAAGACTGCCTATGGTTCGATTCGAGTCGAAGGCGGAGTGTTCCTGGAGGGTCGGGCGCCGACACGCTGGCGCATCAACATCTCCGGTTCCGGGCTGCGCATCAACTACCCGCTCGATGTGAAAGCCGTCATTGATGTGGATCTGGACTGGCTGAGGAGCACCAAATCGCAACTGCTGACCGGCGTTGTCTACGTCAGCAGCGCCGAGTACACCAAGGACCTCGATATCGCCGATGCGCTGATCGAATACTCCAACTACAAGGGACTACCGCCGAGCTCGGGAGTGGGTTCGGAAGACCTGGACCTGGACATCGACATCGAAGGCTATCAGAGCCTCCGGATCGATAACAATCTCGCCAACGTCGTGGCCAGCGCCGACTTGAACCTGCGCGGAACCCGCGACAACCCGATCCTGCTCGGGCGCATCCTGGTCGACAGCGGCGAACTGCGGCTGCAAAGCAGCGACTACGAAATCACGCGCGGTTCGGTCAGTTTTTCCGACACACGCAAGATCACGCCGGTGGTCAACTTCGAAGCCCAGACGAATAACCGCGAGTACACCCTGATGGTCACGGTGCGCGGGCCGATCGAGCGGATGACAACCAACTTCCGCTCCGATCCGCCGCTGCCCACCGCCGAGATCGTCAATATGCTGGCGCTGCCCGAGCGGGGCCGCGGGCAGAGCGGCCTGCAGGCCGAAGCCGGCAAGACTCTGGCTCTTTCGGGCGCGTCTGCACTGCTCGGGCGCGGTCTGGCCTCGCGAATTCAGACACGCACGAGCCGCCTGTTCGGCTTCGACAAATTTGCCATCGATCCGTTTCTGGAGCGCGGCGATGTGAATTCGCCGCTGATCACCATCGGCCGGGATATTACCAAGGACCTCTCGGTCACGTATTCGACGACGCTTTCGTCGCCCCGCGAAGTGGTTGTCATCGAATACTCGCTGAAAACCTGGGCCACGCTGGTTGCCACGCGCAATGAAGATGGTTCCTTTGGGCTGGATCTCAAATTGAGGAAGCGTTTTTGAAAGACGGAAAGCGTGACTAAGGAATGCAGTGTGTATGGATAGATTAGCTTCACCGCAGAGACGCAGAGGCCGCAGAGGGGACGCAGAGAATACAATTCGGTTGTCCTCTCTGCGCACCCTTTGCGTCCTCTGCATTGCCTGTTGGCGAAATCTTGTTATTTCACCAAGATTTTTGATCCCGCTTCCTTTCTGCTGGCCCGCTCCCTTCCGGTCGCGCCTCTGTTGGCGCTCCGTCGCCGGCCTGCGGCATACGGCATACGGCATACGGCATACGGTTGCGGCTATGCCGCGCTGCGTCTCTGCGGTGAAATCAATTTTGTTTCAGCTTCCCACGGCACTGATGCTTGCCGCGCTGCTGGGCGCGCCGCTGCAGGCCCAGATTCTTTCGGAGTTTGAAAACCGCCCAGTAGGGGCCGTCCGACTTCTGGCCGAAGGTCCGTTGACTAAGATCACCGAAGCCGACATCTACAAGCTCATCGAGTTGCAGCCGGGGGAACCTTACCTGGCCGCCAAAATTGCGCTGAGCCTGCGGCGGCTGCACAGTTCCGGGGTCTTCTTTGATATTCAAGTGGAAGCCATTCCCAATGGCCCGAACATCGATCTGACGTTTCACCTTTACCGGAAGTACTTGGTGCGCGACCTGCACCTCACCGGCGATCCCGAACTGCCCGACCGCGACCTGCGCCGGGAAGTCCAGGTCCGTGAGGGAGAACCCTACCTGGCCGAGCGTCTGGAGGAAGCGGCCGAACGCCTGCGCAGTTTCTACGAAGCCAGCGGATATCCGACCGCCACCGTCCAAATCCAGCCGGAGACGGATCTGGAAAAAGCCGAAGTGCACGTCGACTTTGAGATCAACGCCGACAACCAGATCCGCTTCGGAGCACTCCGCTTCGAGATCGAAGGTCCGGCAACCGAAGCCGAAGTGCGGAAAGCATTCCTTCCGCGCAAGGCCTTCCATCTGCGGGCGAGCAACCGCTATACGCGTGCGCGTGTAGAAGAAGGACTGCAGCGCCTGCGCGAGCACTTCGCTCTGAAGGGCTATCTCGATTCCGTCGTTGACATCAAGGATTCCAACATCAGCGTCGGCAACACGCGCGTCGATTTCGTGATTCGGGTCATTCTAAAAGACCGCATCGACATCGCCATCGAAGGGTACGATCTCTCCGACGACCGCCGGTTGGAACTCATCCCGATCTATCGCGAGCGCTCGGCCGATCCCATCTTTTTGCAGGAGAGCGCCGATAACATCGTCGGTTACCTGCAGAGCAAGGGTTATTTCCAGGCCCGCGTCGAACACAGTTTTCCTGTCGAAGAGCCGGTTCGCCGCGTCGAAATCCGGATCATTCCGGGCAAACGGTTTTCGCTAACGGACGTCGAATTCCAGGGAAATCAAGTCCTGGACCGGCGCGAACTGGAAAACGCGCTGACGATCGTAAAAAGCTCGCTGTTTTCACGCG
Source organism: Acidobacteriota bacterium (assembly GCA_051001345.1). GTDB lineage: Bacteria > Acidobacteriota > UBA6911 > JACQSX01 > JBPCNK01 > JBPCNK01. The sequence goes on along the minus strand of JBPCNK010000274.1, from coordinate 12,927 downwards.
GCCGCTTCACCGAATCGCAGGCCGACGACGATATCGAGCGGATCAAGCAGCTGTACTACCGCCGCGGATATCTCGATGTCGCAGTCACCCACGAGCTGGTGCCACAGGGCGAAGACGTTGGGCTGCGATTCAAGATCGCAGAGGGTCCGCAGTACCAGGTGCGGAATCTGAGCGTCGACGGCAATCGTACCTTTCCGACCGAGCACATCCGCGCATTGCTGCGCTCTCAGGCCGGCCTTTACTATTCGCCCTCATTCGTCGCCGAAGACCGTGTCATCATCATCAATCTGTACGAGAACGAAGGCTATCGAGACGTTCAGTTCCGGTCCGACCTCAATTTGGACCGGACCCAGCACATCGTAGACATTCACTATGCGATCGTCGAAGGAAGCCAGTACTTCATCGAAGACATCATCGTAACTGGAAACCTGGTCACTCGCGAAGGCGTCATTCTGCGCGAGTTGGATCTGGAAGCCGGCCGGCCGCTGTCGCTCGAAAAATCGCTGCAGACGGAAAGCAACCTCTACAACCTGGGCGTATTCAACCAGGTCAATCTGGAGACTCCCTCGGTTTTCTACGACAGCACCAAGCGGACGCTGGTCGTAAACGTCGAGGAGGCCAAACGCCGATCGCTGGTCTACGGCGCCGGCTTTGAGTCCGAAGAGGGACCCCGCGGAACGGTGGGGTTCTCCAACAGCAATTTTATGGGGATGGCCCGAACTCTCGGCCTGGGGCTGCGCCTGGGGCGCTACCAGCAGCGCGCCAATGTCTCCTACACGCTTCCACGCCCTTTGAATCTGCGCCTCCCGACGCTCATCAGCCTGTTTGTGCAGAGGGAGAAAAGCCGTTTGACCCGCATTCCCGAAGGAAAACGACTCGACTATTTGCGCGGCAAGCCCTTCGACTCGTTCCGTTTTACAGGCCTGATCCAGTCCGAGCAACGCATCAACCGGCGGACCTCGCTGTTCTACCGCTACAATTTCGAAAGAGTTCGCGTTTCGAATCTGGCCGAAGGCCTGACCTTCGACGACATTCGACGCGAAGAACGTCCCATCCGGATTTCCTCGATTTCGGCTTCGTTTTTCAACGACTCGCGCGACGATCCTATCGATCCCACGACCGGCACCATGTCGACGGCCGATCTGACGTTCACCACCCCATTCCTCGGATCGCAGGCGCAGTTCGGGCGACTGTTCGTCCAGGGACAGTACTATAAGACGCTGCTCGACCGGCAGTTGGTCGTCTTCGCTTCATCGCTGCGAATCGGCGTAATCCAACCTTTCGGGGGCGCCAATATCGATTTGGGATCGAGCAACAATCGTATACCGATCAGCCAGCGCTTTTTCGCGGGAGGATCCACAACGTTGCGTGGTTTCCGCCTGGATCTGGCCGGCCCGCTTCGTCCGGCTACCATCATTACCAGCCGCGGCCGCCGGGAGACGGTATTAGTTCCGCAGGGCGGCAATGCTCTGATCATTGCGAATTTTGAAGTCCGCTTTCCGATGTATAAATTCGTGCGCGGGGCGCTGTTCTATGACACCGGCAACGTGTTTCCGGGAGCATCGACGATCCATCTCAACAACTTTGCCCAGATCGTGGGAGTGGGTCTTCGAGTCGGCACGCCGGCCGGTGCAGTACGTCTGGACGTAGGATACAACCTGCACCCTGGATTCAAGCCCGATCCGGCGGCGGGGTTGACGCAACCACGCCGGCACATCTATTTCACGATCGGCCAGAGTTTTTAGGATATGACTTTGCGCTTGAAACATGTCCTGCTTGTTCTCGCCGGATTTGCCGTTCTGGCGACGTCGCCTGCCGCCCAGGGCAGGATTGTCGATCGCGTCGCCGCCATCGTCAACGACGAAATCGTGACTCTCAGTGACATCCAATGGGCGATCGCGATGAGCGGCGCGGAGTTGGCTGCCGATCAGAAAGAGCGCGAGAAACAATATGAAGAAGCTCTCGAAGGGATCATCGCCGAAAAGCTGATCCAGCAGGAAGTCTCGCGCACGCCCATCACCATGGTGTCCGACGAAGAAGTCGAGCGCCAGCACCGCGAATTCGACAAAACGTTCGGATCCCATGAGGAGCACGAGGCGTTTCTGAAGCGGATTGGCATGGACCACGCCGAGATGCACCGGATTATCCGGCGGCAGATCAGCACGCTGCACTTTATCGAAAGCCGTTTCAAACCATTCATCATCGTGTTGCCCGACGAGTTGCAGAGGTACTACGAGGACATGTGGGTTCCCAAGCTTCGCGCCGAAGGCATCGCGCCGCCGCCGCTTTCAGAAGTCGAAGAGCAGGTGCGCGCCAATTTGATCGAAGACAAGATCGACGAAGAGCTCGAAAAATGGAAGCGCAACGCCCGCAGAAAGGCCAACGTAGTCATCCTGCTGTACCGCCGCAACCCCAATCTCCCGCCGGAAGTGACCAAGCCGCCGCCGCCACAGCCGCCAATGAAGTGACTCGGCGCGGTCTTGCCGAACGCCCGAAAAACCAGTCGCGGCGCGGCGGTCTTCCTTGTATTCTTGCTACTGTTCACTGGCCACTTGAATGAACATCGCCCAGCACGTCGAACGCGCGGCAAGATTTTTTCCGGACCGCGCGGCCATTCTCTTCGAAGGCGCACAGTTATCATACGGAGAGCTCAACACGCGCTCCAGTCGGCTGGCCAACGCTTTGAAAGCGCATGGCGTGGGCCGCGGCGACCGGGTGGCCCTGTATTTGCCAAACATCCCGGAATTTGCAGTCTGTTATCTCGCGGTGCTGAAGGCTGGAGCCGTAGCAGTCTCGGTCAATTCGATCTTAAAGTCCGAAGAGGTCCAGTACATCGTCAACGATTCGGGCTCGGCCGTGCTCTTCACAGTGGCCGATTTGCTGCCGAATGTCCCGCGCCTGGAATGTCCCTCGCTCAAACAGGTCGTCGTATGCGCTGGCGACGCCGAGGGCAATCCGACGCTGGACGATTGGCTAAGCAAGGCAGCAAGCGACAGCAAGGCGGCCGATATGGACAGCGATGAGCCGGCCGCGTTGCTTTATACCTCGGGCACAACCGGCTTTCCGAAAGGCGCCACGCTCTCACACGGCAACGTGGTCTCGAACATGTACGCGACCGTGCATCATCTCGGCTACCGGCAAAACGACCGCATGGCGCTGTTCCTGCCGCTTTTCCATGTGTTTGGGCAAAACGTCATTATGAATGGCGCGTTCACCGCCTGCGCCACCCTTGTGTTGCAGCGCCGCTTTGTGCCCGATCAGGTGCTCGAATCGATCCAACGCGATCGCACCACGATGCTCTTCGCAGTGCCCACTATTTACATCAGCTTCCTGAGCACGGACCTTTCCAAGTATGACCTCTCTTCGATTCGCTACGATTTCTCGGGAGCAGCGTCGATGCCCCAGGAGGTGTCCCTGCGCTGGAAGGAGCGCTGCGGACGCCCCGTGTACGAAGGATATGGTCTGACCGAGTGTTCGCCGGTTGCCTGCTACAACCATGACTTTCGCCACAAGATGGGCAGTGTCGGCGCGGCGGTCGAAAACTTTGAGCTGAAGATTTTCGACGACAACGACCAGGAAGCGCCGCTCGGAACCTGGGGCGAAATTTGCATCAAGAGTCCCGGAGTGATGAAAGGCTATTGGGGCAAGCCCGCTGACACGGCGCGCACTCTGCGCAACGGCTGGCTGCATTCCGGCGACATCGGTACGATGGACGACGAGGGGTACGTCTTCATCGTGGATCGCGCCAAGGACATGATCAATACGGCGGGCCTGAAGGTCTGGCCGGCGGAAGTCGAGCAGGTGCTGTATCGTCATCCAGCCGTCAAAGAGATTGCCGTGTACGGCGCAGCCGATTCAATCAAGGGCGAGGTGGTCAAGGCAGCCGTCGTTTTGAAAGACGGCGCAAGAGCGACCAGCGACGAGATCATTGCCTTTTTCCGGGAGCGCGCGGCTGTCTACAAGGCGCCCGTGGCGGTGGATTTTGTGAAGGAGCTGCCAAAGAGCGCGACGGGAAAGATCCTGAAGCGGATGCTCAGGGCCGGCGCCGTGTGATCAGGCTCCAGGCTCCAGGGATCAGGACGTGATCGTGCTCGTGGACGTGGTCGTGATCGTGCTCGTGGTCGTGATCGTGGCCGTCATTGGATTGCTCAATGTTGCCGTCCACTAGCTATCAAAAACCTATGAGGCCAGTCTGGTTGTTCCTCTTGACGTCTCTGACCGCCGGGTTCGTCGCGGTTGCCGGCTCTATTTTGGGCAATGCCTTTGGCAAGACCGGCCTTTTCGCAGGCGCGATTGCAGGTGAAGTCTGCGGAGTGGTTCTTGCCGCCTGGCTTGCTGTCCGCCTTCGGCTGATCCATCAGCGTGGTTTTGCTTTCGCAGCCCTAGGAGGAGTCCTCGGATTTGGCCTGGCAGCCGTAATTGCCACCAACAACCTTCACACTCCTGTCATCCCGGTGCTGAGTGTTTCGCTGGTTGGCCTTGGGACGATTTTTGGCAGCATCGTGGGTCAGAGCCGCGACCGTAAGGGAGCGGGCGATCAGGGGCAATGATGTTCAAAATGTTGCCATCGACTGCCCACTCGCTTACGCTCGTGGCTCGGACATCTCGTGGCTCGGACATGAAGACTGGAGGCAAAATGCAGAGCATTCGGAGAAGACGATTGGTTGGCGTGATCCTTACCTTTGCCTGTGCGGGATTTTATGGCGCAGCGCAGGAACCCAGTCGCTCCCCCAGGGCCATCATCAAGCAGGTTGACCATGTAATGATTCCGACCTCAGAAATGGACCAGCTCTATTCGTTGTTGTCAGACACCCTGCGGTTGCCAATCGTTTACGCCTACCAGCCATGGACAGAGAAATTCCAGAGTGGTCTGGTATGCGCCGGTAACGTCAATCTGGAAGCCCTCCCGTCTCGACCGAAGGAACCTTCTGCTGAGAGTCCTGTCGCCAGATTCAGCGGAATAGCTTTCGAGCCGACCTCTACCTCGATAAGCGTGGAAGAATTAGCCGCCAGAACGCTCGAGTATGCCGGGCCGTTCCCGTATACCGTGACCGGCCCTGACGGTCAAAAACGCACTCGATGGACTACCGTTGGGCTGAGGACCCTTTCACGCGGCCTTTCTGCGTTTCTGTGCGAATACAACTTCGATGTGGAGGCCCGGCGGCAGGTCCACCGGCAGGAGCTGGAAAAGCGTGATGGCGGACCTATTGGCTTGGAATCTGTCGATGAAATTATCCTTGGAACTCCAGATCTGGACGATGCAATTGCGCGCTGGCAAAAGGTCCTTGATCCTTTGACTCCGGCAGCCGCAGGGTTCTGGCGGATCGGTAACGGTCCGGCGATACGCCTCATCCAATCGGACAAGAATGCGATTCTCGCACTGGTGCTGAAGGTCAAATCGTTGGAGCGGGCCAAAAGCTTTCTCGCTGCCAACAACCTGCTCGGTGAGCACTCTGACAAGCATCTAGGCTTCGATCGATCCAAGGTACAGGGCCTAGACATCCGGCTGGTCGAATAACATTCACCTCATGAGAGCTGTCGTCCAGCGGGTCACCGAAGCCAGAGTCGAAGTCGACGACCGTGTCGCTGGGCAAATCGGGCGCGGCTTTCTTGTGCTGGTGGGTGTTCCACAGGGTGATGGACTCGACGATATTCCGTACATGACGCGCAAAATCGAACGGCTGCGCGTCTTCAGCGACGGGCAAAGCAAGATGAACCTCCCACTGAGCGCAGTGGGAGGACAGATCCTCCTGATTTCCCAGTTCACGCTGCTTGGCGACGTGCGCCAGGGCAACCGGCCGTCCTACGCGGAAGCCGCTGCGCCCGAGGTGGCCGGTCCGGTTTTCGAACAATTGCGACAGGCCCTCGTTGCCGAAGGATTGCACGTGGAAACCGGAGTCTTTCAGGCGATGATGCAGGTGCATCTGGTCAATGACGGCCCGGTGACGATCTTGCTCGATTCGCGCCGCGGGTTCTGATGGTCGTATGCCGTATGCCGTATGCCGCAGCCGTAGGCCTTGCGTAGGCCGGCGACGGAGCACCAACAGAGCCGCGACCGTTTACGCCCGGCATACGGCTCGCGGCATACGGCATATGGTTGCGGCTTGCCGCGCTGCGTCTCTGCGGTGAAGCCCAGATACGCCATGAAAATCACACTCGTCCAGCAACACGCTTCCCACGACCGTGACGAGAACCTCGCCCGGGGAATCGAAGCGCTAAAGGAAGCCGCCGGCCGCGGATCTCATCTGGTTGTCTTTCCGGAATTGTCTTTCCAACGCTTCTTTCCGCAGAGTCGCAAAGACGATCAGCCCCAGCCCTGGGCTGAGACCATCCCGGGCCCGACGACGGAAACTTTCGCCCGCCTGGCGCGCCAACTGGGCGTCGTCATTGTGTTCAACCTGTTTGAGCGGGAGGGAGACAAGACATATGATTCCTCGCCGGTCCTCGATGCCGACGGCACACTGCTAGGCGTTGCGCGAATGGTCCACATCATTCAGGGTCCCTGCTTTTTTGAGCAGGACTCCTACACACCGGGAGATCGGGGCGCGGCGGTCTTCTCGACGGCGGCGGGCCGAGTCGGGGTCGCCATTTGTTACGACCGGCATTATCCGGAATACATGCGCGCGCTGGCCCTCAAGGGCGCCGACCTGGTTGTGGTTCCGCAAGCAGGAGCGGCCGGTGAGTGGCCCGCAGGTGTGTTCGAAGCTGAACTTCAAATCGCCGCCTTTCAGAACGGCTACTTTGCCGCCTTGGCCAACCGCGTGGGAAAAGAGGAGTGCCTCGAGTTCGCAGGCGAATCATTTGTCGCCGACCCGCTGGGGCGCGTTCTGGGACGTGCTCCTACAGGCCGCGACTTTGCTCTGGATGTCGATCTGGATTTTTCATTGCTGGACCAATGCCCGGCACGCCGTCATTTTCTGGCGGACCGTCGCCCAGAGGTGTATCCGTTGTGCTGACGGGACACCGCGCCGAGTTCACGCGATTGGTCGACGACAAATTGACGATCATCATCCTGACCAATGGCGCCAATGCTACGCCGGCTTCCATCGCGCGCGGTGTGGCGGCGTTGTACATCCCGGGTCTGATAGCAGAGCAACGATAAGAATTACGAGTTACGAATTACGAGTTACGAATCATAAAAGGACGAGGGACAAAGGACGAAATCGAGATTCCGGCTGTTCTGCGGAGTCGGGGCGATTGAAGTATATGTTTCGCCTTTCCCCGGCCCAGGCGGCAAGAGATGGGTATCGGCCCGAAGCTGACCTCGGACGAGAGTTAAATCTTATTAAGCCGCGTCGCTGTGCTACCGTTCTTGCTGAGGCTAAGAAATGGCACGGCGCAAGACACTGACACAAAAGCAAATTCTGGAAACCCTGCAGGGCCAGCCCGACGTTCTCAAGGGGTTCACAGTCAGGCACATCGGGCTGTTTGGCTCATTCGCGAAGGGCCGGCAAACGCGTGAGAGCGACCTTGACTTTCTGGTCGAGTTCGACGAGCCGACGTTTGAGAACTTCATCGGTCTGGTTGAATATCTTGAAAGCACCTTTGGCAGGAGGGTTGATGTGCTGACCCCTGACGGGGTGAGGAGCATCAGGACCAGAGGGATTGGGCAAGACATCAAGAAGAGTGTTGTCTATGCCTGAGCGTGGCGATCTCGAATGGGTTGCCGACATCTCCGAGGGCATCAGAAGAGTTCAGGATTATCTCAAAGGCACAACCTACCGGGAAATTTCTTCACGACACCAAGACCAGTGATGGCTCTCGGCTGGAAGTGGTGTCGTCGGCAGCTAAGGTATGGCGCTGTCTGCCACACTCGATGCCGAAGCGGAAACCGAGGAGGAATATCGGGGTATAATCTCGTCATGGCCAAGCACGTGATTCACATCTCGGAAGCGGAAGCCACGAGCGACTTCGCTTCGGTCTTGGCGCAGGTGCGCGCGGGCGCGGAAGTCGTCATCGAACATGATGCGCAGCCTGTCGCCGTTGTTCATCCCGCACAACCGCCGCGCCGCACCATCTCCGAGGGCATCGCGCTGGCGAAGGCGCACGAAGAGGAAACCGGGGAGGCTCCCGTTCTCGACGCGGACTTCGCCGCCGATGTCGAAGAGATTGTCAGTAACCGCAAACCGTGGAACCCGCCCGCGTGGGAGTAATCCTCGACTCCAGCATAGTGATCGCAGCCGAACGCAGGGGGGAGACTGTCCGGCAAATCCTCGAACACGTGCGAGCGGCCCAGGGTGAGATTGAAATCGGTCTCTCGGTTTGTGACGATCGCCGAATTGGTTCACGGAGCCTACCGCGCTAAAACCGAGGCCAGACAGCGGCGGCGGCTGGCGTTTATTGAAGAGCTGTGCCGCGAAGTGCCGGTGCATCCAGTGACTCTGGAAATCGCGCGGCTGGCCGGCCGAATCGAAGGCCAGCAGGAAGCGCAGCGTATCCGCCTCGCTTTCGAAGACCTGTTGATCGGCGCGACGGCGCTGCATCTCGACTATGGCGTAGCCACGCTGAACTTGCGCCACTTCCAACGCATCCCCGCACTCATGGTGGTCCCGCTCTAGCCGCCAGCAAACTGTTCGGGCCTTCGTCCTGTTGATGTACAATCACCGTCAATGCTGGCTGCTGCTAAAGAAGAAAGGGCTCTCTCCGCGTTCAGCGATCCGTGTGCGGTTCTTCCTTCAGCCGCGTTCGATGATGCCGCTGACGACTCGGCCCCACAGCCGATTCTCGAATGAGGAGACCAAAACCATGACACCGTTCGAAAGATGTCCAATTTGCGGTGGCGAGATTATCGAGCGGCAAGTACAGAAATTGCTTCGCGGCGGTAAGCACACTGCATCGATTACCGTACCTGCGGAAGTTTGCCTTCATTGTGGCGAGCGCCTTTACTCACCCGATGTCGCGAAGAAATTCGAAGAGATCCGCACGAAACTGGAGCGTCAGGAGACCGACCATTTTCAACCGATCGGGCAAGCCTTTGAGGTTCGATAAAAAATGGTGGAGGGGAGATCGAGCGGCGTAAACCGGAGTTTCCGTGTGTCTTGTTTACCTGCCACAACATTTCTTATATTTCTTGCCGCTTCCGCATGGGCAGCTTTCGTTTCGTCCAATCTTGGGACCTGTGCGTTGACTGGCGGCTAGCGGCGTAGGTCGCAAGCGATTCGCCCAGGAAGTTTCGTGCCCGAGTTCAGCCTCCTCTTGCCTTTCGGACCGGAAGCACGCCCACCACTCCATTTCTCTAACAGTGTTCTGAACCATGCGATGGTGCGGATCATTTGCGAGTCTCACGAGGGCCCGATCCATGCCGAGCGCGACATCGCGCTGGATGTTCTCGATCCTGATGAAGCCGGAATCGACCAGTCCCTCCTGGTAAGCTCGTCTGATATCGTCGAACAGTTCCGCCGGGTAAAGATCGCAGCTACGGGCGACCAGTGAGTTCCAGACGTGGGACGGCTGCCGCTCCAATCTGCTTCGGAACAACTGCGCGAAGTAGCGCACCATGGCTTCACGGCTGTGTTGTCCCTCGGCAACCAGCGTAACGAGTCCGTCAAGAGCCGCTCCTCGAACCCACTGGTCAGCGTTCTTGTTCTCGACGATGGACTGGATTCCGCCTGGTTCGCCGCCGCACACTGATGCCAGGACTGGCCCGAGGCTCTCCGTGATGAAGTCGCCGCACAGGGAATAAAGAAGGTCGCCGGGCAGTGATGAGAACCTCACCAGAAGAGGAAAAGCGCGAGGCTCACGAAATTGCGCCAGCAAGAACATGGCGTAGAGGTGAGCCATGTAGTCGCCTTCCGCATCAATGTCCTCTGCCCTGTTGACCGTATCGTCTAGGATGCGCAGAAGCTCCGGTACAATTTCCTCTTGACGCGCCACGGCCGCTTCGACGGCGGCTCGCGCGAATTTGCCGGATGCTCTTTCGATCTCGCGTAATATTTGGGCTGTTTCCATCGGCATGGTCGACAAACGGGTGCACCCCCAAGCACTGCCCTAAAAGCTAATGCCGTTGAGGGGGAGTCATGCGGCACAAAGCGATGATATCAAGTTCGACTGAGGTATCAACTTTGGCGAGCAGTTCTTCCCTCTTGGTGCGTTCCGGATTGGCGAACTCAGCCACCGGCCTGGCGGCCGGTTGCTTTTGTTAGCCCAGTGTTACGCCCTCGGGCTATATTAGGTGACACTCACTCACATGTCCTTGTCAGCCGGTAGTCGACTTGGCGCCTATGAAATCATCTCTCCGCTGGGCGCCGGAGGGATGGGCGAGGTCTATCTGGCTCGCGACGCAAAGCTGGAGCGCGAAGTCGCCATCAAGATCCTGCCGGAAGCCTTCACGAACGACCCCGAGAGGCTGGCGCGATTTGAGCGCGAAGCGCGCTTTCTGGCTTCTCTCAGCCATCCCAACATTGGCGCCGTCCACGGCCTTGAAGAATCAAACGGTGTGCGTTTTCTCGTCCTGGAACTGATCGCCGGCCAGACGCTGGCTGACCGAGTTTCCAGCGGGCCAATCGAACTGGAAGAATGCCTGGAGATCTGTTGCCAGATTGCCGTGGCCCTGGAAGCGGCTCACGAGAAAGGAATCATCCATCGCGATCTGAAGCCTTCCAACATCAAGATCACGCCGGAAGGCCAGGTCAAGCTGCTGGACTTCGGGCTTGCCAAGGCGTTCGCGCTGCAAGAATCGTCGCCCAATCTTTCGGTCTCCCCAACCCTGACGCAGCAGACCATCCGCGAAGGTGTCATTCTCGGCACGGCCGCCTACATGAGCCCGGAGCAGGCGCGCGGAAGAACCGTGGACAAACGCAGCGACATCTGGTCGTTTGGGTGCGTGCTCTACGAATGCCTTGCCGGCCGGCAGGCTTTCCGGGGAGACTCCGTCACCGATGTGCTGGCCACGATCATCCACAAAGATCCGGATTGGCAGGCCCTGCCTGCGGAAACGCCCGCTGCGATCCGCGAGTTGCTCGAGCGTCTGCTCAAGAAAGATCGTAATCATCGATTCCGCGATATCGGCGATGCTCGAATCGTGATCGAAGAGGTCGCAGCCGATCCTTCGAAGAGGCAGCCGGTCGCAACCACTGGTCCGACCCAGGTGCGCGGACGAACACGAGAGTGGCTCGGCTGGCTTACGGCAGGCATTCTGACATTGATCATGCTGCCACTTCTGGCCGCTTACTTTCGCAATTCGCCAGCGGAACCGGCCGTTCGGTCGGCAATTCTGCCACCTGAAAAATCAGCCTTCGACTTCGTCGGAACTGGCCTGAGACCGAGCGGCCCTCCAGCCATTTCCCCTGACGGTCGGATTCTGACGTTTGCGGCTCCCACCCAGGACGGCAGGCGCCTCCTCTGGGTACGGCCACTGGACTCTCTAAGTGCTCGACCCATTGCTGGAACGGAAAATGCGACGTTCCCTTTCTGGTCAGCCGACAGTCGCTTCATTGGTTTTTTCGTGCCAGGGAAGCTCAAAAAGGTTGAAGCCACCGGGGGGCCACCTCAAACGATTTGCGACGCAAGTGAAGGACGGGGCGGCACGTGGAATTCAGAGGGGGTCATTGTGTTCGCGCCTTCGGTCGCATCCTCCCTGTATCGGGTGTCCGCTTCGGGCGGCGTCGCTCATCCTTTGACGAAGCTGGACGATACTCGACGTGAGAGAGGTCATCGCTGGCCTTGGTTTTTACCCGACGGTAAGCACTTCGTCTATTTGGCAACGACCTTCAGTGGCGGGACGGAAGACAAGCCACGTGCTATTTTCATCTCGAATCTTGAGTCGAACGAGAACCGCCTTCTGCTGAACGCCAACTCGAACGTAGCGTATGCCTCCGGGTACTTGCTGTATGCAAGGGACAAGGTGCTATTGGCCCACCCCTTCGATGCCGGCCGCAGACAATTTACGGAGGAAGCTCGGCCGCTGGCCGAACAAGTTCAATACGACGCCGGATTCGGGAGGGCAGTCTTCTCGGTGTCGAGCGATGGCGTACTTCTCTATCAAACTGGAACATCGAGCGGTTTCTCTCAGCTTGGAATGTTTGACCGAACCGGCAAGAACACAGACGTTTTGGGCGAGCCGCTATCGTATCAATATCCCGCTATTTCACCCGACGGACAGCGTGTGGCGGTAAGCATCCCCGACCCGAATGACGGGAACGTCGATCTCTGGATTCATGAGATCACCCGCGGCGTCAGGACGCGATTCAGCTTTGATGTAGCAACTGATTTTTACGCCACCTGGTCGCCCGACTCGTCCCGGCTCGCCTTTGCATCTATTCGAAAAGGGGCGTTTGATATTTACCAAAAGGCATCCGATGGAGCTGGAAGTGAACAACTTCTGTTGGAATCGGCTACCAGAAAATATCCCACAAGCTGGTCGTTGGACGGGCGCTTTTTGCTGTACACCCAACGTGATCCTAAAGGCAGAGGCCAGTTCGATATTTGGGTACTTCCGCTCTTTGGAGACCAAAAACCCTTTGCTTTTCTGGCGACAGATTTTGAGGAGCAATTTGGACGATTCTCGCATAACGGAAAGTGGGTGGCCTACATGTCCGATGAGTCGGGGACCAATGAAATATATATTTCGCCCTTCCCCGGCCCGGGCGGCAAGAGGCGGGTATCCACGGCCGGCGGAGCCGCGCCGCGATGGCGAAGGGATGGAAAAGAACTTTTCTACATGGCGCCTGACAACAACTTGATGGTCGTCCAGGTAACTGAGGCTGCCGGCGGCATACAGACTGGTGTCCCCAAGCCATTGTTCCTGGCGAAGTCCGGCCGGCCTGACTTTTACGACGTCTCGGCCGATGGCAAGCGTTTCGTGATGATTTCGCCCAGGGAAGGAAATATGCAGCCCTTGACGCTGGTGACGAATTGGACAGCGGGGTTGAAACGCTGAGTGCCGCGAACAAGGAATTACGAGTTACGAGTTACGAGGTACGAGGGACG
>JBPCNK010000273.1:0-5660 GCA_051001345.1 Acidobacteriota bacterium | reverse complement strand
GCAAGTCTACGAGGGAAAGTTGTTCAGAGACGGGATCGCCGTGAAAACGAAAATCGAACCGACAAGGAAAGCCGCCTGAATCAATTTACACACCTATTGACAAGACCTCTCCTCGTGCTGGTACACGTCTTGCGTGATCACCGGCAAAGGTACGCGAAAAAAAGTTCGTACCTCACAACACGTTTGGAACCGACATGAAATCCATTCTCGACCCTTCCTTCCGATACACGAAAAGCGTGGAAACCGATCTGCGAAAGACGTTTGCGCGAATTAGACGGGAGTTGCGGAAGCCGCAGCAAGCGCCCCCCGTGACCAACGTTCAACCGATACGGAGAGATCCGTCGCTTGGTGTGAAGATCGCGCACTAATCGCGTTCGGAGCACCGTAGGTGGCGGCGGCCAGCAAGCGTGATTTAAAGGGGGGTGCCATTGGATGCCTCGGTGTCCGAAGGTCTGGTTACTGTGAACGCGGAAGGCCAGCGGTATACCGCCACGTTCTGTATCCAACCCGGCGTAATTATTGTTACGTCCGGTTCGTTGTCGACAAGAGTCGAGTTACACGACGTCAATAGCCCACCGTCGATCGCTAGGGCGATTTTGAAGACAATGGTGAAAGAAGGTCGTGCGGCCGCATGGGTGACTGGGCCGAATGCGAAAAATCACGAGGAACGGCGCGGGCAAACCCCGGTCACGCAGCATCCCGCATGGCGTACTCACTGCGTTATTGGCAAGGTCTGCGAGGATTAGCATGGCGAACGCTGACACGAGCCCGCGTCTGCTCAGGTGGTGGCGCGATGTTGGTTAACCACTTCTGCTACCAGTACGTGCCGCCATGTCTGACGCCAAAATTGAGGCTTTGCTGCGCAAGCTTGGCAGTCCCCCGCTAGAGGACGCGGGCAGAAAAGCACTCGCGGATTGGCGCGGAGCGTCGCCGGCAGAGCGTCGGGATCTCTTGGCGTGGATCAACGCCCTTCGGGTAATTGAAACGATCAGCGCAAAGAGTCGAAGGAAGGCCCGAAGTCTGCTCGGTGGCCCTCCAATTCCTGCCCGATCGACACGGGGATCTGCCACGAGGATCTGCCACGAGGACCTGCCTCAGCACAGCGTAGACGGTGGGTCTCCGGCGCTCGATCGCCGCCTGACCAACACCACCAGACCCGAAATACTCGGGTTCGTGTGGTTGGATTTCCTATCCTTTTCCGCGGGATTCCTGAGGCTGCGCAGCAGTCGCGTGGCCGCGTGGTGAATGTCGCCATCGAGCGTGGCGCCGGCCGTGAGATCGAGCCGGTTGAGATCGTAGGCACGCGGAACGTCCAGCACGTTGGACAACCTGCCTCGCACCGCGGTTGCCGCCTTGCGCTCGACGAACGAGACTGCCTGGTTTTGCGAACTCTGCGTTGGCAACTTCAACCGCACCGGCAGCGCCGCGTCGCGCACCGCTGTGTCGATCACGCCGGCGTCGGCCATCAACCGCAAGTAGCTGTTGGGGGCAGGCGCCGACGCCTGGCTTTCAGCCTAGTGGCGGTCCTGATGCGTCGCCGGGTGACACGTGAGAAGGGACTTCCTATCCGAGAACAAAAGGGTAACAATCAAATGTTTTTTGGAGCGTGCAAATGGCAAGGATAGTGAAGTGCATCAAACTAGGCCGGGAAGCCGAAGGCTTGGATTTTCCCCCCTATCCCGGGGAACTTGGAAAGAGGATATTCGACAACGTATCCAAGGAAGCCTGGAAGCAATGGCTGGAGCACCAAAAGATGCTGGTGAACGAGAACCGCCTCAATCTGGCCGACGCCAAGGCGCGCAAATACCTGGCGGAGCAGCTGGACAAACATTTCTTCGGCAGCGGCGCCGACGTGGCGGCGGGCTACGTGCCTCCATCCAGCAAATAGTCCGAGTCCGGACCGGGCGGTCAAGACTCCAGACTGCTGGAGACATGTTCCGCAGACGACGCTTGCACCTTGTATTCCGGTTGGATGTCGAACAGCAGCTTGGCGTGCGCTAGCCTCAGCACCGTCTCGGCTTCGGCCGGGGTCGCGCATAGCGAAAAGATGAATCCGAGGTAACTCGCTCCTTCTGGGGGCGGGGCGATGATTTGACCGAGCTCCGCCGTGATCCTGATCCCGGTGATACCGGGTACCTCCGATGCGCTTTCCAGGTTATGTACACCTCGGTAAATGCCGCGCCGAGGGATGGGAATCATCATCACGCCGGCGCCTTCATGGGACGCGCTTAACGCCACGGGTTGATTCACCGCGTGGCGCAGGATCAGCTCCTCAAGCGTCATGCCCAGTGCGTGGTTGAGCGCCATGCCGCACAGGCCCCCGATCGAGCGGGCCGCCACTTCCAGTAGCCACACGCCTTCGGCGTTGACCCGCATTTCGGCATGCACCGGCCCGGTGACTAGCCCGGCCAGCCTGCATGCGCGCTGCACCGCGTGACGAATTTCCTCCTGGGCCTGGTGGGGTAGGCGGGAAGGCGTGACGTAAATGGTCTCCTCGAAATAGGGTCCGTCCAGGGGATCGGGCTTGTCGAACAACGCCAGGGCGTGAAGTTCCGCGTGATCGAGGATGCCCTCCAGCGCATATTCCCGACCCGGAATGAAATCCTCGACGACGAGACCGAGCACAGCCGCGTCGCGGTCCGCTTTATTCTGGATGCCTCTCACCCAGCTCACCGCCTGCAGGTATTCCTCGGCGTTGTCAGCTCGGATCACACCGCGGCTTCCCGAAAGCCTTCTTGCCTTGACGACGACAGGCCATTTCAGCCGCGCAAGCAATTGGGCCGGATCGGCATCGCTCGGCAGATGGCGAAAGTCGGGGCACAGGAATCCGCGCTCTTTTTGCATTTGCCTGAACGCCAGCTTGTCGCGCAGACGCCGCACCGCCTCGGGCCGATTAGCCGAAAGGCCCAAGCGCTGGTTGAGCAGCGCGGCGAGCTCGAGCCCCGCGTCGTCCACCGCCAGCACGGCGTCGGGCTTGTGCTCGAGCGAGCGCAATACGATTTCGAGCGCTTCACCGGGCTTGTCGAAATGCACTGCCAGGATCGGATCGAGTCCCCACTCCGGAGCCAACTGGTGACAGTAGTCGGCGGCGGTGACGATCTCGACGCCCAGCTTCTTTCCCGCAGCGATAAAGGACTCGTTGCGGTACGAGGTGGTGGGGAGCAGAAGCAATACGCGCTGCATGCGTCCGGTCTAGCGCTTAGAAGCTTTGCAACTGCAGGGTGGTGGGTTCCGCGCAGCAGTACCAAGGCTCCGAAAGGTGCGGCATCGGCGCACCAAGGTTCAGGTGGTCGAGCGGCGAAGCGGTCCTGCCGAGCGCCTTGTGGGCCATCGCCCAGATTCGCTCGAATATCCTGCGGCGCGAAAGCCCTTCTTCCTCGGCTCGCGCGACGAACGCCTGAACTTGCTGCTGCAGCTCATCGACACGGGAGTCTTGGTGCCGCCAGACGTAACCCAAAATGTTCGCATCGAAATCCTGGATCAGGTCGCGGAAGCCGGCCAGTTTCAGCAGGTACGACCCCTCCGGCACCAGAAGGCGGATGCAGAACTGGATCGGCGGCACGCTTTCGACCAGCTTGAGCTCGATCAGCCGCCGCAACAGCTCGACATAGCCTTCGAGCGTGGTCCACGGCGTGAAGGCGACGAAGGTCGGCGCGAAAGCGATGTCCACTTCGCGAAGCAGCGCCACCACGCGGCCGAAGTCCGCGGCAGTATGGTTCTTGTCGAGGTATCCCAGTATCTGGTCATCCACCGCCTCGACGGCAGCGGTGACATACAGGCATCCGCAGCGCTTCAATTCCGGCAGCAGCTCAGCGTGATCGATGAGATGCTGCACTTTGATCGTGGCATCGAAGGTGACGTCCGGAAATTCGGCGTGCAGCGCCCGCGCGAGCTTCAGCGCATGGGTCGGGCCATTGAAAAAGTCCGGGTCGCCGAAGGAGACGTGCTCCGCGCCCTTTGCCACCTGGCTGCGGATGTCGGCCATCACTACCGGCACCGGCACGATGCGGAATTTTCCCTGGTACACGGGCACCACCGGACAGTGGCGGCACAAATGCTTGCAGCCCCGGCTGCCCTCGGCGAATCCCACGACCCTGGTGCTGCCGTCCGGCATTTGCAGGTGGGCGTAACGGGCCAGGGGCGGCAACCCGGTCCGGTCGGGGATGAGAAACTCGATCCGGTTGAGGTTGATGAGCGGCTCGCTCTGGATCTCGGCGCGCCGGTTGCTTCGCAGGCGCCCAGCGAGGCTCACCAGCCCCGGTTCGAATTCGCCGCCGAGAACCGTTCCGACGCCGAGTCCCCTCAGGAGCGTTTCATTCATCGGCGCATACAGTCCGTAGACGCACAAATGGGCTGCCGGGACGAGCGCCTTGATGCGCGGGATCGCTTCGACCGCGATCCGCGTGGCGGTATGCATGCCGACGTAGATCGCCACGAGGCTGGCGCCGGCGAGGGTGCGCGGATCGAGGCTTTGCAGCGAAAGATCTAGGCACGCCACCTGGACGCCCGCCTTTTTCAGCCATGCGGCGGGCTGCGCGAGCGCGAAAGGCTGGCGCCCCAACTCGTAAGGATTGATCAGCACCGCCTTGAACGGCACCTCGCTTGTCACACTGTCGATGCGCTCCACAGCGACGCCGGCGAGTATGTCGGGAGATGTTCGAGGCTCGGCGAGCATTTCGCGGTAAGCGGATACGAACGAAAACGGCAAAGGGTGATTACTTCGACTTTGGACGCTGCTCAAACGCGCCCGCAACGGGCTCGCGGCTCGCCCCCGCTTGCGTCATGCGCTTGAGGTAGCGCTGCCACATTTCGTCCTGGTGGAGTCCGTAGTCGTAGAGAATGTCCCACGAATAAAGCCCGGTATCGTGGCCGTCGGAGAAGCAGAGCTGGATCGCGTAGGTGCCGACCGGCTCGATGTGCGTGATCTCGACATTTTTCTTGCCAACTTGCAGGACCTCCTGGCCCGGGCCGTGGCCGCGCACCTCCGCAGACGGAGAATAGACGCGCAGGAACTCGCACGGGAGCTGAAACGTCTTGCCGTCGGCATACGAGATTCCCAAGATCCGGGACTTCTGGTGCAGCTTGATCTCAGTCGGACGGGGGGTGTGTTGGTCCAAGCCTGCCATGGCAGTCTCCCTTCATCCTATTTCCGCACTGCTCGAAAAAGATGGCGCGCACCGCAACGGCTCTCCCGTGACTCACGGCGTATTCACTCCTTTGCAAAAAGGTTGATGATCTTGGTCGACCATCAAGAATACGCCGCCCTCTCACTTCAAGTCATACACAACTTTCGAGCATAGGTCCCACTCGTAACAATCCCGAGCGAAGTACCACGCTACGCCTGAAGTGTTTTTTGCGCCAGCCGGCCGCCCGCGAGGAGCGAGAGGGCGTCGCCTTCTGCGCTCGACGTCGACGAAGCAGGCCCCGGCCGCGCTTGACAAGGGGTTCTTGCGCGCCTTAGCCTGGCGCCCTCGAACGCGCTGCCGTACGGGGAGTTGTTCACCAAAGAAATCGGGCGCGGATTCGAACGGAGGACGAACGATGGATTACAAGGATCCGATCAAAGTATCACCGAGCAACTACAAACTGCTTCTCGAGGACGGGGACTACAGGCTCGTAGAGATGTGGTTGCCGGCCGGCACGAGCGACATCGAGCACTC
>JBPCNK010000272.1:0-11287 GCA_051001345.1 Acidobacteriota bacterium | reverse complement strand
GCGATATTGTACTTGCGCCTTAGCGCGGATTAATCGGATTAACACGGATTAATTGCAATGCGTCGGGGTTGATAGGAGCAACTCAAGTGCAATGCATCTAATCCGTTTAATCCGTGTTAATCCGCGCCACAGTGTTGTGGGCCATTTTCTAATTGCCCGAAGAACGATGATCAAAATTCAACTCATTCGTGAAATTCGTGACTAGGTTTTTTTACTTTGTGAATGATCCGGGTAAGGGAGCGGGACGGCAGACACGAAGCGCCAACCGAGCCGCGACCGTAAGGGAGCGGGCCGGCACATCGAAGACTTAATCGAGAATCGTCGCGAAATGCCCAGACTTCACCCATTAGCACTGCGCAGCCTTGCCGCCGGCGGCATCCTTGTATTGGCGGCGGCGCCACTGGGCCTGCTCGAGCGCGGAGCCCTGAACAACCTCTGGTACGTCTGCTTTGGAATCGTTCTGGCTTCGGCCTGGAATATTCTGGGGGGCATGGCCGGCCAGGTTTCATTTGGATACGCGGCATTTGTAGGCATCGGCGCGTATGCGGCCGTGTTGCTGAGCTTGCAAGGAATCAACCCCTACTGGACTCTTCCCGTCGGAGGGCTGTTGGCCGCAGCGTTTTCTATTCTGATTGGACTGCCGACCTTCCGGCTGCGCGGCCCTTATTTTACGATCGCCACGATTGGAATCTCCGAGGCCGTGCGCGTTTTCATGCAGGGATTTCAGTGGACGGGCGGTTCCTCGGGCCTTCGCATGCCGCCGCGAGCGGACTCTTTTCTGGTCGACTATTACAGCATGCTGGCGCTGGCCGCGGCCGTTCTTGTGCTGGTGTGGTGGATCGAGCGGACACGCCTGGGCTTGGCGCTGCGCGCCGTCCGTCAGGATGTGGATGCCGCCGAGGCGCTCGGTGTGCCGACGGCTCGCGTCAAACTCGCCGCCCACGCGCTCTCGGCGTTTGCGGTGGGCGTGGCGGGCGGTTTGTACGCCATCAATTTTCAGTACATCGCACCCAATTCGGTGTTCGCCTTCACGCTGAGTCTCTCCATCGTCCTGATGCCGGTCATCGGCGGGATCGGCACGCTGGCCGGCCCGGTCATCGGCGCCGTCGTTTTTCAGTACCTGCAGTTGAAGCTGCTGGCCAATCCCCTGCTGAGCAATTTTCACTTGTTCATTTACGGACTGCTTCTGATTGTGGTCATGCTGTTTGAACCGCGCGGGCTCTGGGGCCTGCTGCTGCGCGGGTGGAGATGGATTTCCTACCGGCCGGGCGGCAGCGCGGGCAAGGCAACGGCTCCATGACAGCGGAGCTTGAAGTTTGCGGCCTCACAAAATGCTTCGGCGGCCTGACGGCCAGCCACCAACTGTCATTTCGAATCGGCCGGGGCGAAATCTACGGAGTCATCGGACCCAACGGCGCCGGCAAGACGACGTTGTTTGCGATGCTGGTCGGCGCGCTGCGGCCAACGCGAGGGGAGATCTATTTTTGCGGCGAACGCATCGATGGAAAATCTGTCCACCCGATTGCCCGGCGCGGACTGGTGCGCACGCACCAGATTGTCAGGCCGTTCCGCGATATGACTGTCTATGACAATGTTCTGGTCGGCGCCAGCTTTGGCCGGCCACTCGCCGCCGGCCCGCGCAGCGTTGGCATCGAGGAGATTCTGGAGTTTACCGGTCTTGAAAAAAAGGCTCGCACTCTTGCCGGACATTTGACGATCGGCGAGTTGAAGCGTCTGGAAATGGCCCGCGCGCTGGCAGCCCGGCCGCGCGTGCTGTGCCTCGATGAAGTCATGGGCGGATTGAATCCGGTCGAAATCCAAGAGACGACGGCTCTGATCCGGCGCAGCCGCGACCAGGGCATCACCATTTTGATGATTGAACACCACGTCAAAGCCGTCGCTGAAATTTCCGACCGGATTATGGTGTTGAACTTTGGCCACAAGATTGGCGAAGGCGTCGCGCGCGAAGTGCTCGCAGATGCGCGTGTCATCGAAGCGTATCTCGGCGACACGGTGGTGCCGCGCGCGTAAGCCGCAACCGTATGCCGTATGCCGTATGCCGCAGGCCGTATGCCGTATGCCGTATGCCGCAGGCCGGCGACGCAGCACCAACAGAGCCGCGACCGTGAGGGAGCGGGCCGGAAGGTTACCCAAAAGCTTTTGTTTTTCAGTTTCTCTGTGTCCTCTGTAGTACTGATGACTGAAACCTTCGCATTTCGCGACGATTCTGGATGCCGCCGTCAATCTGCCGGCCCGCGGCATACGGCCTGCGGCATACGGCCTGCGTTTGCGGCACGAGCTAACACCATGCTGAGGCTAACCGACATCGACGCGTCCTACGGACAGATTCAGGCGCTGTGGAGTGTGTCTTTGGAAGTGCGCGACCACGAAGTCGTCACGTTGATCGGCGCCAACGGGGCCGGCAAGTCGACCACGTTGCGGACGATTGCCGGGTTGCTGACGCCGCAGCGCGGGCGGCTCACTTTCGAGGGCCGTGATATCACGGGGCTGGAGGTTTACGCGCGAGTCGAGCAGGGCATTACTCTGGTGCCGGAAGCCCGCCAGCTATGGCCCGGCTTGTGCGTCGAAGAAAATCTGGTGTTGGGCGCCTATTCGAAACGAGCGCGCGGACGGATGAACGAGACTCTGAAAAAGATCTACGAGCTCTTTCCCCGGCTGGGCGAGCGGCGCCTGCAGAAGGCTGCAACTCTGTCGGGCGGCGAACAGCAAATCTGCGCCATCGGACGCGGGCTGATGTCGCTGCCGCGCCTGCTGTTGCTCGATGAACCCTCGCTAGGTCTGGCGCCCCTGCTGGTCAAAGAAGTGTTCGAAATCATCGGCGGTGTCCGGGACAGCGGGGTCACCGTTCTGCTGGCCGAGCAGAACGTCAACCGGGCGCTGGGCGTCGCAACGCGGGCCTACGTACTTGAAAGCGGCCGCGTCACTCTGGCAGGAGCGGCCCGGGATCTGGCAGCCGATCGCTCCGTGAGGGAGAAATTTTTGGGGTTGCCAAACTGACAAACCGCTTGCGCGTACACAGCCGCGACCGCAAGCCCGGATTATTCATGGCGAACTTACCGATGGCATGAACAGGCTTTAGCGCGGATTAATCGGATTGACACCGATTAACACGGATTACTTGCAAGGGCGCTGGCAAGTGCAGCTCAAATCCAATTCACCTATTATAATCCGTTTGATCCGTGTTACTCCGCGCTACATTGTTGTGGGCCATTTTCTAATTGCCTGAAGAGCGATGATCAAAATTCAGGATTTTGGCAATTGATAGCATGAGTAGCATTCACCACCTTTATGAATCCGGGGATTCATCACTCCGGATGAAAAGCACGAAGCCATGGGAGGCGCCGCCGATGTCAGTGCCGTACCCGGAAGGGTACGGGTGACCGACGACGGCCACGAGCACGTGCATGAGCACGTTTGACTCCCTGACCCCTTGATAGCTTTACGGAAATCGACCGGCGGTTTGGCGGACGCGATCCCCGTGATCGCATAACGCCGAATGTTCCTGGCCGGTCAGCTCGCGCCAATTGTCCAACAGCGCGAGGTCCGATTCCAGTTCGGCGCGGTTGCCCGGCGCGGCAAGCACGACTGAAACGTGGGGATTGGAAAGAACGAAACGATAGCAATCGACCGGTTGTGGCGGCGCCACGCCCGGCGGATCAAGCCGCGTCGGCCCAAGAAGCGCGCGCCAGCGCAGCGCGGTAAAAGCGATCACGGAAGTTCCCCGTTCGGCCGTAACCGGGAAGACGTCGCCCTCGGCGCCGCGATGCGCCGCGTTGTAACGGATCATCAGCAGGTCGAGCTCGCCCTGGCGCGCCCGCTCGGCGGCCAGTGGCCGCTGGTGCGTGGTAATGCCGAGCAGCCGAATTCGCCCTTCAACCTGAGCCCGACGGGCCGCCTGCAGTGCGCCGCCGGGGCCGGCAATCTCGCCCCACTCGGCTTCGCTTTCGACGTAGTAAAACGTCGCAGCATCGATGTAATCAAGGCCAAGCTCCTGGAGAAAGTCATCCAGTTCGCGCAGAAACCCTGCCGCGCTGCGTTCGGAAAACTGAGCGGCGATCACCAGCCCACGGCGCTCGGCCGGCGAAAGCGAGTGGATCGCGCGGCTCATCCCATCGGGGTGTGCGCACCAGTTCAAATAGTTGACGCCGCGCTCGATGGCATACAGTACGTCGGCCGGATCGAGCCGGCCGTTGCCGCGCGTAGCCAACCCCAGGCGGCGCACTGCGGGCGTGCCGCCGCCGAGCCGGGCGAATTCGGGCATCATGTTCTAGTCGCGGGTCGCGAGTCAGTCGCCAGTCGCCAGTCGCCAGTCGCCGGTCGCCAGTCGCCAGGCTAAAGCCTGCAACGCTCCTCCCTCATGACTTCTGTTGCGTTCTCTGCGCAACTTCTGCGGCTCTGTTGCCTCCGTCGCCGGCATACGGCCTGCGGCATACGGCATACGGTTGCCGCGGTGAAATACCCTTTATGAACAATGACAAGAATAGCACTGGGGTGAAGGTTTCTACGTTCAAGTGGCCTTGTATCCCTGCCCCCAATCACTTGCCCCTTGGAAGCGGCCCTCGCATCGATTAGAATGGAACTATGAGCAGGCGAGCGGTCTGGCTTCCTCTGGCGATTTTTGTGCTGGCTGTGTCGTGTGCCGCGGCCTGTCCGGACCCGGACCTGATCGCGCCGGCGTCTCAGAGTTGTGAGAGTCAAAAGAGCGACAGCTGCAAGCAACACCCGGCCGACACGCGTTGTCCCGATTGCGTTGACACGCATTTTGTGGCGGCCGCAAAATTCCCCGGTATGGCCGCGGCCGCCCTGGCCTCGGCAATTGCTGTAGGGCCCGGCTTAAGCGCTGCCACGCCGCTGGCTTTGGCAAGCGCGCCCGGCAGTTCCCGTTCTCTGCTCCTCAAGAACTGCATCCTGCGGATCTAAAAACTTCTTGTCGTTGGGAAGTTACTGTTTTGATATAAAACCCTAATTACAAGGAGAAATCTCATGCGTAAGTCATTTGCTATTCTGGTTCTCAGTTTGTCCCTGTTGACGGCCGCTCTGGCAGTTCCGGCGAGCGCCGTCGAATGCTGCTCGTTGGGCTGTTGCTCGTCGGGTTGCTGCAAGGGTTGGAGGACCGCGGGCCAAAAGCTCGCGACGTATGTAGCAAAAAGAGAGGGCCCGCAATTGCGGGCCCTTTTTGCGCAAGCTCGGGACGCAGATTCGCGCCGAGCGGTCGGGGTTTTGGGTAACAAAAGCACACAGGGCTGGGGTCCTGCGCCACTCATGCTTGGGACAGCTTTGTTTCAGTCCTTTTTCTTCTCGTAGGTTTTCTCGACTTTGCGCTCGCCGTCCTTATCCTCGACTTTTGTCTTTTCTTCGGTCTTTTCACCGTCTTTTTTCACGGTTTTCTTTTCCTCGTACTCCATAAAAACGCTCCTTTCAATCTGAAGTATAGCGACGCCTCCAAGCCGACCTTGCAGGCCTTGCGCACTCCGCTACACTGGTACTGGACTGTATAAGGGTGAATAGGAAGGTTCTATGGGTTCTCTCAGACCATTGTTATACGCGCTGTTGGGGGTCATCATGTTTTTGGGGGCGGCCGTGATTTCGTATGCGGGCGACCCCCCCAAGAAGAAGACCAAGATGAAGGTGGAAAAGCAGGCCGACGGCGACAAGAAGGTTGAAGTGAAGACCAAGGAAAAGACGGCTGACGGCCGGATAGAGACCAAGGTGAAGACGAAGACTGAGCTGGACGGCGAAGAAAAGACCAAAACAAGAACGAAGGAAAAGGTGGGCGACGCCGAGATCAAAACCACGACGAAAACCAAAGTCGATGAAGACGGAGACGTCAAGACCAAAACCAAGACCAAGATCAAAGGCGAAGGCGGCGATATCCGGCACCACGGCATCGATGCAAACAACGATGGGCGGATTACGCGGGCTGAGTTTCGAGGCAACGACACGGCGTTCTCCAACCTGGACTGGAATCGCGATGGAGTCCTGTCCGGTGAAGAACTGCGGCCCGGCGCGCATCCCTTCACCCATCTGGATCACGACAACGATGGAATGATTACTCGCGCGGAGTGGAGCGGCGACGTGCCTGTTTTTAGTCGTCTGGACCGCAACGGCGACGGCAGGATCAGCCGCGACGAATTCTTTTATCGCCTGCGTTGAGCAACCGGCGATTGTCGCGGCGAACAAAGAAGGCACGAGAGATTTCTCTTGTGCCTTCTTTTTTTGCTGAAACTGCTATACTCTCTCCCCTTGCCGCTCCGGCGGCTTCCGCGTGGGCCGTTAGCTCAATTGGCAGAGCAACTGACTCTTAATCAGTAGGTTGATGGTTCGATTCCATCACGGCTCACTAGTCTTTTCAATCACTTACAAAGCCTTCCCAATTTCAACAACCGCCCCAGTGGCCGGTAAGTGGCCGTTTGACTCCAACTGCAATCCTTCGCGCTGCTGTATCTGGCGGATCGACGTGGCCATTGCCTGCCGGTCGAACCTGATTCCGCGCAAGTACCGCTGCGTTGTCTGAACGCTGGCATGCCCGAGCAGGTCGCGTACCGTCTCGATATCGACGCCGCCGAGCAGCCAACGGCAGGCTCGGAAGCGGCGCAGATCGTGAAAGCCAACCCATTCCAGGCCGGCCTGCTTGCAGCCTGCGCGGAAGACCTTTTCGGGATTCTTCCAACGGGTCATTGTCCCCGGTTGCACGAAGACGTACGGGCAGGCCATGTAGCGAGTGACCCCTGCCAACGCTTCAACGGCAAACTCAGACAGTGGAATGCAAACCACCTCACCCGTCTTTCCAATCTCGACGGAAACGGTCCGGCTGCCGGAGTCGATTTGATCCCAGCGCAGACGCAAGCCGTCGGTCTTTCTCATGGCCGTTTCGCCGAGCACCGCAACCAACGCTGAGATCGTCCGATTGGCCGAGCGGCGGCAGCCACCAGTGCTGGACGTCGCCTTCGACGAACTGTCGCGCCGCCGCGCGCAGCAGGTGCGCGCGTGTGATCTGCGGCGCCGACGCCGTCAATGCCATCACGTCCTGGAGCTGATCGCGAAAGCCGCAGGCGCCGCTGGCCTGGTAGAACGCGGCGCGCGCCCAGACGCGACAGGACAGCGCCTGGTAGAGCAGCCGGCGGTTGAGCATCACGTCCATCGCGCGATTGGGCGTTGTCACTTGAACCGTGTGCAACACGTCGTCCCACGCGTCCGTCGCCGAGCTGAAGACCGCGTCCAGATCGACCGTTCGATAGCGCCTGATCAGCGACAGTGCCGCCGCCTTTGTTTCCGCCTCGCCGAGAAAGAACACGATCTCGGTTGAACCGTCGGGCTCGAGATCCACGTTGGTCTGGAGGGCGCCGCAGGGATCTAGCCCGCCACCGACTCGATTCGTCAGGGGCGTGCCGTTGGCAAGAGCGGCAGGGTACTTGAGCGTCCCATGCCGTCCGAGGAATTCTCTGCGGTCACCCGTCCAGGACTGTTGACGGCCGCCGAGATCGGCGAAAGCCACACGGGCACTGTAGTCGGTGCTCCAGTGATTCCTCGCGAGCATCGTGTGGTTCTCGGGATCGATCTCCGTCACGACGAACGGCGGCGCCGCGGCACGCGACGCGACGAGCACCCATTCCACGTAGGCGATGATCGACAGCCGGCGTGATCGGCCGGACTGGTTGGTGATCGTCAACCGCGAGATCTTGATCGGGTCGTCGGGCGGCACGTATTGCAGCAACGCGAGCGAGATGCCGTGCGACACGCGCTCGAACCGGCTGTACCCCTGACCATGTCTGACGACATAGGGACCGGCGTCCTCACGAATGGGCAGCGCCGTTGGCGTCCATACCGCGCCGTCGTCTTCGTCGCGTACGTACAGCACCTCGCCGGGGCGGTCGCTGACAGCGTCGTTGGACCAGGGCGTCAGCTGGTGCTGCTGGCTGTTGATCGCCCAGGTGAAGCCGGAGCCCTCCACCGACGTCTGGAAGCCAAAGGCCGGATTGGCGATGACATTGATCCATGGCGCTGGGGTCCACTGCCCCTCGCCCAAGATGGTCACGTATTCGCGTCCGCCGTTGGCGAAACCGCCAAGACCATTGAAGAACTCGAACTCGGGACGCGCCTGCTCAGGCGGCACCGTGTTCGCGGCCGCGCGGTCGATGGATCGCGAGACCGAGGGCACCGATTCCTCCAGCGACATCACTTGCTCGAAGAGGCTCCCGCGACGGCTGACGATCACGACGCGAGCGACACTTTGGAGCAGGCTTCGCACCTCCATCGCTACCAGGTCGGCTCGAAGTACGAACACGGCTCCCCGCGCGTCCGGTCCGGGTGGAGGTTCCGACGGACTGGACACCAGCGCCTCCAGGGCTGCCTGGAGTTCCGAAGCCTCGGACGCCGCCTGTTCGTTCAGAACCACGAGATCCACCGGCAACTGTTTCATCCGCCAGTACGCGTGTGCCTGAAGCAACTGGCGGACAGTCTGCAGTTCGGCGAGCCCGCCGATTTGACACACGACGATCGGCAGGTCGCCGGAAATGCCGTACGGCCACAGCACAGACGGTCCGCCTTCGCTACGTGCCAGGACATCAGAGGAAGGGCGAAGCGCCGGATTCGTGTAGAGCACGTGGCTGGCCAGGCGTCCGAACAGGCTGGCTTCCTCTGCCCCGATGCCGCACTCTGCCAACTGGTCCTGCGCGTGGATACGTGCCAGCGTGCTGACGCGACCGAACGCGGCCGAGTCGCGATGGCGACCCGCCACTTCGAGCACCTCGCTGCGCGAGGCGGCGACGAGCGTCCAGAACGTGACGTGCGCGGTGGCTCCCGGAGCCAGCCTGACGCGGCGCCGAAGACTGAAAATCGGATCGAGTACGGCGCCGTGTGTGTTCGAGAGCGATTGACCGTTGACGACCGCGTCGGGTGTCCGAATGTCGCGACCGCGTCCCAGAAAGCGCGCCCGGTCCGTTTCGAACTGAGCGGGGCCGACCTCGTCGCCTTCGACCACGGCCATATGAGCCGCCCACACCGCCGGTTCGTCGGTGGACCGGCGCCGGCGAGTCGCCAGGACTGCGCCGAGGTCGGCTGCGAACTCCGTCCGCACGAAGAGATTGGAGAAGGCGGGATGGGCCGTGTCGCTCGCCGCAGGAGCCAGGACGACCTCCGCGTACGACGTCAGTTCGATGTCACGCGCCTGGTCTCCGTCGTTGACGACCGTGACTCGACGTGCCTCGGCATCGTCGTCGGGCGAGACCAGTACTGTGAGCCGGGTCGTAATCGTGCCATCACGCCGAAGGATCTCAACGCGGTCTTCACGAAATGTCGCTTCGTAGCTCTCGGGTTCCACGCCACTCGGTTGGTATCCCGCCGACCATACGGTGCCGCGATCCGTATCGCGAAGAAAGATGTACGTGCCCCACTGATCGCACGTCGCGTCCTCGCGCCAGCGAGTCACGGCGAGTTCACCCCAGCGGCTGTATCCGGAACCAGCCACAGTCATCATGACAGCATGCTGACCGTTGGAGAGAAGCTGCGCATGAACGGTGGGCAGGTGAGGCGATTGAAAGCGCGCCGATGTCGCCGGAACCAGTTCGTCGTGTGCATCGGCGACCAATTTCATCTCCTGCTTCAAGGGGACCATTTCCACCATGCGCGGTCTCTGTCGTGTGTGGCAATGGAACGATTCGCCGCGAGTCCTCTGGCCCATCTTGCCAGCTCGGGTCGCGAGCGGGCTGTCCGCAATTGCACAGCGACGGTTGCCCGCAATAGCCAACGTTGGCTCACCAGGCGGTGAACTACAACGTCGACCCGTCGAAGCTACCCACACAGATTCCTGAAGGCCCTGTTTTGAGTGCTTCACGCACTTGCGCCAAGCGACTCTCAAACCGGGTCCGGTCGTACGGGGACTCGATGGTGCGTGTGGCCAATTCGGCAATCCATTCCACGTGTTCATGGAGCGCCAGCCGCCCGCCCGGGCTGGTCGTCAGACTGGCGATGGTTTGCAGCGCGTCCAGCATCCGCAGCATGATGCTGAGATTGCCCTTGGCGCTCTCCCTGATTTGATCGAAGGATTCGGCGACCAAGCTTTGGAAGCTCGGTCCTCTGGCAATCACGCGCAGTTCCCCGCCCTCGTAGCGGTGCGATCCGGGAATCTGCCGGGCCGCCAGCCGCGCCAGAATCGTCGTCAGATAATCCACGCACGTCACGGCCGTCGTGGTGTCGTTGATGCCTGGCGAGAGTGCTTTCAACGCGATATCCACGAGCTGCCGGATGCCAAAGGCCGCGTCCTGTTCCAGTGTGCGATGGCGGCTGAAGCCAAACGTCGCCTGCAGCGCGGCTGTCGTCTCGGGATCCGGCGGAGCCTCCAGAGCAAGCGAAACCAGCGCTGTGTTCTGGACCACGAATTCGCCGATGCTTCGCTCCATCCGCACGACGGTTTTGTGCTCGCGCGCCAGGCGAAGGAGTGCGGCGTTATCCACGTTTTGAATGTAACCGCTCTTCCTGGCTGGCACGGCCTGCCACTTCCACCCGGTCAGCGGGGGTGGCGATATGTCATGATCGGCCTCGGCTGGTTCGTGGCCCAATTGTTTTGGAAACAACCGGTCTATGGCCCGGATGGTTTCACTCGCGACGGACCCAATGATACTGGAAACCTGAATCGACGAGGCGACGTGATGAATAAAGAAGATGAGCACGCCCACGCCGCCGACCGCCAGCACGAAGCCGAAGAACACCGCGAGGTTTGGAACAAATGCACCCTCGTCGCCCCCACGAATGGTGCGCAACACAATCAAACAATAAGTAAAAATGCCGGAGAAGATTCCGAGCGCAGCCTGCGTGAGACGGCTGCTCATGAAGTTCCGCAGGATGCGCGAGGTGTATTGGCTCGAGGCCATCGCCAGCGCCACCAAGGTCATGGAGAACGTCACCCCCACCACGGACATCATCGAACCAGCAATCGTGGACAGCATCCCGCGCGCTCCCGCCGCACCAGCCCCGAATAGCCGCGGCCATCGAGCCCGCCAGTGGCCGCTTATGACAGAGTCGACTCGAATCAGGGCAACCGCGAGCAGAACGCTGGCCGCGACGATAAGCGAAGGCAGGAACCAAAGGCTCGACCGCAGATGGCTCCAGAGAAGTCTGAGTCTGTTCATCGCTTCAGTTCTTGCTGGTAGTGGCCCCCAGGAGATTCTCCCCCTCGTCCACCAGCTTGGCTTGACGGGCCTGCTCCTCAAGGATGCCGGCCTCGTTGGACAACCCCGCTTCCGCATCCGTGGAGACTGCGTCCAATCCG
>JBPCNK010000271.1:0-11218 GCA_051001345.1 Acidobacteriota bacterium | reverse complement strand
CCCAAGCTGATCTTCGTCTTTCCGTTGCACCGGCACGTCCAGAAGCGCCTGTGCACTCTCGATCCGCCGGCTGTCTCCGTCACCGATGAAGACTAATGCGGTAAACAAATACATTAATTCTTATTATTTGGCCGCGATTCGAATCCGGTCGGTTCCTACAAAGTGTTGACCGTTGCTGAGTTGGGCGGTCAGTCGAAAATTCGCGTACGTGCGTTTGCCTGCGTCGGGAATCAGCGCGATGACCGATGTGATGTCAAATGTCGCCTCGATATGGGTGGAGTGGACCCGCACGGCAACTGGCGACAGACCATTGAGGCGGATCGAGCCGGAAACGACGTGGCTCGGCCGGAATCCGTCGGGAAGTCGGATATGGGCTTTGACCTCGTCTTGTTTGGGGATGACTTTGTTCAGAACGATCGTCGACGGCGTCAGCTTGACCGTCCCGCGCAAACACCCAGTCTGATTGATGAGAATCGAAACAGAACCGGTGCGGCCGTTGGCGACTGCCACATCCAGCAGTCCATCCTGGTTGAAATCGGCGGCGGCGGCGCCCTCCGGTCTGATTTCGACGCCGTAGAAGTACGGCTGTTGCATTAGTCCTCCGTTACCATCGCTGGCCAACACGGCCAGATTGTCACTGCCGTGATTCGGCTGGATCACGTCGGCAATCCCATCGCAGTTGCAATCGGCCGTGATCATCCCGGTCGAGTCGGCGCCCGACGAAACTAACCCGCGCGGGGTAAAGCCGCCTCGGCCGTTGCCGAAGAAGAGTTCGGTTTGCAAGTGCGCCGAGCGGTAGACGGCCAGGTCCGTGATGCCATCGCTGTTGAAGTCTCCCAAGGCGGCATCGGTCACGCGCGGCCAGCTTTCCTCATTGGCCTCGATGTGTGTGTAGACCACCATCTCGGGGCCGAATACGGGAAGCTGTCGCCCTGGCGCGTTTGGAAAGAGCGCCAGCACTGTGCGGAAATCGTAGTTGTAGCTTTGTTGGTGCGCGAGCGCGACTTCCGGCCCGCTGTCGCCCTGCAGGTTCCCAACCAGCAGCCGGTTGGGACGGTAGCCGTCCTGGGTCGGAATGAATTCACCCGGAGTAAGGTTGCCGCGGCCATCCCCGTACAGAAACGTAACGGCGCTTCGCAGGCGCTCGAAGTGACCGGACACGACCACGTCCAGATTGGAGTCGCCGTTGAGATCGGCCACTGCAATCCCGCCGTCCAGCCCAACCGGAAAACTGCGAGCGGTACCGAGACTTCCCAAACCGTTTCCGAGGAGGAGATAAACGATCCCTGCTTCAGACGCAAGTTTGACAACGTCCGGGTTGCTGTCGTTATTGAAAGTCGCCGATGGCGACCGGGCCGATTTGGCCTGCGAGGAACAGAGCGAATGGCTGAAAACTGCCGTCGCCGTTGCCGCGCAGCACGGAAACTCCATTCTGGGTGCCCGCAACCAGATCCGGAATCATGTCCAAATCGAGATCGTCAGTGGCCAGACCGCCCGGAGAACTGTCCAGGCCAAAGCTCGGAGGCACGTCAAAATTCCCGGCGCCGTCGCCCTTGAGAATCACCATTGTGCGCGTAAAGATGCCGGCATTGACGACCAGCATGTCGTTGTTGCCATTGGCATCCAAGTCCAGAAGCGCAGCGTCGATCGGATCCTGACCGCAAAAGAATCGTCTCCCGGGCCGGAAATTCCCGTTGGTCTCACCGTGGTAGACCTGGAAACCTTCCCCCTCCAAATCAAACGTAAGGTGGCGGTTGCCATTGAGCGTCACGACCAGATCCGAAGGAGCGACACCATCCACGCGGCCGACCGAAATGTGATTGATCGAGCCGGCGATGTTTCGAATGTCCTGAGCCAGAGAAAACAGGCCGTTGGGCTGGCCGGCGGTCTTCTGCTGGTGAAAAATCACGATCGCTCGGTCCGCCGGTGTCGAAGACGTCAGGCCGAAAGCCAGGTCGGGCGCTCCGTCGGAATTGAAATCTCCAGTCGCGAATGCATTTGGGAAGCCGGCGTTGGAAGGGAATCCAAAAAGGTTCGGGCCGGACGAAACAAAATTGCCGGCGCCGTCGCCAAACAGAACCGTGAAGTTGGTGACGATATCGGCATCGCGATCGGCGTCGATGTCGGTCGTCAGAATCTCCTTGGGCTGGTGGACATCCATCTGGACGCTGCGCGTCGATGAAAACCCATAGTTGCCGCGGCCACTGCTGACTCCAAAATAGACCCAAACATTGTTGCCCAGCACGGAAGTCGCCACGGCCACGTCCAGAACTCCGTCGCGGTCAAAGTCGGCAATTCCAAGGCGATCAGGGCGACCAGCCGAAACGTTGCGTGAGCCAGTCAGTGCAAACGACCCGTTGCCGGCGCCACGGTAGAAGAGAACCTGAAACCCGTCCTTGTTGACGGTCATCAGGTCCTGCTTGCCGTCCCGATCGAAGTCGGCTACAGCCAGATCGACGGCGCCGCCCGGGACAACCGTACGGATAGGCGGGGCAAACTCTCCTCCGCCCAAGCCCAGGGCTACGGCCAGGTGACCGGTTTCAAATCCGATGGCAGCGTCCGCTTTTCCGTCGTTATTGAAATCCGCGACAGCCAGCGTCAAGGAACCCTGATCGATGAGGTAACTCTTGAAACTGACAAAGGTAGGCGTCTGCGCCTGCAAGGAGGCACACAACCCCTGACACAGAAGGAAAGCAATGAAGCAGTGACGCATCGACACCCGTTATTCAGACTCTAATCCCTATAGGCGTAAGGAGTCAACCGCATTGCGGTGCGACCGGGCTTGAATCGAATGCTAGTATTCCTTCGGGGATGGAGCCTGCAGTCAATCAACCATTCCCGGATCTTGAGTTATCTGGAGGAGCTAAATGAAGCCCAGGGCCAAACTGTCTGACGACAAGGAAAAGGAAATCACCCGCGAGCGATTGATCGAACTGCTAAACGAGGACCTGGCTCGGGAATACCAGGCCATCATCGCCTACGTGGTCTACTCTCAGGTCCTGAAGGGAGCGGCTTATATGAGCATCGCCGCTGAACTTGAGGTCCATGCCAAGGAGGAACTGGCGCATGCCGTGACGATCGCTAAGCAAATTGACTACCTGGGGGGAATGCCGACGGTTACTCCGCTGGCCGTCAAGACTTCCGACAAGGCCGAAAAGATGCTGCGCTTTGACCTGGAAAACGAGAACGAAACTATCCGCAACTACCGCAAGCGCGTGCGCCAGTGCGAAGCTCTGGGTGAATACGCGCTGGCCGAGCACATTCGTGAAATCCTCATGCAGGAGCAGGAGCATCAGATTGATCTGGCGACGGCCTTGGGCGAGGACACGCCGGATGTTTCTTAAAAGCAGGGGTTAGGGGTCAGGGGTCAGGGTCGTGACGTGAACGTGCTGTGGCCGTCGTCCTATCCGCTGGCACTATCTCGCCGGATGCTCTTGAATCCGCCACGCGACAGCGTGGGTCCGCGGCCCAGCCAGGTGCGCAACCGGAATACGGTAATCATTAAGATCATCCTCAGGCCGAGCACGAACGCCGCCCAGCGGCTGCCCGTCACCATGCTCTGTCCGACGCGCTGCTTGTAGTTGACCTGGATCTGGATGTTCGAGGCGCCGCTCCAGATGCACAACAGCATCATCTCCGGACCGAAGTGCGAGCCGCCGACGGTTAAGGACGGGCTGATGCGCTCGAGTACTTCGCGCGTCATCAGCCGCATGGTGCAACCGACATCGGTCAGCCCAGCCGAGTTGAAAAGGAACTCCATGTACTTGGCCACGGCCCAGTTGCCCCACTTCATGAACCAGCCCATGTTTGCGCCCGTCCAGATCAACTCGTGGCTGGTGCGGCTTCCGAAGACGACGTCGAAGTCGTCGGAGTAGGCCAGCAGCTTCATGACATCGGTTGACTCAAACGAGCCGTCCGGCTCGCACAATACAATCAGGTCTCCGGAGCATTCATCGAGCGCTTTGCGGCACGACCACCCGTATCCCTGGCGCGATTCGAAGACCTCGCGGGCGCCAGTGCCAGCAATTTCCTCGGAGGTCCCTGCCGCCGCATTGTTGTTGCAGACGACCACTTCATCGACAAATCCGGTCGCAAAGAACCGCTCGATGCAGGCGCGGATCGATTCCTTCTCGTTGTATGTCGGAAGACCGACCGAGACTTTCTTTCCTTTCCACATGGCTAGTCGGGACTATTCATGGCGAACTTCGTTCCAATAATACTTGTTGGCGATATCGTACTTGCGCCTTAGCGCGGATTAAGCGGATTAACACGGATTATTTGCTGATGAGTTCAACTCATACCCAAGTCGCCTAATCCGTGTTAATCCGCGCTGCATTATTGTGGGCTATTTTCTAATTGCCCGAAGAACGATGATCAAAATTCAACGTCTTTGGCAATTGATAGCATCAATCACCGCAGGATGCAGCCTTAGCTGGCGCCGCCGATGTCAGTGCCGTACCCGGAAGGGTACGGCCCATTTGCTTCGCAGGCACCATCCAATGGGGCATCCAACTCCTGAAGCCTGACCCCTGCCTTCACCGCAGAGAACTAGGCTTTTTCACTTTCCGAGTAATCCGGGCCGGGGTCTTCGGCGAGAGCTCCGTTGAAATACAGCCGGATAAAACCAAGCCACAGCACAGCGTTGAGCAGCGCGATCAACAGTGTCGTCGCCGTAAAGACGCTATTGATTCCGAGGCGCTCAAACAGAGCTGACACGCAGCAGGCATCGCGCCCCAGACCGCCGTAGGTCAGCAACTGCACGAGCCAGGGCGCGCTGAGGGCCAGCGCTACCGCAAACAGGCGCCGCGTCAACAGCGCCACCGTCCACAGCATCGGGATGAAAACGAAGAACTGGTTAAACTGCACGTTGACCTGGACCATCGTATACGCAGATCCCAGCAGAATCATGCAAAGGAAGATATAGATCCGCTGGCGCTCCAGGTGTCGCCAGAGCTGCACCAGGGCCGCCCCGCAGATCAGAATCATGGCGATAGAAGCGACGAGCTTCACGTTGATGCCGAAGCGGGCTTGGAATTCCGGAAGCTGAACCATCCTGGTGCCAAACAGATTGTACGTGGCGACGTGAAGCGGCCACCACAAGTTCCAGGTCCGCGGGCTCAGTACGGGCGTGCTCCACTGATCGAGACTGCGCAGCGCAAACGTGCTGCCCAGCAACGCACTGAGCGTGTAGCCGTAGCGAATGAACGGGAACAGAAAGAGCGCGCCGGCTGCGACGGCTGACGCCGCATAGAGCGCCCAACGCCAGACCGGCGTCTCGCGAAGGCAGACGATGGCCACGATAGGGACCAGCAACACGGCCTGCGGCTTGGTCAGCACGGCGATGACGGTGGCGCAGACGGCCCAGAAATACTTGCGCCGGTACAGGCAAACGAGCGCGGCCATGTTCAACAGCGCCACCAGCGGATTGTTGTACCCCTGGATGGTCGAATCGACCATCACGATCGGATTGAGCCAGTAGAGCAGCGCCGACGCCGTCGCCAGCGCGTGATCTTGCGCGCGGAAAAACGCGTAAATCATCCAAGTCAAGCCGATCGAAGCGAGCAGCATCGGCAGTGCCAAAAACGCGTTGAATAGTCTCGTATTGCGCAGCTCCGGCGAGACCCGCCGGTAGGCCAGCCCCATGACATAGAGCGGATAGACGCTTCCGGGCGGATAAACCACCATGTAGTCCCGCTGGGAGAAGGCGAGCGGCTCGATTGTGACCCAGGTGCGCTGCGAGTTGAAACTTTCGGTCAGCGAGATGTTGAGTTGGCGCGCGCGAGCAAGAAGCTCGGCGTCGGGCACGCTGTAGGCGCGCTCGAGCCCGTTGCGCAACGTCAGCGTAGTCCAGGCCTTGAAATGCTCGACATCGGCGTCGCCCAATCCGAACAGGCCCACGAGGCGGATGCAAAGGCCCAACAGCAGCAGCGCCGCGACCCGGTTGCGTGGCAGGCTGCCCAACCGCAACGCGGCGCGGTACCAGCCGCCGCCGCGTCCGTGCCAGCCGCCGATCAGTGCGCTCATGATCTTCATTTAGGAAATGCCGACGACGTCCACGGCCACGTCCACGAGAACGTGCACGAGCACGAGCAGGTCCACGAGCACGTCCACGAGCACGCCCACGGCGACGTTCATGTTCTGACCGCTGACCCCTGATCCCTGACCCCTGACCCCTGATGCCTGACCCCTGACCCCTGATCCCTGACCCCTGATCCTTGGTAACAACGGGTCCATTGAGAATAAACATACAAGGACCACAACAACGGCGTGCGCAACGAATCGACCTTTTGCTCTTCCAGGATGGAGTTGACTTTCCCGCGTTCGAACATCGGCGGGAGCGCTTCGAGACTGGTCCGAACCTCCTCGCGCATTTCCTTGCGAAGCCAGGCGCCGATGGGCATCTCGAAGCCCTTCTTGGGACGCCGAGCGATTACGGGTGGAATCAGATCGGCAAAAGCCGACTTCAGTATCCGCTTGGACTGGCCGAGCGTCGCCTTTTCGTGGCTGTCGACGCGTATGATCAGTTCGGCGACACGATAGTCCAAAAACGGACTGCGGTTTTCCAGTGAAGAGCGCATGCTGGCGTAGTCCATCTTGGCCAGCATGTCGTAGGGCAGCGTGAAGCAATAGTCGGCATAGAGAACCCGATTGAGCTGGTCGCGAAAGTTCCGGGTCGGCGCATAGACACCTTCCAGGTGGCGCATTCCGGAGTCGACATACTGCTGCAGCTCCGGTTTGGTGAATAGTTCGCGCAGGTCCACCAGACTGGAAATCGCCGCGAGGTTGTAATTGCGGACAAAAAAATCGCTGTCGTGGCGCTGCACGAATTTGCGAAACAGGCGCAGCCGGTTCTGGATGCCGGAGGACTCGCGACCGGGCAACAGATTGGAGAGCGCTTGCAGCAATGGCATCAGCAGCGCTGCCCGACCGAATACTCGCTCGGCTTTGTATTTATTATATCCGGCAAAAAGCTCGTCGCCACCGTCGCCTGACAGCGCCACCGTGACGTGCTGGCGCAACGCGCGGCAGGTCACAAAGGCGGGAATCACAGAACTATCGCCGAAAGGCTCGTCCAGATAGGGAACCATTTCGGAAATGGCGGCAAACAGATCGGCTGTGCGCAGCACGATCTCAGTGTGGCACGTGCCGAATTGCTCGGCAGCCAACCGGGCATACTTCCGCTCATCATAAAAAGGGGCATCTTCGTAGCCGACTGTAAACGTACGGACCGGTTCAGAAGCTGTCCTGGACATCAGTCCGGTGATGAGCGTACTGTCGATTCCTCCGCTCAGGAAGGCGCCGATGGGCACGTCGGCAACCAGCCGCCTTCGAGTGGCATCCTCGAGCAACGCCCGGAGTTCTTCACGGACCTCGGCTGGGCCAATCGGCCTCTCATCGGTGGGCAGGCTCCAATACCGCGCGTTTGTTGCGCGCAACTCGGAGCCGGAATAGTCGATGACGAGATAGTGGGCGGGCTCAAGCTTCCGGATGGTTTTGAAGATGGTCAGCGGAGCCGGAATGTAGCCGAAGGTGAAGTACTCCAAAAGGGCCGCTCCATCCACCTCGCGCGAGACATCGGGATCGCACAGCAGCGCTTTGATCTCGGAAGAGAAGCGGAAGCAGGTCGGCGTCAACGTGTAGACGAGCGGCTTGACGCCGGCGCGATCGCGGGCCACAAAGAGGATGCGCCGCCGGCGGTCGTGGATGGCAAAAGCGAACATGCCGTTGAGGCGCTGCAGGCATTCGACTCCGTAGGCTTCATAGAGGCGCAACAGGACTTCCGTGTCGCTCTGGCTGGCAAACTCCACGCCGCGCTGTTGCAGCAGTTCGCGCTCTTCCTGGAAATTGTAGATCTCGCCGTTGTACACAATCGTCAGCGCGCCGTCAGGTGTGCTCATCGGCTGGGAGGCGCGCGTGCTCAGATCGATAATGCGCAACCGGCGATGCACCAGGCTGACCAGACCGGCCGGGTCGGTTTCGATCCGAAATTCATCGGGACCGCGAAACCCGAGCGCTTCTCCCATGGAATGAAGGATTTCGCGTTGGGACGATGGATGTATGTTGACGATTCCTGCGATCCCACACATGGCGGCCAATTATAGACGAAGTACGAAGGACAAAGGACAAAGGACGAGTTACGAGTTACCTTGAGATGTATGTTAATTCGTCCTTGGTCCTTCGTACTTCGTCCTTTTTCCGCTCCCAATCGATGTAGAATGACGGCAAGTGTGACAGCCTCTTGCGTTTACCAAGGTTCGGCCATGTACAAAGTCTGTCAAATCACTTCTGCCGCGGGCATCGGCGGTGGCGAGTTGCACCTCTTGCTGCTGGCGCGCTATCTGCACGGGCGTGAGTTCCAGTTTGATTTTATCCTCCCTGACGAAGGCCAGTTTTGCGATCGTCTGCAGGCGGCCGGGCTCCCCTATCAGGTCATCCCGATGCGCAGCAAATTCAGCCTTCAGGCCAGCAAGCAGGTGTGGCTGGCGCTGGCAAAGAACCCGCGCAGCATCGTCCATTGTCACGGCGCCCGCGCCAACTGGTACGCCCGCCGCGCGGCTCATGAAACGGGCAGTGGCGCGCTTTTTTGCACGCTGCACAATTCGTTGAAAGACTATCCCTACTCGGCGTTGCGGCGGCGTTTTTACCTGGCGCTGGAGCGCCAGTCAGCCGCACTGGTCGATCAGTGGATCGCGGTCTCGCAATCTCTGGGACGCGATCTGGCGGAGTACTACGGCGTTGACGAGAAAAAAATCGCTGTCGTCCCCAATGGAATCCGGATCGAGGATATGCAGCCGCAGCGTCCGCGCGACGAGATTCGCTGGGAACTGGAGCTGCAACCTGATAGTTTTGTCGTTCTGGAAGTCGCGCGGATGACGGACCAAAAGGGGCATCGCTTCCTGATCGACGCTCTGGGCGCCGCCCGAGCGCACATCCCGAATTTACGGTGCCTGCTGGCCGGCGATGGTCCGACCCGGACGGAATTGGAGCGCCAGGTCGCTGCGCTGGGTCTGCAGCCCGTGGTCAAGTTTCTCGGCTTTCGCTCGGATGTGGCTGACCTGCTGCACGCGGCCGATCTGGTTGTGTTGCCGTCGTTGTCTGAAGGAATGCCAATGGGGATTCTGGAAGCTATGGCCGCCGGCCGGGCTGTACTGGCCACGGCGGTCAGCGGAACGCCCGAGATTGTCGAGCACGGCGTCGATGGCTGGTTAATCCCGGCTGCCGACGCTGTTGCGCTGGCTGCGGCGCTGCAAACGCTGGCCGCCGACGCGCCGTTGCGGGCCCGGCTGGGAGCCGCCGCCCGGCAAGTCGTCGCCAGGCGCTTTTCGGCCGAGCGCATGGCGAGTAGTGTGGGAGAGCTTTACCGGACCCATGTCGCCTGAGGGCTGGTGGCGAAGGACTAAAGACGAAGTACGAAGGACTAAGGGCTAAGGACTAAGGATGAAGTACGAAGGACAAGGGACGAAGTACGAGTTACGAGGTACGAGTTATGCGGAGATTGTGTTGATTCGTCCTTCGTCCTTCGTCCTTTGTACTTTCACTGGCCACCGGCCACTGGCCACTGGCGACTCCGATAAAGGAAACTCGGCTTGAAAGTGCCCTTGTGCGTCGCCGACATCGGCGAGGAAGAATTGCAAGCCATGCGCGAGGCGACCCTATCGGGTTGGTTGACCGAAGGTCCCAGCAATCACGAGCTGGAAGCTGGATTTGCCAGACTCCTGGGTGTCCAGCACGCCGTCAGCTGCAACTCGGGCACGGCCGCTTTGATGCTTGCGTTGATGGCCAAGGGGATCCGAGGCGAGGTCATCGTCCCGAGCTTTACATTCGTCGCCTCGGTCAACGCGATTGTCGTCGCCGGTGCGACGCCGGTATTCGTCGACGTTCACTACGACACCGGAAATCTGGACGCCGGCCAACTCGAATCGCTGATTACGCCTCGTACCGAAGCCATCCTGGCCGTCCATTTCGCCGGCCACGCCGCCCGCCTGGACGAACTGGAGCGCATCGCAGACCGCCACGGATTAGCGCTCATCGAAGATTGCGCTGAAAGCCTGGGCGGCAAGTTCCGCGGCCAACCGCTCGGCTCTTTCGGTACCGGCTGCTTTTCGTTCTATCCCTCCAAGAATATGACCACCGGAGAAGGCGGAATGCTAGTCACGCGCGATGCCGCCGTGGCGCGGCGGGCACGATCCATCGCCGCTCACGGCATCGAGCCGCCGCCACCGGATCGCTTTTGGTACCGATCGACCAGTTTCCCCGGATTCAATTTCCGCTTGAGCAATGTGCTGGCAGCCATGGGGGTAGTCCAACTTCGCAAGCTGGCATCGATGAACCAGCGCCGGCGACTCCATGCCGCCGCTTTCAATTCCGACTTGAAACAAAGCGGTATCACTCTGCCGGTTGAGCAGCCTGATTGCGAGCACGTCTACCAGATGTACACAGTCAAAGTCGATGCCCCGGTCCGCGATACCATCGTAAGCGGACTGAGGGAGCGTGGCGTCGGCGCTTCAGTTCACTTCGACCCTCCAGCTCATCTTCAGTACTATTATCGAGAGCGCTACCCAGGCGTTTCGTTGCCGGTCACCGAAAAACTCGCCCGGTCGATTCTTACGCTGCCGCTGTTTCCCGGAATGACGGTTGAACAGCGCGGGCTGGTTGCCGACGCTTTACGGGAGGAGCTGACGCGCCTCCAGCAGGTCAAGACCTAGAAATAGGGGTCAGGCTTCAGGGGTCGGGGGTCAGGATGATTGTGCTGCTCGGGTTATTTCACGAATGATCACGAATCTATGAACGACCTTTGGCCGGGCTTACAGTTCTTAAGAAGCTGTCTTGGTCATGGATTTGAGCACCAGTTGGTAGAAACCGATATGTTTCGCGTCATTCGGGATAATTCGTGACTAGTGGCCTGTAACATCTGAATTCGTAGCGACAACATTGATCCGCCTGCGCGGGCGGCTATGGGAAAACTGGGGCCGATTTTTGACCGGCTTCACCACAGAGACACAGAGGACACAGAGGCACACAGAGAAGAGCGGGCGCACGAGTCTTATGAACTTCGATCGCAGCACGGAGGACCGTCACAGTAAGTTCGGTGACAAGCATACTCAGAATTACAGACAGCCGGTCGTTGGTAAGAAGTTTTTCTCTGTGTTTTCTCTGTCCTCTGTGTCTCTGTGGTGAAGCCGCTTTTCACTGCACCGCAGAGCGTCACTAGGATCAA
>JBPCNK010000270.1:0-16923 GCA_051001345.1 Acidobacteriota bacterium | reverse complement strand
GGTTATCACCGAGTGGCGTTCGGGAGGCTCTGTCAGTTGGAGGTCCGCGTTTTGAGGCCTGTGGCGTCTCAAAAGTGTTCAGGAGGCTCTGACACTTGCCCCCTTAGTCCTTAGTCCTTCGTAGGTGCCTTTTTCGAGCCTTCGGCGCTTTTCCGGCGGCCGCCGAATTATCAAGATAAGGCGCCCAGCGGGCTTGGTCGGCAACGGCAACTTCGGCGCGCACGAGGACCTCCTCGGGAGTGTATTCCTCGTTGAGGACGGCGCCGGTTGAGCGCAGCCGGCCCAGCAGAAATCCCTGCCGGTACGGTATCCGCAAACGAACCTGGATGCGCGCCGGCGCCACCCGCCGGGCAACGGCTGCTTCCAGGACCATCATGCCTTCGCCGCTCAACGCCGAAACGACCACGGTGTTGGGCTCTTCCCCCAAAACTCGCCGGCGCTCGGGTGGAAGCAAATCGGCTTTGTTGTAAACAACCAGAACCGGTGTCGATTCTGCGCCAATATCCCGTAGAATCGACTCGACGGAAGCCTTCTGATCGGTCATCTGCTCCGAGGACGCGTCAACGACGTGCAGGATAAGGTCCGCCTCGCAGATTTCTTCCAGAGTGGCGCGAAATGCCGCTACCAGATCCGTTGGCAGCTTCCGGATAAAACCGACCGTATCGGCAAAGAGAACCTCCTGGCCAGTGGACAGACGAAGCCGTCGCACCAGCGGGTCCAGCGTCGCGAAAAGCCGATCGCTGGACAAAGTCTTAGACGTCGTCAGCGTGTTGAATAGCGTCGACTTGCCGGCGTTGGTGTAGCCGGCCAGACTCACTACAGGCACGGGAATAGCTCGTCGCTTGGAGCGATGCAGCCCGCGGTGCCTGCGAACTTTTTCAATCTGCTGCCGAATCTGGCCGACACGCCGCCGGATAACGCGCCGATCCGTTTCCAGTTTCGTTTCACCTGGCCCGCGCGTTCCAATTCCTCCGCCCAGTCGCGATAGCCACTCGCTGTGCCCGGCCAGCCGCGGCAATCGGTAGTTCAGCTGAGCCAGTTCAACCTGCAGTTTTCCCTCTCGGGTGCGGGCGCGCTGGGCAAAAAGATCCAAAATCAGCTCGGCGCGGTCCAGGACCTTGCAATGCCACTCGCGCTCAAGGTTGCGCTGCTGGGCCGGCGACAACGCGTCGTCGAAAATGACGGCGGCGATATCGCCCGACAAAATCACCTCGGCCAGCTCTTCGATCTTGCCTCGCCCGATCAGGGTGCCCGGATTGGCCTGGCGGCGCTCCTGCAGAAAGACTCCATCGACGTGTGCGCCGGCGCTTGTCGCCAGCGCAGCCAGCTCCTGGAGGGACTCTTCGGCGGCGGCGCGCCCGCTGGCGCGACGGTAGGATCCGACCAGGAGCACGGGTTCTTTGTTTGGGTTTGGCATTGATGGTTCTTTAGTACAAAGGACTAAGGACTAAGTACGAAGGACGAGTTACGAGTTACGGGGGTCAATTGTCCTTCCTACTTCGTCTCCGTGTCTGATAGCCCGGTGATATTCCCTGATCACCACAGAGACACAGAGGACACAGAGGAATACCGCTGCATGTGCCACTGCTAACCTCACAACTCCTGTTGCCTTCTCTGTGAACCTCTGTGCCCTCTGTGTCTCTGTGGTGAATGCTCTTGTGAATTATGCTGCGGCTCCGTAGGTGCTCAATCCGCAAACCGTATTTCGTAACTCGTAATTCGTAACTCGTAATTCGTGATTCGTGATCCTGACTGCCCGCTCCCTTACGGTCGCGGCCCTGAGGTGCTGCCACTACTTCTTCAAGGCCGCAAAAATCTGGCGGCCGTGGAAGCGGCCATTCTCGATGAAAATCTTGTTGGTGTTGCGACCCGACACGATTGAACCGGCCAGGTACACTCCCGGGCGCGTCGTTTCCAGAGTCGCAGGATCATGGTCGGGCACGAGTGTCTCCGGATCGACCTTCAGTCCCCATTTTCGCAGCAGCTCGACATCGGGATGGTATCCGGTCAACGCCAGCACCTCGTCGTTTTCCAGTTCAAACACCGGCCCGTCGCCGGTTCGCAACCGGATTCTATCGGAGAGGATTTCAACGACCTGCGTCCCAAAATAGGCCCGGACTTCACCGGCGGCAATCCGATTCTTTATGTCGGGCATGATCCAGTACTTGATATGACTGTGTAGTTGCTCGCCCCTGTAGATCAGCGCGACTTGAACGCCGGCCCGAAACAGCTCCAGCGCGGCGATGGCCGCCGAGTTCTTCCCGCCGATGACGGCGACTCTTTTTCCAAAGAACGGATGCGGATCGGTGTAGTAGTGGTGGACGGTGGGCAAATCCTCACCGGGCACTCCCAGAAAGTTCGGGTTGTCGTAATAGCCGACTGCAACGACAATGCGCCGGGCGCGGTGCGCGGCTGATTGGCCGAAGCGATCGTGGCCAGACACGCGGAAATTGTCGCTTTCTCCTTCGATCGACTCGACCCGGAAGTGATCGAGCACCTGCAGGCCGAGGCGTTGCACGACGAGCCGGTAATAGTTAAGACCCTCGAATCGTTTGGGTTTTTCAAAAGCGCTCAGGAA
Organism: Acidobacteriota bacterium; assembly: GCA_051001345.1. GTDB lineage: Bacteria > Acidobacteriota > UBA6911 > JACQSX01 > JBPCNK01 > JBPCNK01. Next base: position 14,345 of record JBPCNK010000270.1, on the reverse strand, counting down.
AGGTACATCGCCGATTTCCAACAGGTTGGCAGTCGTAAAAAAGGTCATGTTGGCCGGAAAATTGTAAATCGAGTTGACCAGAACACCCTTTTCGAGCACCAGATGAGAAAGCCCGCTCTGCCGCGCCTCGATGGCGCAGGCAAGCCCGGCCGGGCCGGCTCCCACGATGATCACGTCGTACATCAGGCTTCAGGCTCCAGGCTTCAGGCTTCAGGGGTGCGAATTGAGAATGGAATCGCAGTCGAAACCAGTGTGATGGACAAATAGCTTACGCCCTGGACGTGACCGTGATCGTTGACTTGCACGTGGCCGTGGTCGGCTTGTCCATCGGTTCGTCTGGATTGTGAAGATAAGTGATCAGGGGCCGTACCCTTCCGGGCACGGCACTGCCATAGCGGTACCATCAAACTACAACTGCCCGCTGGCGGCTGCCGACTGCCGACTCTCGTTGAACGCCTGGTCGGCCGCCGACAACGTCAGGCTTTCCGGCAGCGGCGCCAGTTCGAAGCCGAAGCGATCCTTGCGCAGCGCGAGGTAGTCGCGCGCATGATCGCGGGCGACGCGCCAGATTCCGCCCGACATCGGATGCATGCGGCGCCAGCCCGAGTAGCGCGCAAAGATCGAATAGCCGAGGTTGGCGCCTACTACAAACCACTTGCCACGGCCGCTGTATCCGAACACGCTGCGCCGAGACACATGCAGCGGGGTGTAGAAGTTGCGGTAACAGTGATACAGCAAGTCGGTCAGTTCTTTGCCTTCCAGGTGCGGATGTTGCCAGGTCGGCGTGCACCCGTCGAAACGGTCGAGATTCTTCTCGGTGATCAATCCGCGCGCCATAAAATCGTCATACTGCTCCGTTCCCGGTATCGGCGTCAGGATATAGAAGGACGCGACATCGGGCGCCATCTGGCGCAGCACACCGAGGTGATCAAGGATTCCTTCGCGGGTATCGGCCGGAAAACCGATGATGTTGGAAAAATGCGTCGCGATGGCCCGCGCCCTGCACAAGCGGATGATCTGGCCGTAGCGCTCCGGAAAATTCTGGAATTTCTTCGCCTCCAACAGAACTTGGCGGTTAAAGGATTCCACGCCGACAAACATCTGGAAACAGCCCGCTCGCGCCAGCAGATCGACGAACTCCTCCTGCCGCGCAATCTGCGTATCGCACTGCACAAAAAACGGCGTGCGCAGGCCTTCGGCGATCATGGCGCGCAACAACTCGGGGGCCTCGCGATATTTATTGAAGTTGTCGGACGTGAACATGATCATATGGACGCCGGCGTCGCGTGCGGCGCGCAAGCTGGCCAGGGTGGTTTCAATCGACTGGCTGCGAATTTGGCGCCCTGCGATCTTGATCACCGAACAAAAATTGCAGATAAACGGGCAGCCGCGAGCCGGATAAACTCCGAGCATCGGAATGATGTAGCGCCGCAGATCGCGCCGGGAAGGAGGGATCAGGACCGGCGCATCCAGATGCTTTTGCCAGCGCTGCTGCTGTCCATAGACGGATTGCAGTTGTCCGGACAGCGCGTCGTGCAAAATCGTCGACCAGACCATCTCCGCTTCGGCCAGCGCGAAACTGACGCCGCGGTTCTGCAACATCGACGTATCGCAAGTCATCGGGTGGGGCCCGCCGATGACAACGTGCGCGACGCCATGCCGCAGGGCGTAGGCGGCCAGATCCAGGCTGCGGTGCAACTGATGAGACTGGACCCCTACGAACGCGACGAGCGTCGGATCCGAAGTCGCTTCCAGCAGACGCAGATACTCCAGGTCGTTCTGCACATACTCATCGACGGCGTGGACTTCGAGCGAAGCGCCCTCGAACTCATCGGGCGTCATGCTGCGCAGGTATGGGACGGTGCTGTTGGGCATAAAGCCCAAGCGGAAGCGCTCGACGAAACCGTGCGGGTCGTACTTGCTCGGCTTGAGGATGACGACGCGAAGTCTCTTGTGAGTAGTCATCTGCGTTGTGAAAGGCCGGTGAATTCACAAAAAAGCCGCGGGCTGGAAGCCTGCGCTACGGCACCCATTTAGGATACTACTTTTTGGGGCTGGGCAAGACGCAGTGCTTTGGTGACCTGGGACGAATGCGCCAACTCTTTTAGCTGATCGGGGCGGACCCAGCGCCCGTTGGCCGGCAGGCGTCTTCCCTTCAGCTTGCCCCGATAGATGTGCTGGCGGATCGAGCGGAACGTAATTGCATGCCGGACCACACCGATTGGCTGTCCCACTTCGATTTTCAAGTGATCAAAGCCTTGCCGGGCGGATTTAGGACCTGCATCGACGGCCGGCAGCTCCCACAGATCACGCATCAGCTTCGAGCCGCGTCTCTGAAGCATCAAAATTCGACCGGCACGCTCCACGACTGCGACGCACTGTTCAACGCGCCGTCGAGGGGAAGTCTTGCGTGCTCGAGGGATCCTGTTTTCCAGGCCCAGCGCCCGCGCGCGGCAGAGCCGGCTGACCGGGCAAAGCACACAGCGCGGCGCCGCAGCCGTGCAGATCATCGCTCCCAATTCCATGACTGCCTGGTTCCAGTCGCCAGGCGCGGCGGGCGAAACCAACCCGGCGGCTTTCGTCCAGAGCCAGCGCTGGCTGCGGCTGGAAGACGGATCACCGCGGTGGGCAAACCACCGGACCAAAACACGCTCGACGTTGCCGTCGACAACGGGCGCCGGCTGGTCAAACGCGATACTGGCGATAGCGCCCGCCGTGTAGCGTCCGACGCCGGGCAACGTCTGCAAAGCGTCCACATCGGAGGGCAGCCGCCCGCCGAAACACTCGACGATCCGGCGCGCGGCCAGGTGAAGGTTTCGCGCGCGGTTGTAATAGCCAAGACCGCTCCACCGGCACAGGACTTGTTCCACTCGAGCTTCGGCTAGTGCCCGCACCGTCGGAAATTCCTGCAGGAAATCGCGGTAATAGCGCAAACCGGTTTCCACGCGTGTCTGCTGCAGGATGACTTCAGAAATCCAAATTGCGTAGGGGTCGCGGCTTTGCCGCCAGGGAAGATCCCGCTGCTGCTGCCCATACCAGCGCAATAGTCGCTCTTGGAGAAGTTTCGGTTTCATCGGGCTGCTCAGATACCCTACGAAGGACGAAGTACAAAGGACAAAGGACGAGGTACGAGGTACGAGGTACGAGAATTGTCCTTAGTCCTTAGTCCTTGTCCTTCCTTTGTGCAGCAATTCCTGCCATTGCTCCGATTTGAATCCAGCCAACCGCCCGCTGCCATGCGCCAGAATGGGACGGCGAAGCAGGTTCGGGTTTCGCAGGATGTGGTCGATGGCCTCGTCTCGTCCGGGTGGCCGCTCGTCCATCCGATGCTTCTTGTATGTTTCGTTGCGGGAACTGAGAAAGTCGGCGACAGGACGATTCCCGATCAATTCCTCCAGCTCCTCTCGCGTCAGCGGCTTTTTTGAATAGTCCCGCTCGTCAAATTCAACGCCCGATTCGCGCAAGAAACTTCTTGCCTTCTTGCAAGAACTTCACGTTCCTTTATGGATAAGTTTCGGTTTCATGGGCGTGCTCAGCGTACCACTACGAAGTACAAAGGACTAAGGACGAAGTACGAAGCACGAGTTACGAAGATCAATTGTCCTTAGCGCGATTATTCACGAACTCATCCAGGCGCAAGGCGCCGCCAGCCAATAGCCCCGGCCGTCAGGCTGCCGTCAGGCAAGCCGTCAAGCTGCCGTCCGGGCGGGGAATCAGACCTCCCAGAGCGAAGGAGCGCCGAAGGCGCGGCACATCGTAAATTGCCTTCTCGACTGCATGGTGTGGGTGCCGGCCCTTCGGGCCTCGTTCGCTCCTCACACTGGCAACCCCGCGCTGCGCGGGGCTATTGGCTAACGGCGCTTCGCGCCTGTCCTGCATCGAATCTCGTGACTAATCCGGGTTCGTCCTTCGTCCGAGTCCTTCGTCCTTCGTCCTTAGTCGGTAGTCCCCAGTCCTTAGTCCTTAGTCCTTTGTCGGGAATCACATCACTTTAGAATCGGAATCCTCTTTTCATCGAAGGCGACCTCGACAATCAAAGGATTGTGGTCCATTTCGCCTATGCGCTCGCCGGTTATGACGCGCGCCTCGATTACGGCGACCTCGGCCGGGCTTGCGAACACATAGTCGATCCGGCGATCGAAAATGGCTGTCGTTCCGGCGCGCCGTCCCAAGTCCTCGAAAAACTGAATCAGGTAGCTGTAGGACTCGCTGTCGTTGTAGCGGTCGTCGGTAAAAAAGTCGCTGCGTGTCTTGGGATCCAGCTCGAAGTTGAAGTCGCCGACGACCAGCGTGGCCGAGGACTTGCGGGCCCGGGCCCAGTCGACGATCTGTTCGGTATAAAGCCGCCGCAACCGCGAGCTGTATGCATCGGCGTGGATGTTCAGGATGACAACCGGCGCATCCTGCGCTTTCGAAGGCAGCGTTGCGGCCAGCGCCCAGTGTCCTGCCTGACTCTCCATGGTTTGAAAAGTCGCCGCCTTGTCCCGCACCAGCAAGGCGACATGCCTGTCGCGATCCTCGCCGTCGGCAATCTGGCCACTGTAGCCGGTCATGCGCCTTTCCAGAAAATCAATCAAACGGCTGGATCGCACTTCCTGCAGAGCCACTACGTCGGGTTGATGCCGCTCAATGATATCCACCAGGTGCTCGGCCAACTCGCGGCCACCGAGAGATCCCTGTAAATCCGGAGTTCCGATGTTCCAGGTCAGGACGCGGAGACGCCGCGACTGCGTCGTGTATTTCCTTAAGTTAAAACCATCCAGCGTCCGGTCGGGCTCAAACCGCAGCGCTCCCAGGATGCAAAACCCAAGCGCAGCCAAGAGAACCAAAATGGTTTTCACATTCAGGCCGTGATGTCGCGGCGGCGAAACACGATGACAGCCGCCAGCAGAAAGGCCGACGTGTAGGCGCCGCATTTGAAGAAGTAGTGCCAGACCGTGTTCCAGGGAATGACGGGCTTGAAGACTTCTTTCCAGAATTCCATGTCGTGGGTGAAAAAGTACGGGCGCAGCCCTGAAAAAAAATCGACCCGGCCGACAATGTGGAAGATGAAGTAGACGGTGATGGCGCCGACGATGGCCATATGCGGGTTGTCCCAGACCGACGAGAGCATGAAGGCGAAACTGGCCAGCGCCAGCATCGCCCATCCGCCCAGCAGCACCACCAGAAAGTAACGCCAAAGCGCTTCCCCGGTGGCAATCGTCGCGGGCTCCTCGACTAGATTTAGCAGTCCCGGATACAAATACAGATCGCCCCAGCCGACGATAAAGCGACCTACTGCCAGGTTCAGCAGAACAAAAAAGCTCAGCAGCAGCACGATATAGAAAATGACGCCTCCATACTTGGCCAACAGCACCGCCGTCCGGTCAACCGGACGTACGAGCACCACGCGCAGCGTACCCGATCGCAGTTCCCCCGCCACTGGATACCCTCCCTGGAACGCTACGAAGATCGGCAGCAGCAGATAGAATGCGAAATACAGCGAGTAGAGGGTGAACACGTTTCCGTTGAAGTAGGAGTTGTTGCGGTACGTGTATTTGAAGACGTCCTGTTCCTGGCTCTTGCGCGCCGAATAGTCGTAGAAGCCATACAGCATCAACGCGACAAACAGAACGCAGGCCGCAAATCCGAGGTAGAACTGGCGCGACCGGACCAGCGTGTAAATCTGCCCGCCCAGCAACTGGCGCACCCTCATCCCTGTGTCCCGCCGGTCAAGCGGATAAAGGCGGCCTCCAGATCCGATTCTTCAGTTTCCAGTCCGGACACTTCAAAACCAGCCGTGATCAGCGCGCGGTTGAGTCTGGCCAGATCGGTCTGAGAGATCTCGACTCGAAGCGCGCCGCCGCCGTTTCCAAGAAACCGCGCGTAGTCAAGCGCGCGCACAAACCGCGTGGCGCCCTCGACGTCATCGACGCGAACACGAAAACGCCGCTCGCGCTGCTGCAGTTCGCCCGGAGTGCCCTCAAACAGCAAGCGGCCTTCATTGAGGATCGCGACACGATTGCAGATCTGCTCGACCTCGCTGAGCAGGTGACTGGACAACACGATGGTCATGCCGCGCTCGCGCAGCTTCTGCAGCAGGTTGCGTATTTCGCGGATCCCGGCCGGATCCAGGCCGTCGGTTGGTTCGTCCAGCAGCAAAAACTCCGGATCGGGCAGCAGCGCTTGCGCGATGCCAAGACGCTGGCGCATTCCATGCGAGTACGCGCTGACCGGGTCATAGGCACGGTCGAGCAGATCGACGATCGAAAGCGCTTCGACGATTCGGCTGCGAGGAACGGGTCCCGACAGAGATGCAATCAACCGTACGTTGTCCCAACCGCTCAAGTTCTCATAAAAAGCAGGCGCTTCGATAATGGCGCCGACACGCGCCAGCGCTTTGGTCTTTTCGCGGATCGGGTCCAGTCCGAAAAGCCGGATGCGACCTGAAGTCGGAAAGACCAAGCCGGTGATCATCCGCAGCGTCGTGCTCTTGCCCGCGCCGTTGGGGCCGAGGAATCCGTAAATGTCGCCGCGATGAACCGTCAGGTTCAAATCGAGGACGGCCGCCCGCCGGCCGTACCGCTTGGTGAGGTTTTCAATCTGAAGGATCATGAATCAGTGGGCAGTGGCCAGTGGCCAGTGGCCAGCGTGGCGGAACATTCTGCATCGTCGCTCCGTTTCGACTGGCGACTGGCGACTAGCCCGCAGCTGGCGGCTGGCGACTCCTAGTCCGCCAAAAGAATCTTGGCGATCGTCTGAAGCTGCATGAAGCTGGTGCCTTCGTAAATCTTGCCGATCTTGGCGTCGCGGTAATATTTCTCGGCGGGATAATCCTTGGTGTATCCGTATCCGCCATAGACTTCCACGATGCCCGAAGTGATCCGTTCGGCCGCCTGTGACGTGAAATATTTCGCCATGGCGGCTTCTTTCAGAAACGGCATCCCGGCGTCGCGCAGCCGCGCCGCGTTGTAAACCAGCAGCCGCGCCGCCTCCAATTCTGTAGCCAGCTCGGCCAGCTGAAACTGAATGGCCTGGAATCGAGCGATCGGTTGTCCAAACTGCTGGCGCTCTTTCGCATACGCGATGCCATGTTCGAGCGCGCCCTGCGATAATCCCACCATCTGGGCGCCGATCCCGATGCGGCCCTCGTTGAGAGTCTCGATGGAAACTTTGTATCCCTTGCCCACCTCTCCGAGCACGTTGGCTTTTGACACACTGCAGTCATCCAGCAGCAGCTCGCACGTGCTACTGGCGCGAATCCCGAGCTTGTCTTCCTTCTTTCCGACCGAAAAACCGGGGGTGTCGCGCTCGACGAGAAAGGCGGTGACCCCTTTGTATCCCAGCGCCGGATCGACGGTGGCAAACACGATGAAGAGGCCCGCTTCGGCGCCGTTGGTGATCCAATGTTTACGGCCTGTCAGCGCGAAGTGATCGCCTCGGTCCGTAGCGCGTGTCTGCATGGAAAAGGCATCGCTGCCCGAGGAGGTTTCCGAAAGGGCATATGCCCCCACCATGTCGGAAACCAAACGAGGCAAATACTTCTGTTTCTGGGCTGTGTTGCCCCAGCGCAAAATGGCGTTGTTGACCAGTGTGTTCTGCACATCGACTATCACGCCGGCCGAAGCGTCGACTCGCGAGAGTTCCTCGACGGCCAAAACCGCCAAAAAAAAGCTGCCGCCCGCTCCGCCGTATTCTTCGGGAATCTCGATTCCCATCATCCCCAAATCGAAAAAACTTCGGATCAGCCGCTGTGAAAACTTCCCAGCGCGGTCCATTTCGTCAACCAGCGGCCCGATCTGCTCGCGGGCAAACTCGCGCACGCTTGACTGGAATAGTTTCTCTTCCTCGGTCAAAGAAGTCAGGGGGCCAGCCAAGGGAGGAGCCTTCTGTTCGATCGTCATAAGATTCTAAAAAAGTACGAAGGACGAAGTACGAGGGACGAGTTACGAGAAACGGAGTGATTATTCATCCTTTGTTCTTCGTCCTTCGTCCTTCGTCCTTTTTCCCTAGTCCTTCCTCATTCCCTACTTCCTGGCAGTCAAAAGCACCTTGAATTTCAAAGTCTCCTGCCCGCGGACCACTTCGACCTCGATCTCGTCTCCCGGTTTTTGGGCGCGCAAGGCAGAAGTGAAGTCGTACAGGTTTTCGATCTTCTTTCCTGCAAACACAATCAGCCGATCGCCGGTCAAAAGGCCAGCCTTGGCCGCCGGGCTCTCCGGGCGGACTCCGGCAAAGCGGACGCCGGGCAGATCCTGGGAAAAATCGGGCATCGAACCGAAGTCCGGGCCATACCCCGATCCGGAACCCGACGTGATGGGCTTTTGTGGCGCCTGCCGCACGATGTATGCCATTTTCAAAGGCCGTCTTTGCAGTTCATAGGCCGTCTGGAACGCAAAGCGGATTATTTTCTCGCTGACACGCGGATCGATCTTCTCCCAGTCATCGGAGGCCTTGTGATAGTCGGAATGGAGACCGGAAAAGAAAAACAAATTGGGCACCCGGGCCAGATCAAAAGACACATGATCGCTGGAACCATAATCTATTCCGGAAAATTTCACGTCAAGCTGGGAACTGGGAATCAAGTCGTTCAGCAGCGGCACCCACTCGGCTGCCGTGGAAGTTCCACCTACGTACAACACACCGTTGCTGGCTCTTCCCACCATGTCCAGATTAAACATCGCGACGGTGCGATCGATCGGAAAGGGGGCGTGCTTTGTGTAGTAACTGGACCCCAGCAGCCCGAGTTCCTCGCCGGCGAAGGCAACAAAGACGACACTGCGTTTTAGTTGAGATCGCACACCCTCGAATGCGCGGGCCAACTGAATCAGCGCGGCCGTACCCGAGGCATTGTCATCGGCGCCGTTGTGGACCTGCCCGGTCAGTTGCGGCGACATCGACGATCGGGAGCCGAGTCCGATATGGTCGTAGTGAGCACCGATGACGACGTACTCATCCTTCAACGCCTTGTCGCTGCCCGCAATCCAGCCCACGACATTGGCGACCTGATTGTGGCGGGGTGTGATGTCGAAATAAATCCGCGCGCTGCCGTCGAATGCAAACGACTGCGAATGCAGGGTCTCGTCCAGGCTGCGCTCGATTTGGACAAGATTTTTTCCAACGCGGGTAAACCACGGCATCGCCACCTCGGCTCGAAGGCGCGCAACCGGGATGCCCAGAGCTTCGGCCTCGCGAAATGTAAAGCCTGCGTCCTGGTGGCCCGGATGGTTGTCCGCGTCCGGAACAATCAGCAGCGCCGCGGCCCCGTGCATTTTTGCGTTGACCGCCTTCTCAATTGCTGTGGCATAGCGCGTCAACTCAGTGCCCGCAAAGAGACTATGAGGGTTTTTTTCCTGAGGTTCGTGGTCCAGGACGACGACAACCTTGCCGGTTACGTCCTGGCCTGCATAATCGTCATAATGGTATTCATTGGCTGTTATGCCATAACCGCAGAAAACCAATTCTCCCTGCGCTTCCTTGCGCGAGCCGAAACCGATGGGCCAGTAGTCTTCACGCAGCTTCAACGCGTCGGTCACCCCCGCCACTGTCACGTCCACGGTATGCTTGTCGCCGCTGTCAGCTCCGGTCAAAACGTCCAGGCGCTGGTAGTACCCGTCGCGGTAGGCCGGACGCAGCCCGGCGTCCTCGAAACGCTCGCGGACGTAAGCGGCAGCTTTCATCAGTTCCGGTGAATCATTACCGCGGCCGCGCATTTCATCGGTGGAAAGATACCGCACGTCCTTGAGAAATTTCTCCGCCGAGATGCGCGCCAACCCTTCAGAAATGCCGTTGGTCTTATCGTCGCCGGCTATGGCGCCGATGACCAGCACCAAAACTACCAGCAAGAACCACGCCGTCTGTCTTCGTATTTTCGATTTATCCGCTCCGCTGCAACAAGTCATAGTCGTTCATTATACAGGCTCCGGGCTCCACTAGGCTTCAGGCTCCAGGCTCCAGGCTCCAGGGAATTGTGGGTTGCGAATGTGGACGCGGAACCAATTCTTGCTCGCAGCCGGCACAAACACCCAGAATTCTCGCGTCCGTGGAGCCTGAGTCTGAAGCCTGAAGCCTGGGGCCTGAAGCCTGCTACACTAGCGCCCGGGACGTACTTTTCGGAATGGCGGATGCGGTTTTGATCGAGGACTACCCGGATTATTTTAAGGGATCGTGTGTGCTCGTTTTGCAAAGAGGTCAACGCGGGCATCCCATTCACGTGGTGTGGGGAGTTCCTAAGAGCGCTATCACCCCGGCGGTCGTCGTAACCACCTACAAGCCGGAGGCGGATAGGTGGTCGGATGATTTTAGGACGAGGTTATGAAAAAGAAACTTAACGACAAGCTGGTACATGAAGGTGACTTTGTCGCCGAAGTACCAGTCGACTTGATCGAGACAGCAGACAGTTGGTCGCCTTGTCTGTCAGTTGAGGACGCTCAGAAACTTGACGATGTTCGGGAGGCTCTACGCCGCGGCGACCTCCAGTCCGCTGCAAAGCTTGCCCGCGTTTTTCGGCTGACTCCCATCAACTAACGGTAGCTGCTGAAGCCTGGGGCCTGAAGCCTGCTACACTAGCGCCACATGCGAAAAATACTTGTTACTCTTATCCTGTTTTGCGCTGCTGCTGTCTTTTCCAACACGGAGCCTTTGTACAATGATCCCCTGGCCGTAGAAGGCGAAACCCACCTGCGCAACATCCGCCAGCTCACCGAATCGGGCGAGAACGCCGAGGCGTACTTCTCGTTTGACGGGGGCGCGCTGATTTACCAGTCCACGCACGGCGATTTGGAGTGCGATCAGATTTTCACGCTCGACCTGAAGACCGGCCGGCGTCGCATGGTCAGCACCGGCAAAGGGCGCACAACGTGTGGGTACTTCTTCCCGAACGGCCGCAAGATTCTCTACGCCTCGACCCACGGGGCCAGCGCCGAATGCCCGCCGCGCCCCGATTACTCCCAAGGGTACGTCTGGCCGCTGTACCCCGGCTACGATCTATATGCAGCCAGCCGCGACGGGTCTCGTCCAAAAGCGCTGGCGCCTGCGCCCGGCTATGATGCCGAGGCGACGATTTCGCCTGACGGCAAGAGAATTGTTTTTACTTCGGTGCGCGACGGCGACCTCGAACTGTATTCGATGAAGCTGAACGGATCGGACCTGCGGCGCCTGACCAATGAAAAGGGCTATGACGGCGGCGCGTTCTATTCGCCCGACAGCCGCTGGATCGTCTACCGTGCGCACCATCCCAAGGATCCGGCCACGCTTGCCCGCTACCAAAAGCTACTCAACGATGGACTGATCGAGCCACGCTCGCTTGAGCTGTTCGTCATGAAGGCCGATGGAACAGACCGCCGCCAGATCACGTCCAACGGAGCCGCTAACTTCGCGCCGTTCTTTCATCCGGATGGCCGCCGGATTGTTTTTTCCTCGAATCTCGCCGATCCGCGCGGACGCGATTTCGACTTGTACCTTGTCGGTGTAGACGGCCAGGGCCTCAAACGCATTACCTTCAATAAGACATTCGATGGTTTTCCGATGTTTTCGCCCGACGGTCGCAAGCTGGTGTTTGCTTCCAACCGCAACGCACTCAAAGCCGGCGACACCAACCTATTTATGGCCGACTGGGCGGAGTAGTGACCGCGCGGCGGCTCTCTTTTTGGATTTTGCTCGGGATGGTCCTCGTAATCGACGCCAGCCGGCACGAGGGTCTGGCACAGTACAAAAAGAAGACACTTGTCGCCCATCGCGGCGCCTCCGCTTACGCGCCTGAACACACGCTGGCGGCCTACCGCCTGGCCTTGGACCAGCGCGCCGACTTCGTCGAACAGGATCTGCAGATCACACGCGACGGGGTGCTGGTTTGCCTGCACGACTTGACCCTTGAACGAACAACCAATATTGAAGAGATTTTTCCGGAGCGCTACCGCAAAGAAGGTTCGCTTCCGAATGGGAGGCATTGGTTCGTTTCGGATTTCACTGTGGATGAGATCAAGCGGCTCGACGCCGGTTCATGGTTTGGCGAGCAGTTCCGCAACGCGAGAGTTCCAACGTGGCAGGAGGCCATCGATCTGATTCGGGGTCGGGCGGGACTATTTCCGGAAACCAAAGGACCCGAAGTGTATGCCGACCGCGGCTTTTCGATGGAAACACTCGTACTGGAACAGTTGAAGAAATCCAAACTGGACAAACCAGGCGCCGACGTTTCTACACCCGTTATCATTCAGTCCTTCAGCGTGGACAGCTTGCGCCGGCTCGGCAGCCTCGGCTGCCGGCTGCCCATGGTCTTACTGATTGGAACTCTTGCCGGAGAGAACGAGCAGATGCTGTCGCGGGAAGGATTGCAGGAAATTCGCCGCTTTGCAGGAGGTATCGGACCGGCCAAACGGTTTGTGCTTGAAAGACCGGAGATCGTTCGATGGGCTCACGACCTGGGCCTGAGCGTCACTCCCTATACGTTCCGTTCACGCGACGCGGGAAAGTTCAAGAATGTTAGCGAAGAAATGTCTCACTTCCTATTCACACTGGGTGTTGACGCCGTTTTTACCGACAACCCCGACCAGTTTCCGTTTTGACGTCCTCGAGGAGAGTCCAACATGTCGCCCTACCTGGCTGAAGCAGTGGGAACGCTGATCTTGGTCTTGCTCGGAAACGGTGTTGTCGCCAACGTGGTGCTGAAAGGCACCAAGGGACACAACGCCGGCTGGATCGTCATCACAACCGGGTGGGGATTGGCTGTGACGATTGGGATTTATTCGGTGGGGCGGATCAGCGGAGCGCACTTAAACCCGGCCGTGTCGATCGGCCTGGCCTCAATCGGTGCATTTCCCTGGAGCCAGGTACCCGGATACGTCGCGGCACAAATGGTCGGAGCGATCGCCGGAGCTGCGTTGGTTTGGCTGGCCTACCTGCCCCACTGGGAGCAGACCGAAGACCGCGCAGCCAAGCTGGCAGCGTTCTCGACAGGCCCCGCCATCCGCAGCACCGTGGCGAATTTCATCTGCGAGGTAATCGGAACGGCCCTTCTTGTCTTTGGCGTTCTGGCCGTCGGAGCCAACGCCCAGATGCTCAGCTCGCCGGGCGCGCTCAATTTGTCGCTGGTTTTCAGCAGCGGCCTGCAGCCCCTTTTAGTGGGACTGCTGGTCTGGAGCATCGGACTATCGCTGGGAGGCCCTACCGGTTACGCCATCAATCCGGCCCGCGATCTGGGCCCGCGTCTGGCCCACGCCCTGTTGCCGATTGCCGGCAAGGGCGATTCGGATTGGAGCTATGCCTGGATTCCAGTTGTGGCGCCGATTGTTGGCGGCGTGGCCGGAGCAGTCTTGTTTCGGGCTGTAGGTTTTTGAAGGCAGGCTCCAGGCTTCAGGCTTCAGGCTCCAGGGAATTGCGGATTGCGCATAACAGTAATTCCCTGACGCCCTGACGCCCTGGAGCTTGGAGCCTGGAGCCTGGAGCCTAAGAGATGGTCGCCTATCGCGACAAAGTAGTTCTTGTTACCGGTGCGTCAAGCGGCATTGGCCGGGCCACGGCGCTGGCTTTTGCGCGGCGCGGCGCGCGGCTGGTGCTGGCGGCACGCAATCGATCGGAACTCGAGACGCTCGGCGCCCAGATCGAGCAGTTGGGTTCTCAGTGCCTGGTGGCACCCGTTGATGTCACCCAGCGCGATCAGGTCGCGGCGATGGTCCGAGCCGCGGTGGAGCGCTTCGGCCGAATCGACGTTCTCGTCAACAACGCCGGCGTGGGGCTCTTTGCTAGTGTCGAGGAGATGCGCCCGGAGCAATGGGAGCATGTCCTGCGTGTAAATCTTGGCGGCGCCATCGACTGCATCCAGTCCGTGCTGCCCGAGATGAAACGAACCGGCGGGGGACAGATCGTCAATATCTCGTCGGTCCTCGGCAAGCGCGCGACTCCGTACATGTCGGTTTACTCGGCGACAAAGTTTGCGTTGAACGGTTTTTCGGAAGCTCTGCGCTGCGAAGTCGCCGATGATGCCATCGACGTCATCGTCGTCTGTCCCGGCCGCACCGCCACTCCCTTCAACCGCAACTCGATGGCTCAGCGCCGGCCCCTGGGTGAGGGCGGCTGGACCGGTATGTCTGCCGAGCGCTGTGCTGAGGCCATTGTCAGGGCGGCTGCCCGGCGAAAGCGCGAAGTCGTGTTGACCGCCGAAGGGATTGTGTTTGTCTGGGCGGCGCGATGGTTTCCCGGGTTGGTTGACCGCGCAATGCTGTGGGTCAAGCATCGGTCCGACCGCTCGGCCTCGGCTACGAAAAGCGGCACCTGATCAAGGCTTCAGGCTCCAGGCTCCAGGCAAGCATCACCTGATCAACCTTCCCGCGCCTGCCAAACGGGCCACAATCAACGGTGCCGCGAGCGAC
>JBPCNK010000269.1:0-25863 GCA_051001345.1 Acidobacteriota bacterium | reverse complement strand
CCTGAAGCCTGACCCCTGACCCCTGTTCTTAGTGTTCGAACTTGTTCCACGTGCGATTGATCAAAGCGCGGAGTTTGCGGCGCTCATATTCGCTGAATTGATCCTCGAACGCGCCGAGGGATGCTTCCTCTTCTGCCAGTTGCCGCGCTGTAACGGCGCCGGCGATACGGTCCTTGACCTGGTAGAAAAACGGAGAGAATTCGCCGCACACTTCATTGATGAACAAGAAGGACTTGCGGTGGATCGGACAGGGTCCGAGCCGCGCCAGGGCGTCCTGGTGTTCACGCGTGCAGTAGCCTTTGTGCGATGCGAATCCGTAACCCGGATAGACGCCATCGAGTCTTTCCATGAGTTGATCGCGATGAGTTTTGGCGAGAATCGAAGCGGCCGCTATCGAGAAGCACAGGCCGTCACCCTTATTGAATTTGTTCTGAGGACAAGCCACTCCGGGAATGTCACGGGCATCGACCAGAACGTGCTGGGGGGCGATGGGCAGCTGTTCGAGTGCGATTCGCATGGCTTTGACGCTGGCGTGGTAGATGTTGAGGGAGTCAATTTCTTCGATGGGGACTTCGGCCACATGCACAGCCAGCGCGTGCCGGTTGATTTCTCCAGCCAGGCGTTTTCGTGTATCTGCATCGAGTTTTTTCGAGTCGTCAATGCCGGCGATGAATACGTCCGGCGGAAACATGACGGCGGCGGCAACGACCGGTCCGGCCAGCGGGCCGACGCCGACTTCGTCGACTCCGGCAACAAACTGCAGGCCGCTCTTCCAGAGCAGACGCTCGAAATAGAGCAGCTTCTCGACGCGTTGGGACTCCGCTTTTCCGGCGTCTCGTGTCTGCTGCAGCCGGCGATGGAGCTGGCGGACACCCTGACGCGGATCCTTGCGAAGCTGGCGCAAGACAGCGGGAGTCAGGGGAAGTTTCTCAATCAGATATTTCTGTTGGATCTCACTTATGGAAAGACGCGAAACATCAAGCATAGGTTCGATCCACCGGGGTCATTGTACTGTGTGCCGGGGGAATTGTGTAAGATTGAAACACTCATGGCCCGCTACCTGGTTCAGTTCACGATTGCCTGTATGACCCGCCAGGATCTTCAGAGCCTGGCTCGGACGATCCGCAAGGACCCGGAAGTTTCCTTGCTTTCATTCGATGTCGCCCAGGCACAGGGAAAACTTTTTCTGCCGTGCCAGTGTTCGGACCGTGCAGCCCTGGATACCTTTATGAAGAGGCACAACCTGCGCAGCGAGGACATTTTTCGGATCGAACTGGAAGCTTCGGGCGATGCACTAGGCGATGTCTAACAGCAGGGGTCAGGATTCAGGGGTCAGGGGTCAGGGAATTGCGGATCGCGGATCGATTGCGGATTAGGTCCGTGCCCCTGAAGCCTGACGCCTGACCCCTCATTGGATCCGAACAGCATCCCCGGAGAGAAATGACCAAACCGCCGCGCACGGCGTGGGCGCAGCCGGTTCAGGCATTCCGCTTGTGTGGACGATGACCTCTCCGGAAGGACGGTTCCAGGCCATTCGGACCAGGGCCTCGAACCAACCGCGCTCCCAACTTTCCAACGGCAGGTCGCGAAACACAAAGGTGCAGGCCGAGTCGGCCGGCGGTTGCTGTTGGCCCAGTTGCCCCATCCACCGCTCGCAGAGCTCGGCTTTGGCCGGAATCGGAACAAACAGGCTGGGATTGTCCAAGTGTTCCCGTCGGCCCTGCAGCGCTGACCATCCGAACATCAAGAGCAGCATGGCGGTGGCGACGGCCCGCACCCAGTGAGAGCGCAGGCTCAACAGAAGAGCCGCTATCGTCAGGCCCAGAGCGGCCGAAGGGACGCTCAGATAATGCTCGGCCGAACCCGGTATGAGCAGCGTCGGTGCAACCGACAGCAGCGCCAGCGATAGAAAGAAAAAAAGCATGGTGGTTACTGCACGCAACGCGAAGCGCCCGGACCTTCCCGCCTCGAACAAAGCCGTCCCAACCAGCGCGAGGGCCGGAAGGTAGAATTTCCAACCTAAGGTGAGCCACACTCTGTAGAGGTCAAGCTTCTCGCAGATTTGCCGCAGATCGCCACCAAAACGATAGACTCCCTCGTGCGGTACCCCGAAGCCGAGCAGTCCAAAACGAACCCCAATATACAACGCCAGAAGAATCCAGAATGGAATCGTCGCCGCGGTTCTGGCCAACAGTCTCCCCCGGCGGCCAGGCTCGAGGACGGCCACCAGAACCAGAATAGCCGGGACCATTACCGCATCTTCCTTACTGAGGAAAGCGGCAACGGCAGTGGCCAGAGATGCGACCAGAAAGCCGCGGTGACCGTTGGCCAGGAACTTGGAAAACAGCAGTAAAGTACACAGTAGAAAAAAAACATATCCGCTCTGGCTGATGCCCGAAATCCAGAACACTTCATAGAAGTGTATCGGGTGAAACGCAAACAGAACTGCGGCGGGAAAAGCGGCCCACAAGGTCAGCCAGCGGGAGGCCAGCCACGCCACCAACAACGCGTTGGCCAGGTGAACCAGCAAAACCATGGCATGGTGAGGAGTGGGATTCTGGCCGAAGAGCAGTTGGTTGAAGTAGAAAAAGAAGTGCTGGGTCAGGGGACGATACTCGCGCGGACTGCCCGTGACGAAAAAAACCCAGGGAGAGACCCAGCCCGGCCGGCTTGACACCAGCAGTGGAAAATCGTCCTGCGAAAAGTAGAAGGAGAACGAGGGCGCGTGGTACCACGCAAAAAGCGCTAGAAACAGCGTGACGCAGACCAAGATGCCCGGACGTTGTAGCGAGTTTTTCAGAGTCGGCAGTCGGCGGGCGGCGTTCAAGTGGCCAGTGACCAGGGACAGGAATACAAGGAGGACCGGCCCGTTCAAGTGGCAAGTGGCAGGTGGCAGGAATACAAGGAAGGCCTGCCGAGCCAGCTGTTCATTGTGTTTTTGCAACCGATCAATTGGTCACTCCTTATTCCGGCCACTGGCCACTGCCCACTGGTCACTGCCCACTGCGGGCGCATGCTACAATGAAGCGGCTGGCAAAGTACATGCGAGATTTCGTGACACAACGTCGGCAGATGGTCGAGCGCCAGCTTCGGGCGCGCGGGATCCACGACGAGCGAGTTCTCGAAGCGATGCAGACAGTTCCACGCGAGTTGTTTGTACCGGTGACTCTGCAAAACCGGGCCTACGAAGACGGGCCACTCCCCATAGGCGAAAATCAAACAATCTCCCAACCCTACATGGTGGCCAGCATGACACAATTGCTTGAGCTGCATGGCGGCGAGCGCGTTCTGGAGATCGGTACGGGCTCAGGCTATCAGACTGCGGTGCTGGCCGGGCTATGTCGCAAGGTCTATTCCGTCGAGCGCCACGCGGAGCTGGCCGAGCGGGCCCGTCAGATCCTGCATCAGATCGGCGTGAGCAATGTCGATATTCGAGTGGGCGACGGAACGCTGGGATGGCCTGAACACGCTCCCTATGACGCGATTCTGGTTACTGCCGGCGGATCGAGGATTCCTCCAGACTACAAAGAACAACTGGGCGATGGCGGCCATTTGGTCATACCCCTTGAGCATGAGGAAGCCCACTTGCTGTATCGGATCACGCGCAAGGCCGGCCAGTGGATCTCCGAGCCGATTGAGCGCTGCACGTTCGTGCCGCTGGTGGGCCAGTACGGGATAGGATCCTGAGGCCTCGGTGTGCTGTCCAAGAGGCAGTTGCTAACGATTTCCCTTCTGGTGTTACCGGGGGCGCTGCTGGCCTTTGCCGCGCTTCAGTTTGAGTATTTTTCGTGGGACCTCTCGCTGACGCGCTGGTTTCAATCGCTCCGGCACCCTGTACTGCGGGGTTGGATGCGCTATGTGTCCTGGATTGGCCAGGGCACCGCGCACAACGTGGGAATGTATGGCGCAGCGCTGCTGGCCTTCGCCGCCTTTGGACGCAAGCGCGAAGGGTTGTTTTGCGTTTTGGCAGCCGGCGTTGCGCACGCGCTCAGCGGCGCTTTCAAAGTCGCGATCGGCCGGCCGCGGCCGCAAGCCAGTCTTGTAGAGGTGCTGTTCGAGTATGCGAGCAAAAGCTTTCCTTCCGGGCACGTGCTGAGTTTCGTGGGGTTCTACGGGATTCTGATCTATTTCTCCTTTAAACTGGTAAAGCCGGCGGGGTGGCGGGCTTTTCTGGTCACCGTCTTCGGCGCAATGATCGCGTCGGTTGGGCCGTCGAGAATCTATGTCGGCGCGCATTGGCCAAGCGATGTGCTGGGCGGATATATTCTGGGTGGCGCCTGGTTGCTGTTGGCTATCGCGCTCTATGAGCGCAGCTCGAAAGGACGCGGACAACCCGCAAACTCATGAGCCGAATCTGGGTGCTGCTGCTGGTTGGAATCCTCTGGAACGGAATGGCTGGCGCACAAACGAAGCAGGCGAAAAAGAAGCCGACGCCGCCACGTGCACAAGTTCCTGCCGTTCCGATTGTGCCGCTCAACAAAATCCTGGCTGACCCGGTGCC
Organism: Acidobacteriota bacterium; assembly: GCA_051001345.1. Taxonomy (GTDB): domain Bacteria; phylum Acidobacteriota; class UBA6911; order JACQSX01; family JBPCNK01; genus JBPCNK01. The sequence continues at coordinate 21,362 of JBPCNK010000269.1, read as the reverse complement.
CTTCAAGAAGGGACCTGTCCGGTTGCGCGGCGCGATCTTCGAATCGCCCGAACATAAGGGCTGGTACTATCTGGAGGAGGGCGCGAGCCGAATTCGGGTGATTGTTGTCGACTACACGATCCCGCCTCCGCAAGGAATCAATGGTGATCGTGTGCAGGTCGAAGGCTTCGTCGCGCACCAGACAGTCAGCCTAGCCGAGGCCCGTTTCATAGCCCGCGACCCGCAAGCCGTATCTGGCCGGCAGCAACAGGTTGTGTTTAAGGCGTACCGCTTGGAACGGCTTAAGTAGCTCCTGTCCGGGCCGCGACTAAGTCAGAGCCGCGACCAAGTCAGGGCCGCCACGTCAGAGCCGCGACCATAAGGGAGCGGGCAGTCAGAGGCAACAATTACGAATTACGAATTACGAGTTACGAAACATGAAGTTTGTGCGTCGTAATTCGTAGCTCGTAATTGCTGCCACTGATTGCCCGCTCCCTTACGGTCGCGGCCCGGAAATGTCCCGCGGCCACTGATTGCCCGCTCCCTTCGGTCGCGGCCCGGACATGTCCTGCGGCTCCTGTCAGGGAGCGGCCATCACAACGCGTTGGATTTTCGGCCCGCAAGATTTGCCACCACGGTGATCAGTTCGGCTGCTTCAACTGGCTTGGGCAGATGGATCTGATAGCCTGCCGAGAGCGCCTGCATCCGATCCGAAGATCCGGCATGCGCCGTCAGTGCTATCGCCGGCGTGTGTGTTCCTTGTTCCTTCTCTAGTGATCGCACTCTGCGAATCAAAGAGAACCCGTCTTCGCCCGGCATCGCTATATCGCTGATCAGCAAGTCTGGTTTCAGCGATTGGAACATCGCGAGCGCTTCGGCGGCCGTCGCCGCCGCGGTCACTCTAGCGCCACGTTCCACAAGTACCGCAGTGAGCAAATCACGCGCGTCACGCTCGTCATCAGCCACGAGCACGTGCAGGCCGTCGAGCCTCGGCAGGTTTGCGTGCACCGTTCTGGCTTGGTCCGCTAGATTTTGATCGGAGGGGCGCGCGGGGGGCAATCGTTCTGAGTTGTGAAGAGCCAACACGGGCAGCCTGAGGACAAACCTGGCGCCCTGCCGCGTTCCACCGCTATAGGCGCTGATGGTCCCGCCATGCAGCTCTACCAGGTGTTGCGTGATCGCCAGTCCCAGGCCCAGACCTGTATGCCTTCTTGTCGTCGTCGTATCGGCTTGGCGGAAGCGCTGAAAAATAAGAGGCAAAAAATCGGGATCAATGCCTTGGCCAGTATCGCTGACGTCGATTTCGACGTGTGAGTTGGCGCGCGCAAGGCGTATCTGCACACGCCCTCCCTTTGGAGTAAATTTGATGGCATTCGACAGTAGGTTCCATAGCACTTGTTGTAAACGATCCGGATCTCCGGAAACGGACCCTGCTCTCGGATCAATGATTGCTTGAATCAGAACTCCCTTGGCGTCCGCAGCAGGGCGCACGACCTCAACGGTGGCCTCCAGGACCGCGGCCAGTTCGACCGGCTGGACATCTAGGCGAAGCTTGCCAGAAATGATTCGCGAAAAGTCGAGGATGTCTTCGATGAGTTTTGTTTGTGACTTTACGTTGCGCTCAATAATCTCCAGCGCGCGTTCCATCTTGGCCTGGTCGGGCTTCCCCGTCCGCAGGATCTGTGTCCACCCCAGGATTGCGTTCAGCGGCGTTCGAAGTTCGTGGGAGACCACTGCCATGAATTCATCTTTGGCGCGCGTGGCCGCCTCCGCCGCGAGGAGTGCCCGCTGCAGTTCAGTACGCGCGACGTCAAGCCGTTCTGCCAGTGCTCGCGCGTCGGCAACGGCTTCGCGTGCTACCTTGGAATGCCCTGCCGCCGAGATGACGCTCTGTTCGCCACGAAGAGCCGCTCCCAACAACGGAAGCTGCCAACCGATCTCTTCGAATTCATCGATCCGGGGAGCGCCTCCGAGAAGGACAAGCACGGTCCCGTCCTTGGCTGCTACGGCCGTGGCGGCCACAATGCTTTGCGCCGATGGAAATGGAAGCTCAGCCGAATGACGGCCCGCGACGACACATTGGGCAAGAAACGCTCGCCAGGAGCGACCGGCAGGCAGTGTTTGGGGAAAGCCGGGAACCGGCAGAGGTATGCCAATCTCGGGGTCTGTTACAAAGAAAATTAGATCGTCGGCACCGAGCTGTTTTGCGAGCGCGCGGGCAGTCTCCTGTCGACCGGAGACGTTCAACAGCGCCCCAACTAACTCTTGGACAGATACCCGCATTCAATTCTGCGACCCCTCATTCGGGGATGACGCAAACCGTAGCTGTGCAGTTATGGAATCCGCTGAACTGCCCTTCGGCCCGCGCGATCTGACCATACGTGTTACAGCCCGCGTACATTGTCGACCCGAGTGTATTCTGAAGGCTCTGCATCTCCAGACCGAACTTGTTACCCATTCTCAGCCGGGTAGCCACGCAGTCAAAGAAGAGGGCGACCTTTGGCTTGTTGCCATTGAGCTTGTGCAATGCGCTCCGGATGGCTTTTGATGCCGCCTCGGCCGCGGAGGAATCGGTTGCCCTCATGATGTGCACGGTCACACCAGTGGGAATATCTGAGGCACAGGAAATCGAGCCGTCAGGATTTACCGCAAGCGGTACCCGAAGTTTATGACCCTGGCCTGTATCGATGCCGATGACATTATGGAGGAAGAACGGTAACGGGTCCTCTGGATCAAACTGTTGCCCCGTATTCTCGGCCTGATCTTGAAATGCTTCCACGGCGGGCGAGGCATTCAAGCTGATCAGCCGTGAGCCTTCAGCTTCGGTCACTCGCAGAGGAGCGCTAGCGGGTTCCCATCCGTGACTGACACCAACGCCCAAGGGCTTGTTGGATAAGATCTCCAGTGCCACGACCGCATCGGGATAGGCCTCAGTGCCGTAGAACACGTGAGTTTGACTGAATTTTGCGTCATCACCAGCGCCGCCGCCAAACAGGCTGTAGGTTCCAGCGGTGAGCAGGTTCAATTGTTCAACCAAGTCATCGGTGTAGCCGGCAAGCGCGTCGGTAAGGACGAGTGCCGAACGAAACATGTAATCGTGCGAGCCGGGGCCGGCAAAGGAAGAAACGACTTGCCGGGCGGCCGCCTTGCGGTCCAAGCGCAGTTGTTTGCCAATCCCCGCCGCAAAATGCATTTCCGGGGAGCGCAGCGCTACGGCACAGGCGGAACCTTCGCCTTGTGTGCCGTTAATAAACTCGCCTGCCGAAGAGCAGCCCACAATAATCCGGGCGCCGCAGGCTCCTTCGATGGCCTTCAACAGGGGAGCGTAACTATATTTCGATGAAGCAAAAACGATGAGCGCGTGGGGCGGTTGACCGTGGAAGCTTTTTGAGATTTCCGAACCGAGAAATGCCCCGGCTTTGTCGCTCTCGGATAGTGCGGTATGAACCACCGCGGATTCGGTCACAGAACAGCCTCAGTTCGTTACCTTCAATTTTACATCATACCTTCGGCGGCAAATGGGGATGGCCCTCAAACCTGCAACGACTGTGGAAGCGGCCGGTTTGACACACCCCTTGGCGTGTCCTAGAATGAGGATTCCAAACTGTCGGCTTGGAGCCGCCTGTGTCAGCTTCCCTTCTGCGGAGAGGTGGATGAGTGGCTGAAATCAACGGTTTGCTAAACCGTCGTACGGCCTAAAACTGTACCGAGGGTTCGAATCCCTCCCTCTCCGCCACCTGGGCGGTGCCGCGCGCGTAAGCGAGCGGTCCCGGCGGTCACCAGTGATGGGCGCCGGAGATTCAAATTTGGCGAACGGGCCCGCTCCTTGACGGTCGCGGCACCGCCGTTGGCGGTATGATCCAGGCTTGCCGCGCCCCTTTTCATCCGGATTGATGAGTCCCCGGATTCATGAACGCTGCCAAGAAAGGCTAGATCGAAGCGTGCGACATGGCCCGCCGGTCCACGCCGCGGCGGCGGTCACCCTCGGGACGGCCAAGGTCTACCACGCGACGATCGAGGCTGCGGCGCCGCTCAAATCGGCCGGTTCCGTTGAGCATCTCCATTACGCGTGTCCGGCACGTGTCGCAGTGCAGAAGATGCCCGATGACTTCGCCTTTTTCCTTAGCGGTGATGGGCCCGTAAGCGAATCGGCGGATTTTGTCGTCGGGAAGGTGGATCATTATCATGGGTCGATCTACTCCGGCAAGACAAGCCCTTCCTGCCAAACCTGAGCTTGCAGATCCATCGCGGTTTGACTTCGCCGATAGACACGAGGAGCGGGCTGTGTTAGGAGAGACTTTATGAGACGAACTCCAGCCTTAGGATTCATCATTGTCATTTTGGCATCCACGTCAAGTAGTTTTGGCCAAGCGCCTCTCCGTCAAAGGATCGATTCGATCAGCGCCGAGATCCATTCCGAAATGATCCGCATCCGGCGGGACATTCATATGCACCCGGAACTCAGCAATCGTGAGGTGCGCACCGGACAGTTGGTGGCCGACTACTTGAGAAAACTAGGATTCGACCAGGTCACGCACCCGTTTGCAAAGACGGGCGTCGTGGCTGTGCTCAAAGGCGGACGGCCCGGGCCGGTCGTGGCCGTGCGAGCCGACATGGACGCGCTTCCAATTCAGGAAATGATCGACGTTCCGTACAAGTCGACGGTCGCGGGCGTCAAGCATGCTTGCGGTCATGATGGTCACGTCGCCATCGCACTGGGAGTTGCGACGATCCTGAGCCGGATGCGCGCCGAGATTGCCGGCACCGTCAAGTTCTTGTTTCAGCCGGCCGAGGAGGGTCCGCCCGAAGGCGAAGCGGGGGGCGCACCGCTGATGATCACCGAAGGCGCATTGAAAAATCCGGACGTGGAGGCCATTTTCGGGCTGCACCTGTTGCCCACGATCCCGATCGGCCAGATCGGCTTTAACAGCGGCGCCGCCATGGCTAGCAGCAACGTGTTTGACATAGAAATTGTCGGAAAAAAGACGCACGGCGCCTACCCTCACACAGGTATCGATCCGATCCCGATCGCCGCCCAGGTGATTCTGGCTCTGCAGACGATTCCTTCGCGTATGAATAACGCAAGTGATCCGATTATCATCTCCGTGGGAGTTATTGAAGCCGGCAACCGATTCAACATAATAGCCGACAAGGCCCGGCTGGTGGGTACCGTCCGGACACTGCGTCGCGGCGGACCGGAGTGGGTACGAGATCGCATCGAAGCCGTGCTCAAGGGAGTTACCAGCAGCTATGGGGCCACTTATCGGCTTCAATTCAAGGAGGGAAATCCGGTGACCTACAACGACCCGGCGCTGGCAGCGCGTATGGCGCCGGCCCTGGAGAGGGTGGTCGGCGCGTCAAACCTTACGACTCCGCCGCCCCAAATGGGCGCCGAAGACTTCTCGAAGTTTCAACTGGTCGTTCCGGGCTTCTTCTTTTTCGTGGGGGTAGCCAATCCCAGCAAAGGGATTACAGCGATGGTCCACACCGAGTACTACGATATGGATGAAGAAGCCCTTCGGATCGGCGCCCGCGCGTTATGCAACGTGGTTTTGGAGTATGCAGAGGGCAAGAAGAAGTGATCTACTATATGTATAGTAATTAGTCTGGCTGGCGTTGGGTTAGACCGAAATAGGGTCCAGGCTCCAGGCTATCTCCTGATCCGAAATAATCCGAAATCCGCAATTCCCTGGAGCCTGGAGCCTGAGGCCTGAAGCCTGCCCTTCATTCGTAGCCGAGTGCCCGGACCGGATCCATGCGGGAAGCACGGTAGGCAGGGTAGGCCGAACCGACGACTCCTCCAATCAGCGCCAGGGCCGGCGCCAGAATCTTCCACTGCAGCGTGAGGACGACAGGCATGCGGGGGAAGTAAATGGCAATACCCCGCAGAGCCAGAAACGTCAGGACATACCCGAGAAGAATGCCGATGGCTGCCGTCAGCACGGCTTCCCGGACGACCAGCCCGAAGATTCGGGGCGAGGACAAGCCGAGCGATTTCAGGATGCCGATTTCACGGGTGCGCTCGGTAATGGCCGTGTAGGACGCCAGCAGCACCACCAGAAACGATATGAGAGCGGCCAGCACGACCACGGCTGTTACAAATTCGCGAAACACGGGCGTCGAGTTGACCAAATGCTTCTTCAGCTCGGAGGACAGGGTGACTTTGATGCCCGGGAATCGGCTGAGCAGTTGGGCTGCCTGCCGTTCGGCCGCCACTCCCGGTTGCAGCTTGATGAAGAACATACTGGCGCGGCCTGGTGTTGCGAGTTGTTTTTGCAACTCACCCAAGTGCATCAGGACGCGGCCGCCCAGCGAGGCTTCAAAAACTCCTACCACCTTATAGTCGTGGCCGAGAACCTTGTACATAGTTCCCGTACCGAGCCCGCTGCGGTCGGCAAACCGCTGGTCGAGCATCAACTCGTCGGGAGCCTGGAACATCCTCCCCTGCAAGATGCGAGGTTGAGTGACACCCAGAAAGGTTTCGGGATCGATGCCGTAGATCATGTATAGATCGGTGGCGGCGATTTTGGTGATGACCGGGGTAACGGCCGCTACGCCGGGCAGGGAGGCCAGTTCGCGGGCCAGGCTCTGTTCCATGGTGGCGCTGTTGAGTCCAAAAAAAAGAGACGCCCCGGCCGGCTGGACGATCAGATCGCCGGCGATGTTTCGGGTCTTTTCCGCGAGCGCGTCCAGTTGGCCGTACGCCATCCCGACGCAGACCAGCACAAGCGTCAGGCTGACGGCGACCGATAGGACACTGGTCAGGGCCCGAATGGGCCGGTGAAGGAAATTTGAAACGACTAGTTTGAACATGCCGTTGTCAATCAGGCGCCCAATACAGCACGGCCAATTCGACCAGGCTGACAACCACCATCATACCGGCCGGCATGAATTTCCCCCCTGTTACCAATCGGTAACCGAAGAACAGCAGCAGCACGACGGCCAGCACCATCGCGGCCGTTGCGCCGGCCGCGCTGCCGCGCAACATCAAAATCGCAGCGGCTAGAAGGGCCAGTCCAAACAGGGTGCCGGAAATCAGCGATGCCTGGCTGGACGCCTTCCGATAACCCATGATTCCACCTGCCAGGACCAGCAGCGCGTAGACGAGTGTCACCCATGCTTTCATTGTCACTCCGATCCGAATGAAGAAAGGATATCACGGCAAGGGCAGTGGCCAGTGGCCAGTGGCCAGATAGAGACAGTGGCACTGTCTGCTGTTGGGAGTCACCCTAAGAAGATTGACGAGTGCGCCGGTATTTGAGTATGAAGGGTGAACGATGAAGCCACGTGTCAAGAAGTTCGTGCTGGTGGGTGTGGGAGTGGCTGGTTTTGCCGTGGCTGGGGTGCTCGTCTACCGCCAGCTGGTGCTGGAAGGCTACATCAAACTGAACCGGTATGATCGCCGCGAATTCGGCCGGTTGCGTCCGGGCGATGCTGCGCCGGACTTTACGCTGCGCTCCCCTGACGGCGGCCGCGTCTTCCAGCTTTCGCAGTTGGTCGGCGAAAAGCCGGTTGTGCTGGTCTTTGCCAGTTGTACTTGAAACATCTTTCGAAGGGAGATCGGCGATCTCCACCGCCTGGCTGACCGGTATCGAGATGTCGCCCATTTTCTGACCGTCTACATCAGCGAAGCCCATCCAGACGACGGCTGGCGATTGCAGGAAAACGTCCGCGAAGGCTTTGTGTTCAACGAGCCGAAGACCTGGGAGGAACGCTCGCGGCTGGCTCGTGTTTTCGTCGAGCGGTACGCTTGGAGACTGCCCGTGGCTGTCGATAATCTGGACAACCGTGTCGAGCGGGACTACGCCGCCTGGCCCGATCGGTTGTACGTAATCGCCCGCGGCGGAAGAATTTTGTACAAGGGCAAACCGGGGCCGTTCGGATTCAAGCCCGAGGAAGTCTCACGGACCTTGGATCGTATTCGTTGAGGGTGGGTGAATCCCCAATCCCCAATTTGACCGGAACGCCTTGCATTTCAAACTACATTGATGTACTTTAAACGAAAAATGAATTTACTGCTTCGTCGGACCCCGCAGAATCCCATCGTCGTTGAGAACTCCCTGAGAGTGCCATGCGAAAGAATTTCTGTCTGGACACAAACGTCCTGCTGCACGATGCCTGGTCCATTTTCAAATTCGAAGACAACCATGTAATCATTCCTATCTGCGTCATCGAAGAGCTGGACACCTTTAAGAAACTTGGCGACGAAACCGGGCGCAACGCTCGAGAGGTTTCCCGCAGCCTCGACCGGCTGCGTTTGGAAGGGAACCTGGCCCAGGGAGTACCCCTGGAAAGCGGCGGCTCTCTCCGCGTCGAAATGCACCACCTGGGAAACGAAGCTCTCAAGGGCCTGCGCGACAACGCTGACAACCGCATTTTGGCCACCGCTCTTTATCTCAAACAGAACGAGCCGGACATCCCGGCGGTCATCGTTACAAAGGATGTCAATCTTCGAATCAAGGCTGATTCCCTCGGCGTCGCCACCGAGGACTACGAAAACGATCAGACGCCGATCGAGGAGTTGTACTCCGGCTACACTGAACTCGCGGTAGACAAAGAGCAGCTTGACACGTTCTTTCGGAGCGGCCATCTCCCGATTGACCGGGCGCTGTTTCCCAATCAGTTTGCCATTGTTCGCAATGGCGGGAGCAACGGATCGGCGCTGGCGCGATTTGAACGCCAGAACAACCAACTGGTGAGCCTGCGGCAGGACAGCCGTCCTGTCTGGGGCGTGACGGCGCGCAACAAGGAACAGAAATTCGCTTTGGATTTGTTGCTCAACGACCAGATCCAGCTGGTCACGATGATCGGTGTCGCCGGCACCGGCAAGACGCTGCTGGCAATTGCCGCCGGGTTAGAGAAGGTTCTTGAGGAGAGTGTCTATAAGAAAGTACTGATCACTCGGCCGGTGATTCCTGTCGGCCGCGACATCGGATTCCTGCCCGGCGATCTCGACGAGAAGTTAAGTCCTTGGATGCAGCCGATCTACGACAACCTCAACTACCTTACAGCGTCGCATCACAATCAGAAATTTGAACACAACGGCCGGCAAATGCCCGCCCATCCTTCCACGAATTACCAAACGCAGCAGTACCTGCAGGATATGGGAATGCTCGAAGTCGAATCGCTGACGCACATCCGGGGACGTTCCATTCCCAACCAGTACATCATTGTCGACGAAGCCCAAAACCTAACGCCGCATGAGGCCAAGACAATCCTTACGCGGGCCGGCGAAGGCACCAAGGTGGTGTTTGTTGGAGACCCCTACCAAATCGATCATCCTTATCTGGATTCCTGCTCGAATGGGCTGACCTTTGTTGTCGATCGGTTCAAACAGGAACTGCTCTCCGGGCACGTGACTCTCAAGAAGGGCGAGCGCTCGCACCTGGCCGAGATGGCGGCGAGACTTTTGTGACAGGTCAGGCTCCAGGCTTCAGGGGTCTGTATGTTTTATAAAAAGAATATTTTTTAATAGATAGTTATATAGCAATATTCCTACCGGGCTACCCAACCTCGGGAGCTTCCTGCCGTGGCCGACGACGCTTTGATCTTTCGCGAAACTCTGGGAGAGGCTCCTCGGTGGGGTTTCGAACTATCGGCGACGCAGATTGATGGATGTCTCCAGTTTTACAAGCTTCTGGTTGAGTGGAACCAGAAGCTTGACCTGACGAGCGTTACCGAGCCGGACCGACTGGCGCGCAGACATTTCCTGGAGTCTTTCTTTGCGGCCACCCATGTTCCTTCGGGGACTCGAAAACTGATGGATATTGGTTCCGGTGCGGGGTTTCCAGGCATCCCTACCAAGATCTTGCGGCCGGAAATAGAAGTAACTTTGGTCGAGCCGCGCGCCCGCCGGGCGGCCTTTCTGCGGGCCGTTGCCTCGGAGCTCCGGGTTCCCGGATTAGGCGTTGTTGGCGCCGATCTCGAACAGATCCTCTCCGGAGGCGCGTCCCTCGAGGGTGTCGCGCTGCGAGGACTCCGTCTGAAGCCCTCCATCCTGCGAAAGCTATGGACGTCCGTTGAAGCCGGCGGGTTCTTGTTGTACCTGGGGGGCCAGAAGGACTCGGAATTCTTCGAACGCATTGCCCCTGGTGAACGCTATGAAATGCCGGAACAACCAGGCAGGTGTGTCCATCTCGTTATCAAGTCGGTTTGAATTTGAAATTGTTCCACGTGGAACAACTCAATTACGAGTTACGAAGTACGAGTTACGAAGTACGAGGGACAAGACACGCGACGATCATCCAGTGCCCGCGCAACTCGTACCTCGTACCGCGTAGGCCGGAGACAGGGAGCTGTCTAGCCACTCAGTGAGTGAAAACCAAGATTTGAATTTTGATATAGTGGCGGCGATGGGGAAAGTTATCGCGATCGCGAATCAAAAGGGGGGTGTCGGCAAGACTACGACGGCCATCAACCTTGGAGCGTCTCTGGCGGCGGCCGACGCGCGGGTTCTCATTTTGGACATGGATGCCCAGGCAAACTGCACCAGCGGTCTGGGAGTCGACAAAAGTACAATTGAGCGGTCGATGTACCACGGGCTTCTCCTGGATGAACCGCTCGAAGGGATGGTCCGCCCGACCGAGCTAAGCGGTTTGGACCTGATCGTCGGCGATCGGAACCTGGTTGGAGCCGAAGTCGAACTCATCGAGGTGGAGAATCGGGAATTCGTCCTCAAGGAGAAGCTCGGACGTTCGGGTCTGCAAGAACGATACGACTACATTCTGATCGATTGCCCGCCGTCGCTTGGGCTGCTGACGCTCAACAGCCTGGTGGCGGCCGATGCCGTCCTGGTTCCGATCCAGTGCGAGTACTTCGCACTGGAAGGACTATCTGAGCTGATGGGAACCATCGATCGAATCCGCGAGCAATTCAATCCGCACCTGGTGATCCAGGGAGTTGTTCTGACGATGGTTGATGAGCGACTGAATCTGTCCCAGCAAGTCCGGGAGAATCTGCGGGAACATCTCAAAGACAAGCTGTTGACGACCTATATCCCTCGCAATGTCCGGCTGGCAGAAGCCCCTAGCTTTGGAAAGCCCATCCTCCTTTACGACATCAAGTCGCGCGGCGCCGGCAGCTACATTCAACTGGCCCGGGAAATCCTCAACCATGAAAAAGAAAGTACTCGGTAGGGGCCTCGAAGCGCTCCTACCCAGACGGGAAGGAGCGTCGGCGCCTTTGCCGGCGGCGGGAGACCGATTGGCCGAACTGGATATCGACCGAATCCGCCCGAATCCGTTTCAGCCGCGCGCTCGCTTTGACGAGCCGGAACTGGAGGAACTCGCCAGCTCGATACGAGCCAACGGCATCGTTCACCCAATTCTGGTGCGACCGGCCGGCGCCGGATACCAGATCATTGCCGGAGAACGACGCTGGAGGGCCGCGCAGCGTGCCGACCTGAAAACGATTCCCGCGCTGGTCCGCTCCGTGCCGGACAACAAGCTGCTGGAACTGGCCTTGATCGAAAACATCCAGAGGCAGGAACTGAATCCGATTGAAGAGGCGGCGGCTTTCGCGCGGCTGATGGACGACTTCTCTTTGAGCCAGGAGGAAGTGGCAGAACGAGTTGGAAGGAACCGTGCTACCGTAGCTAACATATTGCGTCTATTGAAGTTATCTACTTTTGTACGCGACCTTCTTGGGCACAGAAAGCTTGCCATGGGACACGGGCGGGCCCTGCTGGGTTTAGAGGCAGCTGCCGACCAGAAACGAGCCGCGCAACTGATCATTGACAAGGATTTGTCGGTTCGTGACACCGAAGCGTTGGTAAGACGCCTTATGAAAGAGGCAGCTGGCACTCGCTCGCGATCCCGTGCGATCGATCCCAACCGTTCGGCGGCTGAAGCGAAGCTTCGTCTCAGGTACAAAACGCAGGTGCGGATCCGCGGGGGCAAGAAGGGGGCGATCCAGCTTTCTTATTTTTCTGAAGAGGAACTCGAGAGGCTGTACGAAGAGTTGCTCCAGACGTAGAATTGTGGATTGCGGATTGGAAACTTTTTTGGAGAGGGGGTGCCTAGGATGAGCCGAGTTCGATTGACGACGCTGGTCTCGTGCGCTGGGTGAGCGTCTAAGCTCGCGCCCGGCGCACTGGCTCAGGTTCTGACCCAGGTTCAACTTCGGCCCAACGTGGATGTTCTCGCAGGTTTTGATACCTTCGACGACGCCGGAGTGTACCGCCTCGGACCCAATCAGGCGCTGGTCCAGACCGTCGACTTTTTTACGCCGATCGTCGACGATCCGCTCACCTATGGGCAAATTACGGCGGTCAACTCCGTCAGCGACATTTATGCGATGGGGGGACGGCCGATCACGGCGCTGTCGGTCGTCGCCTTTCCGAAGTCGGGCGTCGACCTGACAATCCTGCGTGACATGATGCGCGGAGGAATCTCTAAACTGGAAGAAGCCGGAGTCGCGCTGCTGGGCGGCCACAGTGTGGCCGACCCGGAAATCAAATTCGGGTTTGCTGTCACGGGCCTGATTGATCCGGAGCGGATCATCCGCAATGCCGGGGCGCGCGCCGGTGACCTACTCGTGTTGACCAAACCGATCGGAACAGGCGTCATCGCGACGGCCATCAAATTTCAGAAGGCCGACGACGCTGTTATCGCCGAAGCCACGCGGTCTATGCTTGTTCTCAACCGCGCCGCCGCCGAAATCATGCAGGAGATCGGTGTCCACGCCGCCACCGATGTAACAGGCTTTGGTCTTGTCGGACACGCCGTCGAGATGGCGCAGGCAAGCGGTATTACATTGCGGATTACCGTCGACCGGGTCCCGTTACTGCCGGGAGCGCTTCACTTGGCCGGCAACCGCAAGTTGATTCCAGGAGGGACAGCAACCAACCGCAGCCACTTCGGTTCGCACGTAGTTTTCGAACGGCGCGTGCCGGATCCGGTCGACAACCTGCTGTTTGATCCGCAGACGGCTGGAGGGCTGCTGATCTCGGTGGGTGAGGACAAAATCGAAGCGCTGATGGAGCGGATGCACGTTGCGGCGGTGCCCGCTGTCCTCATCGGACAAGTTCAATCGCGGGGCAGCCACGCGATTGTTTTCGAGTAAGGTGCTTGGCCACAGACAGGGCCGCGACCGTAAGGGAGCGGGCAATCCCAGGCAACAATTACGAGTTACGAATGACGAACTACGAAAAATGAAGTCTGTGCGCCTTACTTCGTAACTCGTAATTCAAGATTCTGCCACTGATTGCCCACTCGCTTACGCTCGTGGCCCGGACAAGTTAGTTAAGTCCTTTTCCCTCTTCGATGACAATCCTCCGATTTGCCGCGACATTCTTAACTTCCTGGCGGGTGCCGTTGGGCCAAAGGATTTCGATGCGCTCGGCGGCGCCGTTTTTGCCCAAACCGAAAGTCAGGGCCAGGTCGCTTTGACTGCAATAGCTCGACCCTGAGCGCACGAAGTTCTGTTGCGTCACCCCGCCCGATGTCACTTTGACAACGGCGCCGATGCCGTCGCGGTTGTTGCGCATGCCGCGCAGCCGCAGGGTGAGCCAGTTGTTTTTGCTGGCCTGGTCGTTGCGGTAAAGCACCGGGGGGCCGCCATTGGTTGTCACGAGGATGTCCAGGTCGCCGTCATTGTCGTAATCGCCGTAAGCACTGCCGCGTCCCACCAGCGCGCGGCCCAGTCCGGCTTTTTGTGTGGTCTCCTCGAAGCGCTTCTGGCCGAGGTTGCGGAACAGGTGGGGGGGTTGCGCGAAGGTGACGCGCTTCTGAACTCGATTGATATCGTTTTCAACGTGACCGTTGGCGATGAAAATGTCGAGCCAGCCGTCCAGATCGTAGTCAAAAAAGAATGCCCCGAACTTCAGGGTCAGCAGGCTGGCCTGTCCGATTGTAGAGCTGGGCGCTTCGTCGATAAAAAAGCCCTTACCCTCGTTGTGGTAAAGCGAGACCATTTCGTTGGAAAAATTTCCGATGACGACACTCAAACGGCCGGTCCGGTCATAGTCGCCGGCATCGATGCCCATGGCGCCGCGCACCATTCCGTCCTCGCTGAAGGCGATGCCGGCCTGCATGCCGACCTCGGTGAATGTGCCGTTGCGGTTGTTGTGATAAAGCTTGTTGGGCTGTGTGTCGTTGGCTACCAGCAGATCGACAAATCCATCGCCGTCATAGTCAAACGTGACAAGTCCCAGGGCCTTGCTCTTGGGATCGTAAAGGCCCGCCTCCCGGGTGACTTCCTTGAAGCGGCCGCCGCCGAGGTTCTGAAACAGGCGCGAGGAGACGCCCTTGTACGACTCGGGCGTGCAATAGGACTTGGCGGTCCCTTCCAGCGAGCAAAAGATATCACCCTTTTCGCTCCATTCTACATAGTTGGTGACAAACAAGTCGAGCCGGCCATCGCGGTTGTAGTCGAGAAACGCGGCGCTGGCGCCGTAGTCCGGATTGCTGATCCCGGATTGCTGCGTCACATCCGTAAAAACGCCGCGGTCGTTGCGGAAGAGACGGTCGGCGCCGAGGGCGCTGACATAAACATCGCAGTCGCCGTCGTTGTCGTAGTCGGCGGCGGCCACACCCATGCCGTACATTTCGACGTTGAGACGCGCCGCTGCGGTCGCATCGGTGAAACTGCCTTTGCCGGTGTTCCTGTAAAGGACCAGCGTAGTTTTCTTGCGCTTGTGCCCCGGGAAATCCATTCCGTTGACGAAAAGGATATCCAGCCAGCCGTCGTTGTCGTAGTCCAGAAACGCGCACCCGGCGCCCATCGTTTCGGGCAGAAACTTTTTGCCGAAGGCGCCGTTATTGTGGCGGAACGTAATACCAGCCTGGCGCGTCACGTCGGTGAATGTTTGAGCCACCAGCGGCGTTGAAATAAACAGAGCGAGCAGCGAAGTCAAAAAGATTTTTGAAATCATAGGACAGGGATTAAACCATAAAGCAGGGGTTAGCGGCTAGAGGTCAATCAGTATCAGTAGGCAGTAGGCAGTAGGCAGCGGGCAGTGGAATGATGCTGCCGCTATCGGAATGGAATCGGAGCCTTTCGGCTGCCTACTGCCAATCGACTGAGTCAAAACTGCAAACGGATTCCGGCCAGTAACTGCCTGGGCCAGCCGGGCTGGATGCCCTCGGGAGCGCGTGAGATGATGTAAGTTCTGCCCGAGAGATTTTTGACCGACACAAACGGCACGATCGTTGCGCGATCGGCCCGGACCGTATAGTCGACCGTCGCATTCCAGATCGTATAGGAAGGAAGACGACCCACCAGCCCGTCAAACCTCGGATTGGGACCACGTGTTGGATCGAGCGTATTGGCAGGGTCCGTAAACTGGGCGCCGATATAGGATCCGTCCACGGATGCGCCCCATCCGCGCGGTCCTCGAAATGCTGCGCTGAAACCCAATAGGTGCCGAGGAGCGTAGGGGAGGCGCTTGCCTTTTACCAACGGGATGAATCCACCTGTAAATCGCGCCGTGGGAAGATAGGTGTAGTGACCTTCCAGCGCGAAGCTGGTGTTGTGTCCGCGCCAGCGGGCCGCGTCGAACGTGCCGGCAACCTCCAAACCCCGGTGCAGCGTCTCGCCGCCGTTGGTCAAACCAAACGAGGCCTGGCCGGACGACTGCGACGCCGGAATAATTTGATTCTCGAAGTCCAGGACAAACAGAGTCGCTTCAGCGCGGGCGAAATCCTTGCGCGACCAGCGAGCGCCCGCCTCCAGATTCCAACTCAGTTCCGCATCCAGCTGCAGGGTACCGCCGCTCGAATCGAGTGCATCTTTGACGCGCGGCGGCGCAAAGCCGCGATGGATCCCGCCAAATAGCGTCCAGTCCCGCGCCGGCTCGAAATTCAGTCCGATTCCGGGAATGGCCTTCGTCAGGTTGTCGACTGAGCGGAAGTTGACGTCGGCTGGAACGCCGTTGACCTTCTTGCGAAGGATATGGCGTTCGTAATTGAACCGCTCGATCCGCACGCCCGGCGTCAGGCTGAGGCGGTCGGACAGAAAGAGTTTGTTCTGGGAGAAGAGGGATACAGCGTGGCCGGTGCGGAATTCATCTTCGCTGAGTATCCCTTGGCTGGCTTGTGCTGTTGCGCCGTCGATGCGCTGTTCGTGGGCGCGCTCGAAAAGATAGCGGGCCCCGAGTTCGAGCTTATTTCTAAATCCAAGCCAGCGGTAGTCGGCCAGGGCCCGGCTCTCAATTCCCCACACATCGAATTGCCGGTTGCGGTTGCCGGTGCTGTCGCGCAGAAAGATGGCGCCGCCTTTCAGCCGCGGATCGCCCGCGACTCCCAGGTAAGTCCGCGAGGGGTTGGCTGAGCGATCAAAATCCTGACGGCGCCAGTTGCGACTTGTGTTGGTACCGAACAGAGTCGTATTGAGCAGCCAGCGGCTGCCAAAGGCCACCTGGTGATGGGCCGAGCCGAAGAAGCGCCGTACGTTGAGACGGTCACCGCTGACGGCATTCTGGTTAGGGTTGGCCTGGAATTGGGGCACGGTCAGACCGAGATAGGTTGAGTTGGACCGTTCATCATAAACGTTCAGCTTGAAGCTTAGGCTTTGAGTAGCAGTGAGGCCAACCTTGACTTTCGTTGTTAGATCATCGATGTCGAAATTCAGATTACGGAAGCCCGCGCCTTGTTTATGCAGGACATTGACGAGGACGCCGGTGTCGCCGAAGGTATCGCCCCAACTGGCCTGTCCGATCAGAAAGGAGTTGTTGCCACCGGTCAGTTGCACCGACAACTCCTCGTCCGGAGGCGGATCGGGTGTGACGAAGTTGACGACACCACCGATGGTTTGAGGCCCGTAGAGGATCGATCCGCTTCCCTTCAGCACCTCGATGCGGCGCATGCGATCGATGGGCGGGCTGTAATACATTTCCGGTTCTCCGTAGGGGGCCAACGCCAGCGGGAGACCATCTTCCAATACGAGGACCTGGCGGCTGCGGTCGGGATTGAGGCCGCGAATGCCGAGGTTGAGGCGCATCGACACCGGTCCGGAGTCTTCGACCACGTGCAGTCCCGGGACCGTGCGGAGTACTTCGGCGGTGTCGACGGGCCGGCGCGCCTCAAGCTGGTCACGCGTGACAATTGCAGCCGACCCGGGAACGTCGCTTAAGACGTCGCGATATTCGCCGATGACGTCAATCTGTGTGCGGCTCGGGCGCAATTGCGCAAAAGCAATCTCAATGGGTTGTGCCGCTGCGGCCGGGAGATCGAGCGTCATTGAAACGTCCTGAAAATGCTCGGCGCGCGCCGTGAGTCGATACCGGCCGGCGGGCAGCGTCACGCTAAAGTCGCCAATGGAGTCGCTGACTGCGCGGGATCCTCCTGGCTCGATGAGGACAAAAGCCCCTGCGACAGCCGCCCCGCTCATGTCGGTAACTTTGCCGCGAAGCGTGCCGTCGCCGGCCGCCGCGGAGAGCGAAAAGAAACAGAAGAAGATCAGCGATGAGAGGGGAGCACGAGCACGCATTTGACCCTCAAGTCAGTGGAATTGAAAATCACTTTCAAAATAAGCGGAAACTATATCCAGACCGGAAGGGGATTGTCAATGTCGGACTAAAAGAGTCGGCTTTCCCAATGTGGACCGTTTTATGGGTCTCAGGTTCTTGCTTCACGAAATGAGCCGCCCCTAGCAGAAATTGGGGATTGGGGGAATCCGAAATCGGAAATTGCGGGCGCCTTCAAGAATTGGGGATTGGGGATTGGAGATTGGGGATTGAATTTCGGATTGAGGATTGGGGATTGCGGAGTTGATTGGCGATTGCGGATTGGAGAATTGGGGATTGTATTGCAGATTGCGTAATTGCGCCGATGGCAGTGCCGCGACCGGAAGGTCGCCGGCCCGATGCAAACGCCGACCGATGAGACCCCCATCACTCTGTTCTTATCGCATGCACTTCCTAACCAACGAAATCCCCAATACAATCCACAATCCGCCAATCCGCAATCGTCAATCAACTCGGCAATCCCCTAATCCCCAATCCAAAATTCAATCCCCAATCCCCAATCCCCAATTCTTGAAAGTGCCCTCCCAGCCATAATCCAAATATGACGACCGCCTAGTAGAAACAAATCATTCCGCGCTTGAGGCGTTCTGGTAGCATTTGCCCACACAGATCAGCTTTTTCTGTAAGAAAAGTCCGGGGTAATTCATGATTCGGTTAGCGGCGTTGCTGCTGGGGCTGTTGCTGGTCAACAGCGCATACCTTTCGGCCTTTGGGGATCCCAATCTCTTCTACATCGTTAATATCCTGCTGCACCTCGGGCTTGGTTGCGTGCTGTTGGTGGGCGCCGCTGTCTATGCCGTCCGATTCTGGCGCCGCAGTTCACGGCTGGCCCGCCTGGGGCTGGGCTCTTTTTTTGTCGCTGGCGGATTGGGCGCCTACCTGATGGCGTTTGGCGCAATCCGCATCAACCGCTGGGCCCTGTGGTCCCACATTGCTGTGGCCTGTCTGGCAGTGTTGTTTGGGATCGTTCTGCTATTGCGGCGCTGGAAGCCCGATCCGGACAGGCGGATGGCAAGCCGCGCCATCCTGGCCGCAGCGACGCTGCTCTTGGTCTTTCCGTTCGGCGTTGCCGCGTGGCGGCTCGCCCGTCCCGACCCCCTCAACCGCATCGAGAATCCCGTTCACGCGCCCCTCTCGATGGAAGACGAAGTCCGCCAGGGTCCGCGCGGCCCCTTCTTTCCCTCTTCGGTTGAGACAACCGTGGGCGGCGTTGTTCCGTCGAATTTTTTCATGGAAGCCGAGACCTGCGGGACGGCGGGATGCCACCCCGACATTTTCAAGATGTGGGACTCGTCGGCGCACCATTTTGCGTCCTTTAATAATCAGTGGTATCGCAAATCGATTGAGTACATGCAGGAGGTCAACGGCGTTCAGTCGACTAAGTGGTGCGGCGGATGCCACGATCATGCCCTTATTCTCAGCGGGATGATGGACAAGCCGATTCGCGAGGTCGTGCACAACCCGCAGGCTCAAGCCGGATTGACTTGCGTCTCCTGCCACGCCATCGTCGAGGTCAAAGACACGATGGGCAACGGCGGTTTCAAAATCGAGTATCCGCCGCTGCACAACCTGGCGTTGAGCCCCAACGCGGGAATGCGCGCGCTGCACGATTTTGTCGTGCGTGTCGATCCGGAACCCCACCGCCGCCAGTTCATGAAACCGTTCATGCGGCAGCAGACGCCCGAGTACTGCTCGTCCTGTCACAAAGTTCACCTGGACATTCCGGTCAACAACTATCGCTGGACGCGCGGCTTCAACGACTATGACTCCTGGCAGAACAGCGGAGTATCGGGCAATAACGCGCGTGCGTTCTACTATCCGAAAGAATTCAAAAAGTGCTCCACCTGCCACATGCCGCTGGTCGATTCAACCGACATGGGAAACATTGACGGCAAGGTGCATTCGCATCGCTTTCCTGCAGCCAATACGGCGCTTCCCGTCGTCAACAAGGATGACGAGCAGTTGCGCATCACGAAAGAGTTCCTGCAAAACAAGGTCGTGCGTGTCGACATTTTTGCGCTGTCGCGGCCGCCCGAGGGCGCACCGCAGGAGCGGGGACAGGAACAACGGGCCCGGTCGGAAGAGCCGCGGATAGCCAGCAGCTTTGCCGAAGGAGACGAGCTCGGATTTGCCGTCGGCCAGGGCGCCGCGCTGACGCCGTCTGACGAACTCGTTGCGCCGCTTGATCGTGCCGCCGCCGTCGTGCGGCGCGGCGAATCGGTACGGATCGATGTCGTGTTGCGGACGCTCAACATGGGCCACTTCTTTCCGGGCGGGACCGTCGATGCATTTGACGTCTGGATCGAACTGCGCGCCGATGACGAGAACGGTAAACCGATTTACTGGAGCGGGATGGTCGAGGATGAAGGCAAAGGCCCGGTCGAACCCGGTGCGCACTTCTATCGATCCTTCCTGCTTGACGAACAGGGAAACCACATCAACAAGCGCAACGCCTGGGCGATGCGTTCGGTGTTGTACGTGCGGCTGGTTCCGCCCGGGGCGGCCGACACGGCGCACTTTCGCTTAAAGATTCCTGCCGACGCCGGCAATAAGATCCGGCTCCACGCGAAAGTGAACCACCGGAAGTTCATGTGGTACAACACCCAGTTTGCTTTCGCTGGAGTCCCGGACCCGGCCAAGGGAGGCCTGGTGACAAAGGGATTCGACAACCGCCACTTTGTCTTCACTGGCGATACGTCGGATGTCTCAGGAAAGATCAAGGGCATTCCCGAAGTACCGATCGTCACCATGGCCGAGTCGCGCGCCGAACTGACAGTTGTTGGAGCGAAGGATCCGTTGCCGGTCAAGAAAGTCGTCCTCGACAAGGCCGACCGTGAACGCTGGAACGATTTCGGAATCGGGCTGTTTCTCCAGGGCGACCTGAAGGGCGCCGAAGCGGCCTTCGGCAAGGTCTCCGAGATCGATCCGCAGTGGCCGGAAGGTTGGGTTAACATCGGCAGGGTCCGCACTCAGGAAGGCGACAATTTCGCCGCACAGAAAGTTCTACAGAAGGCGTTAGCGTTGTCTCCCAAGCTTGCCAAGGCCCATTTCTTCATGGGACAGACCTGGAAGGCGATCGGCGACTATCCGCGCGCAGTCGAACATTTCCGCCAGGTTGTCGGGCCGTTTCCGGGTGATCGTCTGGCTTGGAATCAATTGGGCAGGACGCTCTTCCTGCAGCGCAATTACACGGAAGCCATCGAGGCGCTTCAGCGCGTCCTGAAGATTGACCCGGAGGATTTGCAGGCCCATTACAACCTCATGCTGGCCTACCGCGGCGCCGGCAACGACGACCAGGCTGAACGGGAACGAAAGCTGTATCTGCGTTTCAAGGCCGATGAGGGTTCGCAGGAAATCACCGGCGATTTCCGACGGCAGAACCCCCACGACAACAATGAGCGCCAGCGCATCCACGAGCACGGCAATTCCCTGAGCTACACAACTCGGGCACCGACGGTGCGAACTCCGCTGGCAACCGATCCGAAAAAGATCCGCATAACCCAGAAGAAGCCCGGCGCCCCGTCAACTACTACGCCAGTAGTAGGTCGATCGGGCGGCCGTTAGCTGCCAATCCCTGATGAAACGGCGGCGCCGCTTGGGTGATGCCGCCAACGGCGGTGCCGCGAGTGGCGGTGCCGCGACCGTCAGGGAGCGGGTCCTCCTCCGCAATTTTGAACTACATGGCCTGTGACGGCACGACCACGGTACCGTCGGACTCAATTCGTGGCAGTGATGTTGCTGCCAAACGCAGCAAAGGTTAATTAGTTTCTGTCGCGAAACTCCGAAAGGCAAGCTGGATCAGGGTTTCACAGTTTTTGCTTGACATGTATGTATATAGTAGTTTATACATACGGAATGCCCAAGACAGAATCTCCCGTTGAAGTCCAGGATTGGTTCCGGGACCAGATTACCGACCTGT
>JBPCNK010000268.1:0-8508 GCA_051001345.1 Acidobacteriota bacterium | reverse complement strand
AAATTCAACGATTTTGGCCGAATCTCGTAAATAATCCGGGTTAGTCCTTAGTCCTTCGTCCTGTGTCCCTTGTCCTTAGTCCTTTGTCCTTCGTAATTCGTAACTCGTAATTCGTACTTCGTAGTTTTACGCGCCGCTTTCTTTGGCGATTTCTTCGAATTCTTCGAGCGTCGGCAGCTCGCTCAGATCCTTGAGGCCGAAGTGCACGAGGAATTCCTGGGACGTGCCGTAGAGAATCGGCCGTCCGACCACCTTCTTGCGCCCGCGGGTGACAATCAGGCGTTTCTCCAGCAGTGTCTGAATCGCCGACGTCGACTTGATGCCGCGGATTTCGAGAATCTCGGGCAGCGTCACCGGTTGCTTGTACGCGATGACGGCTAGAGTCTCCAGGGAAGCCAGCGAGAGTTTGGCGGACGGCCGTGTCTTCAGATAGGCGCGCACCCACTCGTGAAATTCCGGACGCGTAGAAATTTTCAGCCCGCCGGCCACTTCGCGGATTTCCAAGCCCTGGTTGGCGGCATTAAAACGCTCGATGAGCATGCGTCGGGCCGCTTCGATCCTGTCGGCTGGAACCTTTTTGAAAATCGATCGAAGATCTTCGGCCAGGACCGGACCCTCTGCCACAAACACAATGGCCTCTAAAATCCGTGAAATCTCCTCGACCGCCAGGCCGGCGACCGGCTCGGGCGCTTCGACGACATCGGGCGTTGCCCCGTCGGCGGGCGCCGGATGCCCGGCCGCTTCAGAAAGCTGCGAATCGCGCTTGGCTTTACTCATGCGACTTTCACAATCTTGATGTCTTCGTAATGGGCGCTCTGCATCAGGCGGATTTCCTGCAGCCGGACCAGTTCAAGCAACGCAAATAGCGTCACGACCAGGTACAGCTTGGTGAATTTCTCTTCAAAAAAGTTCGAGAAATAGAAAGAGCCCTGCAGGCCCAGCCGCTTTCGAATGTCGGCCAAGCGCCCCTCCAATGATACTTCTTCGCCCTTGACCTCCAGAACGATGCGTTCCTTGAATCGCTCCACGATCTTGAAAAAGGTCGAAATCAGGTCAAATGTAGTCGCGGAAATCAACTCCCCTTCTTCGCTGGCAGCCTCGTCCTTCGGGTTGACAAACGACGACAGCTCGATGGTTTCCCGCTCGTACAGGATCTGCGCGGCCTGCTTGAACTTTGCGTGTTCGAGCAACTGCTGTACCAACTCAAGACGGGGATCCTCGCTAGGCTGCTCGCCCTCGGCCACCGGATCGGGCGGCAGGAGCATCCGGGACTTCAGGTAGATCAAGTTGGCCGCCATAACCAGAAACTCGCCGACCAGATTGATCTTCAGATTCTGCATCAGGCGGACGTATTTCAGGTACTGCTCGGTAATCCGCGCAATCGGGATGTCGCAGATGTTGATTTCCTCTTTGCGGATCAAGTGCAGCAGAAGGTCCAGCGGCCCTTCGAAGAAATCCATGTGGAGCAGGTACTTCTCCGTTTCGGAGTCCTCGGTGATAAAGGGCAGCGTCGGTTCTTCGGAGCGGTTGTCGTCCATGCCTAGCGAGTTTCGCCTTTCATTGACACTTCAAAACATAATCGAGCTCGTGGAGGTGCACGTGCTCGTGGACGTGGACGTCATCGGCTTGTCTCCTGGTAGTTCCGACGGCCCGTACCCTCCCGGGTACGGCACTGCCATCGCCACAGCCATCGGCAGCGCCATTCCCAACAGTCACGAGGCAAGGCCGATTGCGCTTCTGACCTCCTCCATCGTTGCGGCGGCAATCTGGCGGGCCCGTCGATTTCCGTCCTTCAGGATATCGCGCACGGTGTCCGGATCCCGAGCCCATTGTTGCCGACGCTCGCTGATCGGCTCAAGGACTTTCAGCACGTTTTCGAGCAGAATTTTCTTATCGTCGACGCAGCCGATGGCGGCCGTTCGGCACTCGCGGTCAATGGCCGACCTCCGCTCCGCTCCGGTAAAGACCTTGTGGTAATCGAACACCGGACAGACGTCGGGATTTCCCGGGTCGCTGCGCCGCTTTCGGGCCGGATCGGTCATCATATTCATGATCTTCTCTTTGACCTCATCGGGACTGGCGGCCAACTGGATTTCGTTGCCGTAACTCTTACTCATCTTTCGCCCGTCGGTCCCGGGAAGCTTCGACGTTTTGGTCAGCAACGCTTGAGGCTCGGGGAAAACCGGACCGTAAAGGTGGTTGAAACGGCGGGCGACTTCACGCGTCAACTCGATGTGCGACAGTTGATCCTCGCCGACAGGTACCACGTCTCCCTTATAGACCAGAATGTCGGCGGCCTGCAACAGTGGATACCCCAAAAAACCGTATGTTGACAGATCTTTACTGGACAACTGCTGACGTTGTTCCTTATACGTCGGAACGCGCTCCAGCCACGCAATAGGCGTAATCATTGAAAAGAGAAGGTGCAACTCAGCGTGTTCCAAAACCTGCGACTGAACCATCAGAATCGAGCGGTTGGGATCCAAGCCGACGGCGAGCCAGTCGAGCGCAACCTCCAGAGTATTGTCGGATACCTTGGACGGCTCTTCGTAATCGGTCGTCAGCGCATGCCAATCGACGACGCCGTAGATGCACTGATGCGTTTGCTGCAACTGGACCCAGCTTTCCAGAGCTCCAAACAGGTGTCCGAGGTGCAGTCGCCCGGTCGGGCGCATTCCGCTGAAAACTCGCTTCATGGCCCGGGCAGGATTTCTCGGACAACTCTAAAGATGGGCTGGAAGTATAAGTCGGTGACTCCCAGCCAGAGAATCGCCATTAGAAGCACAAATCCATAGGGGCGAATCTGGTCGTACGCCTCGGCCGCGCCGATCGGCAGGAAGCGATACAGGATGTTACTGCCATCGAGCGGCGGGATCGGGATGAGATTAAAAAATGCCAGGACGACATTGATGATCACACCGGAATAGAGAAGCAGCAGCACCGGGCTGTAGAGAGGGTGAACAATCATGAACGGCTCAGGCCCCGCCAAAATTCGCCAGATCCACAGGATAATCAGGCAGCCGGACGCCAGTATCAGGTTGCTGATCGGTCCAGCCGCCGCAATCCACATAAAGTCCCGCTTTGGATTCTGGAGATTAAGCAGGTTGACCGGCACAGGTTTGGCCCATCCGAACAAAAACCGGAACCCCGTCAGCATGGCCACAAGCGGCAGCAGAACGGTCCCGATCGGATCGATGTGAACGAGCGGGTTGAGGGAAACCCGACCCAGCATTCGTGCCGTGTGATCTCCCAGCCGCTCGGCGCTCCAGGCGTGAGCCGACTCGTGGAAGCTCAGCGACAGCAGAAGGACGACAAATTGAATCAGAACATCCTGGTAGTCAACCTGTGAAAAATCCACTCTTTCTCCGCAGTTTTATGAAAGCCGCCGTCATGTTAACACGAAGCGCAGGGGTTAGGGGTTAGGGGCTAGGGGCTAGCGAAAGTTGCAAAACAAACGGCAATCCGCAACCGTCAATGAATCCACAATCCGAAATCCGCCATTCCCTGACCCCTAACCCCTACCCCCTAGCCCCTACGCCCTGATGTATAATTGCTGACTCTAATGTGGATCTACTCCCTCTGGATCGCTATCGCGCTGTACATTATCGGGCTGGTGTTTTCTTCCTTGAGCTTCATTACCAGGCGCGATGCACTGTTCCGCGCCGCGCTGGCCACCGTGGGAATCGCCCTACTCTCCCATACGCTCTCGCTGGTGGCCCTCGGCGTCGAAAGCCGCCATTTTCCGTTGACCAATCTCCGGGAATCCTGCTCGTTTTTTGCCTGGGCCGTCACCGTCAGCTTTTTTCTCTCCTATCTGCGGTATCGGATTAAAGCTCTCGGACTGTTCATCTTGCCGCTGGTCGCGACGCTGCTGCTGGCGGGCGGACTGTTTGAGGCCACCCCGGTTCCCGAGGCGCTGCGCAGCTCCTGGATCTACATCCACATCCCGCTGGTGTTTACCGCCTATGCCGCGTTCTTCGTGACATTTGTCGCCAGCATTCTCTATCTCTTTGAGGAGCGCGAGTTGAAGGCGCGCCGGCCCGGAACTTTTTATTATCGCCTGCCGCCGCTGCAGGTCCTCGAAAACCTGCAACGGACGGCTCTCGGCATCGGTTTTGCGCTGATGACTCTCGGGATCGTCAGCGGAGCCCTCTGGGCCGAGCAGGCGTGGGGCCAGTACTGGAATTGGAGCGATCCCAAACAGAGCGCGGCTTTTGCGACGTGGCTGATCTACCTCGTACTGGTGCATTACCGGCTGACGGCGGGTTACCGCGGCAGAAAGGTAGCCATCCTGAGCGTGCTGGGCTTCCTGTCGGTGTTGTTTACTTTCCTTGGCGTGAGTTTCTTCAAGGAGGGGCCTCACAGCTTCTGACGATCCGATGCCCTATCTGTTAATCGGACTCAATCACCGGACGGCCCCGCTTGACATCCGTGAGAAACTCGCCTTTTTGCCCGAGAGGCTGCCGGCCGCTTTCGGAGCCTTGCGCGCCCAACCGGGCCTGGATGAAGCGATGATCCTGTCGACGTGCAACCGCGTCGAACTGGTCGCCCACAGCGAGCACCCGCAAGTGGCGCAACAAAGTCTCCGTGAGTTCTTGTCCGGATTTCACCATATCGCTCCGGCCATTCTCGATCCACATCTTTACGTTCTCGAACATCGCGACGTGATCCGGCATGTATTTCGCGTTGCCAGCAGCCTGGATTCGCTCGTCGTTGGAGAGCCCCAGATTCTGGGACAGATGAAAGCTGCCTATTCCCAGGCGCACGAAGCCGGCGCACTGGGCTCGTACCTGAGCGGGCTGATGCACCGCGCGTTTTTCGTAGCCAAAAAGGTACGGTCGCAGACCGACATTGCATCCTCCTCGGTTTCGATCAGCCACGTTGCCGTCGAGCTTGCCCGGAAGATCTTCGGACAACTCGATGGAATGAGCGCGCTGATCCTGGGAGCAGGAAAAATGGGAGACCTGGCGGTTCGGCAGCTGATCACCGCAGGGATTTCCAAGGTATTTGTGAGCAGCCGAAATCACGATCGCGCCGTCGAAGTGGCGGCCGGTTTTCGTGCCCAGCCAATTCCTTTCGAAAATGCGATTGAGACACTGGCGCACTGCGACATCGTCATCGTATCGACCAGCGCCCCGCACTACCTGCTCAGTGTCGACGATGCCCGGCGCGTCATCCGCGAGCGCAGAAATCGGCCCATTTTCATCATCGACATCTCGGTTCCGCGCAACGTCGATCCAAGGGTCAATCAGGTTGAAAATGTGTTTCTCTACGATATCGACGACCTTCAGGCAGTCGCTGATGCGAACTTCCGGGAGCGTCATCGTGAGGGCGTCCTGGCCGAGCAGTTGATCGATCGCGAAGTAGCGCTCTACCAGGAAAGGCTGAAATCGTCGCAACAGGTCCCGCTGATCCTGTCGGTGCGCGAAAAGATCGATGACATCTGCCGGACTGAACTGGCTCGCGCGGTAAAAAAGATGGAACCGCTCAACCCGGCCGACATGCTCCGCCTGGAGGAGATGGCACGGCGAATCGCCGGCAAGATTTCTCACCCGCTGACACAGGCCGTCAAAAACGACGCGCCGCCCGACGAGCAGCTCAATTTCCCCTCCCTGCTGAGTTTGAAGCTGGATGACGACGCCTGATGAAACTGCGCCTGGGCACACGGGGTTCCGCGCTGGCGCTCTGGCAAGCCCGTTTTGTGGCCGAGCGTCTCGCGCAAGTTCATCCCGGAACACAGGTGGAGACGGTCATCATCAAGACCAGCGGCGACCGCTTCCAGTCGATTTCACTGGACCGCATTGC
The DNA here is from genome assembly GCA_051001345.1 of Acidobacteriota bacterium. Taxonomy (GTDB): domain Bacteria; phylum Acidobacteriota; class UBA6911; order JACQSX01; family JBPCNK01; genus JBPCNK01. Next base: position 2,703 of record JBPCNK010000268.1, on the reverse strand, counting down.
GACTCGCGGGGTCTTCGTAAAAGAGATCGAAGAGGCGCTGCTTGCAGGAGACATCGACCTTGCTGTTCACAGTCTCAAGGACCTTCCAACCGACCTCCCTGCAGGCCTTATCCTGGCGGCCTTCCCCGAGCGCGGCGACCCGTCCGACGCCCTGGTCAGCCGCGGGCGCGCCCGACTGCAGGAGTTGCCCGAAGGCGCTCGCGTTGGAACCGGCAGCCTGCGCAGACTCTGTCAGTTGAAACGCCGCCGCCCGGACCTGCAGGTTAAGGACATCCGGGGCAACGTCGATAGCCGGCTGGCACAGGTCGAGCGGGGCGAGATCGATGCCGTCGTGCTGGCCACCGCTGGTCTCCAGCGCCTGGGAAGAAGCGACGTCATCAGCGAGGCATTTTCTCCAATCGGCTTTTTGCCGGCCGTCGGACAGGGCTGTCTGGCCGTCGAAGTCCGCGGATCCGACGAGCGGACCTGCCAACTGGTGGCTGCGCTGAATCATCCTGCCAGCCAGCGTGCCGCCCAGGCTGAAAGAACTTTGCTGGCCGGCTTGGGAGGTGGCTGCCAGGTTCCCATCGGCGCATACGCATTTGAGGATCAATCGACGCTGCGCCTGAAGGCATTCGTTTCAGACGCAGACGTTTGTTCGTGGATCGAAGCGGAATCGACCGGAGACGACGCAGTGGAACTGGGTCGCGACGTGGCCAGGCGATTACTCGAACAGGGCGCCGCTCGCGTTTTGCAGCAGGAAATCGGCCGATGAGGATAGGATCAAATCGGGCGCCACGGCCACTGGGGGGCAAGCGCATCTGGGTTACGCGGGCGGCGCGCCAGTCCGAAGAATTCGCTCTGCAACTGCGACGACTCGGGGCGGAGGTCGTGGAGATTCCTACCATCGAAATCATCACGGCCGATCCGGCGCCCATCGATCGGTCTGTTTCCCAACTGGAGCAGTACGATTGGATTTTGTTTACCAGCGTCAATGGCGTCCGATTTTTTGCGGACAGATTGGTGGCCGCACCCGGCGCGCCGCGGTTGGGAGCGGTGGGCCCGGCCACGGCGCGCGCGCTGGAGCAGCTGGGTCTGGTCGTTTCCGTCTTGCCTGCGCGTTTTGACTCCGAAGGCCTGGCCGAAGCACTTCAGGCCGATGGACAGGGCGTGCGTGGTTGCAGGATTCTTCTGCCGCGAGGCGAACAAGCCACCTCCCTGTTGCCGAAGTCGTTGCGGCAACTGGGCGCTACGGTTGACACCGTGGTCGTTTACCGGACAGTGTTGGCTGAAAAGTCACGCCGCCGGATTGCCGAACTCGCCACCGGGCGACCTCCCGACATTGTGACCTTTACAAGTACGTCCAGCGTCCGGAATTTCGTAGAATTAGTCACTCCCGAACTTCTCCAAAGCGTTATCGCACACGCCACGGTTGCCGCCATCGGGCCGGTAACGGCGAGTACCGCTCGAGGACTTGGGTTGCACATCGGCATCTGCCCCGCACAGGCAACCATTGAGAGCCTGGTTGACGCAATTGCCGTTTATCGCGGCGAGGAATCCAGACATGTCAATTGAACTGTATTTCGACACGCTGCTGAAGACTGCTGTCGAGCGCGGAGCTTCCGACATTCACATCAATATCGGCAGCGGCCAGTACCGCATCAACGGGACGATCGTTCAGTCGGGACTCGGCGAAACACTCAAGCCCGCCGACACGGCCATGATCGCAGCCAGGGTGCTGATCCGAGCGCGCCGCGCCACACCGGAGACTGTCAAAGACGTCCTGAGTTCCCTGCGGGACGAGGATTGCTCCTACAGTGCTCCCGGCATCGGCCGATTCCGCGTCAATATCTGTTCGCAGCGAGGCAGCCTCGCCTTGGTGCTGCGTGCAATCTCGGCAAGAATTCCGACCATTGGCGATCTGGGACTTCCCGCCGTGCTGGCCGACATCGCCATGGAGGAGCGCGGGCTGGTTCTGGTGACGGGCATAACGGGCAGCGGGAAGACCACGACGCTGGCCGCCATGCTCGAATACATCAATTGCGAGCGTGGCGGAAAAATCGTTACGATCGAAGATCCGATCGAGTTTCTCTATCAGAACCGCAAGGCATCGATCGTACAGCGTGAGGTGGGCGCCGACACCGATTCCTTCGCGAAAGCGATGCGGGCGGCCATGCGGCAGGATCCCGACATCATTCTCGTGGGCGAAATGCGCGACCGGGAGACCATCGACGCAGCGCTCAAGGCGGCCGAGACCGGCCACCTTGTCTTCAGTACCGTCCACACCACAGACGTCTCCAAGACCGTCATGCGAATTGTTTCCTATTTCGACCTGAGCGAAGAGACCGTGATCAGGCTGCGCATGGCCGAAGCGCTGCGCGCCATCATCTCGCAACGCCTGCTGGTACGCGCCGACGGCAAAGGCCGCGTGCCGGCCGTAGAAATCATGCGCACGACGATGACAATCCGCGACTGCATCGAGAACGCCGATAAGGCGTCCGGTTTGAGGGACTACATCGAGAAGGGACGCGAGCAATATGGCATGCAGACCTTCGACCAACACCTGATCGAACTCTATCGCAGCAAAAAGATCAACCTTGAAGAAGCCCGGGCCGCTGCCACCAGCCCGGCCGACTTTGAGCGGAATTTGCAATACACGTAGGAGTCAGGGGTTAGGGGTTAGGGGTTAGGGGGGTACAACCCAGGAACATCGTTTACACTTCG
>JBPCNK010000267.1:0-6824 GCA_051001345.1 Acidobacteriota bacterium | reverse complement strand
TGCGCAAGCCCTAGGCGAGAGCTTGTTGGAGAGCCGGACGCGGGAAATCTGCATCTCCGGTTCGAGGAGGGGAAGGTGAGTCGGGCTACTGCTAGCCTCGCTCTCCTTCCTACTCTACCGGCTCTGTAGGTGGCGGCACTGACAGGAGCAACCCATGGCTGTTGTCGCAATCCTCGGTGCACTCGATACGAAGGGCACTGAAATTCGCTTCCTCAAAGAACGAGTGGAAGAGCACGGCCATTCCGCGCTGGTCATCGACCTGGGGATTTTGAACGCGCCGGCGTTCAAACCCGACGTGCCGCGCCACCAGGTCGCCGCCGCGGCCGGACAGTCCATCGACGCATTGATCAGCGGAGGTGATCGCGGCAGAGCCGTCGCCGCGATGGCCGCCGGGATTGAGAAGATCGTGCCCGAACTTTTTGCGGCTGGGCGCTTGCAGGGAGTTCTCGGCATCGGTGGCAGCGCAGGGACCGCCATGGCAACGGCGGCCATGCGCGCATTGCCGCTGGGTGTGCCGAAGGTGATGATTTCGACTGTTGCCGGCGGCAACGTCAGCGCTTTCGTTGGAGTCAAGGATGTCGTGATGTTTCCGTCCATTGTGGACATCAGCGGGCTGAATCGCATCAGCCGCACGGTTCTTTCCCAGGCGGCAGCGGCGGTTTGCGGCATGATCGAAGTCGAAGTCTCAAAAGATCAGGACCGGCCCGTCGTAGCGGCTACCATGTTTGGCAACACGACCCCTTGTGTGGAACTAGCGCGCGCCGAGATTGAAAAGGCGGGCTACGAAGTGCTCGTTTTCCATGCGACCGGCACCGGGGGACTGACGCTGGAAGGCTTGGTTGATGCGGGTTTCGTCGCGGGGGTCCTGGATGTGACGACGACGGAGTGGGCCGATGAACTGGTGGGGGGAGTCATGAGCGCAGGACCGCGGCGGCTGGAGGCGGCAGCACGGACGGGCACGCCGGCTGTGGTCGCGCCGGGCTGCCTGGACATGGTCAATTTCTGGGCGCCCGACACCGTGCCGGAGAAATTTCAGCGCCGCGTTCTTTACCAGCACAATCCAAATGTGACATTGATGCGGACTACTGCCGAAGAGTGCGCAAAACTCGGGGGCATTCTGGCCGAAAAACTGAATGCCTCGAAAGGCCCCGCGGCGGTCTATCTTCCGCTGGGCGGCGTATCGGCGCTCTCGGCGCCCGGGAAGCCGTTTCATTCTCCTGCAGCGGACGAAGCACTGTTTTCCGCCATCAAAAACAATCTCAATCCACGCATTCCCGTCCACGAGATCGACGCCAACATCAATGACGCGGAATTTGCAGGAGCCATCACGCGCGGTTTGCTTGAAATGCTGGCCCCATGAAGCGATCACAAATTCTCGCCCACCTGACCAAGCACCTTCTGCTGGGCATTCCCATCATTGGAGCCGGAGCGGGAACCGGACTGTCGGCCAAATGCGCCGAAGCCGGCGGCGTAGACCTGATTATCATTTACAATTCCGGTAGATTTCGAATGGCGGGACACGGGTCGCTGTCGGGATTGATGCCCTACGGAGACGCCAACAGCATTGTCTGCGAGATGGCGCGTGAAGTTCTCCCGGTCGTACGCAAGACACCCGTTCTGGCGGGCGTCTGCGGTACCGATCCCTTTCGTCTGATGGACGTTTTTCTGCGCGAGCTCAAAGCCATGGGCTTCAGCGGAGTGCAGAACTTTCCAACGGTCGGACTCATCGACGGACTCTTTCGTCAGAATCTGGAAGAAACCGGGATGAGCTTCCACAAGGAAGTCGAGATGATTGGAATCGCCCACCATTTGGATCTTCTCACCACCCCGTACGTGTTCAACCCTCAGGAGGCCGTCGAAATGACCCGCGTGGGAGCAGATATCCTGGTGGCCCACATGGGGCTTACCACCAAGGGTATGATCGGGGCCGTGACGGCAAAGACGGTGGACGAAAGCGTCCGGGATGTCCAGGAGATCCATGATGCCGCAAAGAAAGTGCGCGAGGATGTGCTGGTCATTTGCCATGGCGGACCGCTCAGCGAGCCCGAGGATGTCCGGTATCTGCTCGATCGCACCCGCGGCATTGCCGGTTTCTTCGGCGCAAGCAGTATGGAACGCTTGCCGGCCGAGCGAGCCATTACCGAGCAAGCGAGGAAGTTCAAGGAACTTCGCGTGAAGCTGTAAGGATTGGTGGAAGTTCACCGCGGAGACCGTATGCCGTATGCCGCAGGCCGCAGGCCGGCAACGGGGCGCCAACGATTCTCGATGACGCCTTCAATCTGCCGCCCCGCTCCCTCACGGTCGCGGCTCTGTTGGTGCCGTCGCCGGCATACGGCATACGGCATACGGTTGGACCATCGATAAGCCGAGGAAACCTTCATGAGCCCATACCGCAAAGCAAAGTGGCTATCTCCCATTGCATTCACCGCGGTAATGCTCGCGGTCATCTGGACCGGCGCCGGTCAGCGCGCAACCCAGCCGGTTGTTGTCAAGGCGCTATTCCTCGGAGACAACGGACACCACAAACCGGCCGACATGTTTGCGCATCTCAAGCCGGTTTTCCAGCAGCGCGGCATTGAAATGACTTACACGAACAATCTGGAGGACCTGAAATCGGAGACGCTGCGGCAGTACAGCGCCCTGATCGTCTACGCCAACCACTCCAACATCTCCGCCAGCCAGCAGCAGGCTCTCCTGACTTTCGTCGCCGGCGGCGGCGGATTTATCCCGCTTCATTGCGCCTCCTTCTGCTTTCGGAATTCCCCCAAATACGTCGAGTTGGTCGGAGCACAGTTTAAGAGTCACGGGACTGGAGTCTTTCGCGCGTCCATTGTCGATCCGACCCATCCGGCCATGGAAGGACTCGAGGAGTTTGAAGCCTGGGACGAGACCTATGTCCATCACCAGCACAACCCGGACCGCCACGTCCTGATGATCCGCGATGAAAACGGGCGCGCCGAACCCTGGACCTGGGTTCGCAATCACGGAAAGGGGCGGGTGTTCTACACCGCCTCCGGTCACGATCCCCGCACCTGGTCGCATCCCGGCTTCCAGCGGCTCGTCGAGCAGGGCATCCGCTGGGCGGTTCGAAGTAAAAAGACTCTCAGCGAAGATGCGAGCCTCAAGCCGCTTGAGTACACCAAAGCCACCGTTCCAAACTATCTTCCCGATCGGCCCGGGACATCGGCCGAACCGCTGCCGCGCATGCAGCTTCCACTGCCGCCCGAAGAATCCATCAAACACATCCAGGTCCCGGATGGATTTGACGTGAAGCTGTTTGCATCCGAGCCGGATATCGCCAAGCCGATCTGCATGGCCTGGGACGCGCGCGGGCGCCTCTGGATCGCCGAGACCGTCGACTACCCCAACGAAATGCAGCCGGAGGGAAAGGGCCGCGATCGCATCAAAATCTGCGAGGACACCGATGCGGACGGCCGCGCCGACAAGTTCACGGTTTTTGCCGAAAAGTTGAGCATCCCCACCAGCCTGGCTTTCGCCAACGGCGGCGTGATTGTGACCCAGGCGCCGCACACGTTGTTTTTGAAGGACACCGATGGAGACGATCGAGCCGATGTCCGGCAGGTGCTTTTCTCGGGATGGGAGACGTGGGACACGCATGCCGGCCCGAGCAGTCTCCGGCCGGGCCTGGACAACTGGGTCTGGGGGACCGTCGGATATTCCGGCTTCAAAGGGACCGTGGGCGGCAAACGCCACGAATTCCGCCAGGGCTTCTTTCGTTTTCGCCCGGATGGTTCCGAGTTGGAGTTTCTAGGCTCGACCAGCAACAACACCTGGGGCCTGGGTTTCAGCGAGGAAGGCTTCGCCTTCGGTTCAACGGCAAACAACCAGCACAGCCTCTATATGGGGATTGCCAACCGCTACTACGAATCGGTGCTGGGCTGGTCATCGGGGCGCATTCCCGGAATCGCCGACCACTGGAGGTTTTACCCGCTCAGGGAAAAGACGCGGCAGGTTGACTGGCATGACGGATTCACCGCCGCGGCCGGCCACGGCGTGTACACGGCCCGCAGTTATCCGAAGGCCTACTGGAACCGCGTGGCTTTTGTATGCGAGCCGACCGGCAGCCTCGTTCACAACTGTGTCGTAAGGCCGCAGGGCAGCCATTTCGTTTCGCATGATGCACACAATCTATTTGTCAGCAGCGACGAATGGACGGCTCCAGTCGCCGCCGAAGTTGGACCTGACGGAGCCGTGTGGGTGCTCGACTGGTACAACTACATCGTGCAGCACAACCCCACCCCGCAGGGCTTTTCAACCGGAAAAGGCAATGCCTACGAGACCTCGCTGCGCGACAAGAAGCACGGCCGCGTTTATCGCGTCATCCACACGGGCGCCAGCCCGGCTCGAGTGCTCAATCTGGAGAGCGCTGCGCCCGACCAGCTTGTCGCGTCGTTGCGCCACGAGAACCTTTTGTGGCGCATGACGGCCCAACGGTTGCTGGTCGAACGCGGCAACAAAGACATCGTGCCCGCACTCGTCGAGCTGGCGCGCGACAAGAGTGTCGACGAGATCGGACTGAATCCAGGCGCTCTTCACGCGCTTTGGCTGATGCAGGGTTTGGACGCATTCGGTGACGCGGATTCGCCGGCCGCGTCTGCCGTTGTTGCAGCACTGCAGCACCCGGCTGCAAGCGTACGCAGAGCCGCACTTGGACTCCTGCCACGTACCACTAAATCTTTGGACGCGATTCTGGAATCCGGAGCGCTCGGCGATGAAGCGCCCGTTCGCCTTGCGGCGCTGCTGGCGCTCAGCGAAATGCCGCCGTCGGCCAAGGCCGGGCAGGTCGTCCTTGGATTGCTGAAGAAGCCTGCCAATATTCAGGACCGCTGGATTTCTGACGCCGTCATTGCAGCCGGAGCGCGCCACAACGTCGGTTTTCTGCAGGCGCCATCGTCAGGATTTCGCCTGGAGGATGAACCCCAAACTCAAAAGCAGGCAAACCTGATCGAAAACCCATCCTTCGAAGAGGGATCCGGAGCATGGCCGGCAGGCTGGGTGTTTCGAGCGCTTCGAAAGCAGGTGGAACATCGACGTGACAATCTGTTCCGAACCGGCACTCGATCGGTTGCTATTTCCGGTTCTGACGGCGCCTCGGCGCGCTGGAGCTCGAGCGCCGAAGTCAAACCCTACACCGACTACCTGCTATCGGCATGGGTCAAGACCGAGCGGCTCCAGAGTCAGGTCAGTTTGGGCGCGCTCGTCCAGGTGCAGGATCTGGACGATAACGTCTCGACGCCTGCCGTCACCGGCACTTCGGAATGGAAAAAGGTGGAGACGACGTTTAACACCGGCGCGCAGAACCGGGTGAGGATCCACTGCGTTTTTACCGCTTCCGGAGCTGTGAAAGGAACGGCGTGGTATGACGAACTCGAACTGCATGAGCTCGGCAACCCTCTGAAGACGCGCGTGGGACGCGTCATTGAAATCGTCGCGGCTGACTACGCCACCCGCGCTCCCGACACAGTAGCGCCCGTTCTTGTCTCTTTGAAAAACGCCGATGTGGATTTTGCACGATCCGCGCTGGAGGGGTTTGCGCGGGGCTGGCCCGCGGGCCAGTCTCCGAAACTGAGCGATCAGGACCGCTCCGCGCTCAGCGATCTCACCAAACAGTTGCCCGCCGATCTGCGCGAGAAACTTCTGTTGCTGGCGGGCCGCTGGGGGCGCAACGACGTTTTTTCAGCCGACGTTGCGGCCGTCGTCAGCGACTTGAAAGGGCAGGTCGCCAATCCGTCGCTCAAAGTTGACGCGCGAATTGGAGCGGCCCAGCGGCTGATCCGCCTGGACTCCGGCCTTCCGATCGTTCGTTACATCGTGCGACAAATCACGCCGGCAACGCCGCTGCGCATGGTCAATGGGCTGCTGAGCAGCCTGATTGAAAGCCCCTCCCCACAGGTCGCTCCGATTCTGATCGGTCACTGGAAGCAACTGACGCCTGGCGCACGCCGGACAGCCATGACCGTCCTGCTTCGTCGCCCGGCCTGGACTGCCGCTGTGCTCAGTGAAATCGAAAGCGGCCGGATGGACTACCGGGAATTGAACACCGAACAGACACAGCAACTGACGCTGCACTCGGATCCGAAGATCGCCCAACGCGTCAAGGCAATCGTGGCCGCAAAGGGGCGCGCCGCCGATCCTGAACGAGAAAAAGTTGTTACCCGGTTGCTCAACGTCGCCCAGCAAAATGGCGATGCCGTTCGGGGCAAGGTTATGTTCGAGAAAAACTGCATGCGCTGCCACGCATTCAACGGAGTGGGGCGAAACATCGGGCCCGACCTGACCGGTATCGGAGCTCGAAAGCGTGCCGATATCCTGGTGGATATCCTCGACCCGAGCCGCTCGGTCGAAGGAAATTATCGTTTGTGGATTGTAACGACCAAGGACGGCCAGTTGCTGACCGGGCGGTTGGATAGTGAGAGCCAGCGGGCTGTGGAACTAGTCGACGCCGAAGAAAAGCACGTCATCCAACGCAAGGACATCGCCTCCATCCGGGGTTCACGCCAATCGATCATGCCCGACGGCTTTGAAACCCATCTCTCAGCTCACGAGCTCGCGTCGTTGTTGCAGTATTTGACGGCATCAAACCGTTCCGTGCCGCGACGACAGAGAACTACCGAGCCACGACCGTAAGGGAGTGGGCAATCAGTGGCGACAATTACGAGTTACGAACTACGAGTTACGAGTTACGAGTTACGAAGCACGAAGCACGAACTCTGTGTTTCTTAATCCGTAACCCGTAACCCGTAACTCGTAATTCGTAACTCGCGCAATGCTGCCACTGATTGCCCACTCGCTTACGCTCGTGG
>JBPCNK010000266.1:0-16374 GCA_051001345.1 Acidobacteriota bacterium | reverse complement strand
GCTGGACTCCCCGCGGGACCGTAACGAAAGGTTCCGTTGCCCGTGCGTACCTTGACCAACCCCAACCGGTTGATGTCGCGCGACAGCGTCGCTTGCGTCGTCACGATCCTCCTACGGCGCAACAGTTTGAGCAAAGGTGTCTGGCTGGTGACAGCGTACTGTTCCAGCAGCTGGAGCAGCGCACGATGGCGTTCGGTTTGGGTGGGCATGGGAGCGTTTAGTATAGCGGGAGGTGGCCGGTGAGTCAATGCATAATTATGCTTCTATGTGCATAATTATACAATGGGACAGGATTCAGGGGTCAGGATTCAGGAGTTAGGGGTTAGAAATTACGAATTACGAGTTACGAATTACACGGCGGATGGGCTCAATCGGCAATTCAATCCCCAATTCGCAATCCGCAATCGCCTGACCCCTGACCCCTGACCCCTGCTTCTAAAAAGTGTACCGCATCACAAACTGGCCCGTGCGCGGACCGTTGCGCTGGCCGGTAATCTGCATAAACGACGCATTCGAGTTGAGCGCCGACCGGTTTGCCGGATAGCCCCACTGGATCCGGTTGAGCAAATTGTAAAACTCCATCCGGAAAATCAGCTGGTGCCCTTCGCGTACACGGAACCCTTTCGAGAACTGGATGTCGGTGTTATTACCGCCATGCGCGAAAAAGGTGTTGCGGCCGAGGTCGCCCTGGTTGCCGCCCCCGGGCAAAAACACGCGGTCGGTCGCGCTCGAGTTCGGAAACAGGTCGGTCACTTTGATGCGGCCCTGGCTGATCTGGCGGCCGGTGGCCGGATCAAGGCGCGCGTTGTCGATGCTGGTGCCCAGAATCGCCGGATTGCGCAAAAACGGCCGGTCGCTGCTGCTGCCGTCGCTGTTGACGTCGTATCCGGACGAAATCGTAAACGGATTCCCCGACGAAAAGGTCGTCGTTCCAGCAACCTGCCAGCCTCCCAGAACCTGCCGGAGTGCAGGATGCCAGTTGGCCAGAAACGGCGTCCGATAACTGTAGTTGAAGACGGCGCGGTGCGCCTGGTGGAACAGGCTCAAGCCACGAAACGCCGCAGCCGAATTCTTTCCGTTGGTCGATGAACCGAGATCAAGCCCCGTAAACGTGGCCTCTGAACCGGTGTCGATCGCTTTGCTAAACGTGTAGTTGGTGTTCAGCGAAAAGCCGCTGCTGTAGCGCTTGGTGACCGACACTTGCAGCCCGTTGTAGTAGGACCAGGATCCGTTAAACACGCGCAGGATTCCCGTGTAACGCGGATCGGGGCGCCGGTCGTTATAGCGCGGCTGCGCCAGGCTGATGCAGCCGGGCGCCGGGTTCGTGTTGTTCAAATTAGGATCAATGCAGTTCATCAGTTGGCCGCGGTTGGCGGCGGTGACGTTGGCATGATCGGGGGCACGGATCGGGAACTCGGCGCGGTTGCTCGTGTCGTAAAGCAGCAGGCCGATACCGCGATTGCCCGTATAGCTGACCGACAGCGCGAATAGCTTGGGCAACTGGCGTTCAAGGGTCAGGTTCCACTGCTCCGTGTACGGCATCCTTAAACCGGAATCGACAAATGTAGGCGTATACCGGGTCGTCGGAATCGTACCCGGCACGAAAACGAAACCGCCGCTCGGGTCCGCCAGACCGGTGACGTTCGAGTACGTCTGGGTAAGAGCGTTGGGTGGATTGAAGCGAATACTGGCGCCATTTTGCGAAAAGACCGACTGGTAGAGCCGGCCGTGGAAGAGGCCGAAGCCGCCGCGGATGACAGAACGGCCCGGTCCTCCCGTAATACCGCGGACCAAACCGCTTTTCGCCGCCGGGCTCCAGGCAAACCCAAAGCGCGGATCGATGTAACGGTCATTGTCAAAACCATAGTCGAGCAGCTTGTTGACTTCCGACAGCTTCAGCACGTACTCGATTCGCGCGCCAAAATTCAGAGTGAGCGACCGCGTGGGCTTCCAGTCGTCCTGGATGTAGAAGTTAAACTCGCCGGTGCGATTGCCGAGGAAATTCGGTCCCCAGGAACGCTGAAACGAGCTGACGAAATTACGCCGGAAGTTCTCAATGGCGGTCCTGCCCCCACTGATGTTGAAGGTCCAGAAGCCACGCGAGAACTGATCCGCCCGGTCGTTGAGCTGCTGGCGGCGAATGTCGGTTCCGAATTTGATCGCGTTGCGCGAGCCGAGGAGCGTCGACAGGTTGTAAACGTACTGGTAATCGGTCTGGAAACGCAGGATCGGAAAAACTCCCGAACTGCCGAGTGAAGTGCCGCGCGCCAGGCCGGTAAACCGCACAATCGGCGTTTCGTTTCCATCTTTGATGTTGACGGTCGTACGCCGACGGCCGACCGCAAAACGGAATTCGCCGACCGTCCTGGGGGAAAAGATGTGCGTGTGAGTCAGACCGAAGTTCTGCTGGCGATTGTTCTGCTTGGTGGCCTCGCCTCGGACCAGCGTGTCATCATTGTCGAAGACCTGGGTGCTGTACTGATACCGGAACATGAAGCTGTTGTTTTCGTCCAGCGTGTAGTCGGCCCGTGTTCCGTAGTCGGACGCCGGCCTGTTGAAGCCGACCTGCGCCGAATAGACGCGCGGCCCGAGGTTCGGGCTGTTGGGCGCGACATTCGGGAAGCGGTTGATGATGCCGTCGATCCAGGCTCGATCGGCTGCCGTCAGATTGGGGGCGGTTGGATCGACGCTGCGTTCATCGGCCAGCAGGATATCGCGGCTCTGCAGTCCGGCGCCCCTGTCACTGATTCGCTCGAAGCTTTGGAAAACGAAAAGTTTGTCGCGCAGGATGGGCCCGCCGACGGTTCCGCCGAACAGATGGCGGTGAGTTGCGCTCTTTCTAGCGCCGGCCAGATTTCCAAAATAACTTTGCGCGTTGAAGATGTTGTTTTGCGTGTACCAGTAGGCGTCGCCGTGAAAAGCATTGGTGCCCGACTTGGTTTGTACCAAGACGACGGCTCCGGCGCCGCGGCCGAACTCAGCCGAAAAGTTGTTGCGGAGCACCTGGAATTCTTTGATCGCGCTGATATTGACGGTCTGCCGGTGCTGATTCTCCGAGGAGTCGTCGTTGTTGACGCCGTCGGTCGAGAAGGTGGCGGAACGCGTTCCCGTGCCGTTGATCTGAACGGAGCTTCCGCTCGATGCAGTCGGGTTGTTCTGCCCGGAGACGGCATTGGTCTGGAAACCGGGAACGTCATTGACCAGCGCGAGCATGTTTCGGTTGAAGATCGGCTTGTCCTCGATGAACTGCGAGTCAAAGGAGGTCTTGACCTCGCCGCTGGTAGTATCGATCTGAGGTACGGCGGCGGTAACGGTCACGCTTTCGGCCTGCTCGGCCACTTCCAGTCTGGCGTCAACGGTCGTAGTGATGTTGAGGCGGACGTCGACCTCCTGATGAATACGAGTTTTGAATCCGGCCAGGGTGAAGGTGATGGTGTATTTTCCGAGGGGAGCGAAGGGGATCTGATAGAAGCCTTCATCGTTGGTGATGCTGGAGCGCTCTGCCTTTGTTTTCCTGTCCGACAGCCTTGATGGTGACGCCAGGAACCCGGCCGCCGGTCTGGTCGGTGACGTGGCCGGCAAGGGTCCCCGTGACGGCCTGCGCCAAAGCGGTATCCCCCGCCAGCAGCAGCAGACACACAACAATTGGAAAATGTTTGAGACTCATAAGGGTTTCTCCTTATTGCCTCTCGATTGCCTGTATTGTAGGCCACAATCGCGGCCCAGCGCGAGTGACAGCATTTAGAACATTACGAATTACGGGTTACGAATTACAAGGCGGCCAAGTGCAATCCGCAATTCAATCCGCAATTCGCAATTCGCAATCCGCAATTGCCTAACCCCTAACCCCTGACCCCTGCTTTTAAGAGCCAGGCGATGAATTCCTTGTCCGCGTAGGCTCGGTCCCACGAATTGTGGCCCACGCCGGCATACTCGGTGTATTGGACGTTGCCGCCAGAGGCCTTGAGAGCCGCTACCAGACTGCGCGATTCGGCGACCGGAACGGCGTTGTCAGCATCGCCGTGGAAGGCCCATACCGGAGTCTTGCCGATGGCCCGCGCCGCTGTGGCATACGGATCGGCAGGCTCGACAAAACCAGGCGGAGGCGGCACTCGCGCCGGCAACCGGACGCCGCCGCAGACGGGCGCCAAAGCGGCAAACTTCCCGGGAAGCTTTGCTCCGAGGTGCCAGGTACCGTAGCCGCCCATCGAGATTCCCGTCAGCGTGACCCGGGCCGAGTCGCCTTTGAACTCGCGCATGGCGTCAGACAGCGCCTGCAGGGCCTGTTGCTCCATTTCTGGATCATTCCACCAGACCCCTTTGCGACACTGCGGGAAAACGACGATGCACGGAAAGCGGTCGTTATGGCGGCGAATCGCCGTACCGATTCCGACTTCCGTTTGAATGACGCCGTCTTCACCCCGCTCGCCGGCGCCGTGAAGGAACAAGATGACCGGCCATTTGCGACGCTTGGTCCAGTCAGCCGGGACGTAAACCTGATAGCGATAGGTCTTCCCGCCGGAGCGAACGGTGCGGTCGAGAAATCCGGTTTCGTCGGATCGTGCCGAAGCGGTCATCATCAATGCGCTCGTCAGGATAAAAAAAATGGGAAAGAGTGTCAGGCACCGTTTCAGCAAGGGGACCTCCTCAGTCTAGGCACTGAAGCTTCGGCAACGCCGTGTGGCGCCGGGAATTTGGCTGGGGGGCAGGGATTCGAACCCCGATAGACAGATCCAGAGCCTGCCGTCCTGCCGTTAGACGACCCCCCAACATTCGCAAGGAAAAGATAGGCTAACAATCGGGTGCGCTGTTGTCAACGAACACGACCGAGCCGCGAGCGTAATCAGTGCGATCAATACAGGGCCGCGACCGTAAGGGAGCAGGCAATTGCAGGCACTGATTGCCCACAGCGGAAGAACGGCGAGGCCCAAGCGGAGATCGTTCAGGTAAAAGACGCCAGCCTACAGGACAAAGACCGGATCATCGCGCTCGAGCGCGATCTGCGCGGCAAAGTCGAGGCGCGCGTTGTCCAGCTCGAAGACCAGGTGAAGCCCGCCGGCCGCGTGACCAAGAAGAGCTGGATCTGGCGAGCGGGGGATAAGCTGGTAACGGTTGCTATCGGCGCGGCGATCGAGGCGGTGTTGACGAGAAAATGAAACCGGTTCAGCAAACAAAAGTCGGTCCAGAGGAAGGCAACTGCCGGGCCGCTTTCCTAGCGTCGATGCTGGAAGTGTCGATCGACGATATCCCGGATCTGGGAACTGGGGATGGTTGGCTGCACCAGTACGCGGACTGGATGTATCAAGCCCACGGGCGCGTACTGTTGCACATCTGGGCCAATTACCAGATCGTGCCTCGCGGCCTCCCCGGCATCGGCGGTTTGGAAAAAATTGAGGACTCTACATTTTGACCAAGCCGGGGCACAGCCTGTGGCTCAGTCGGGAGGATACCGGTGACTAAAGTCTTGGCCTTCCCCTTCCTACTCGCCCGCTCGGCCTTCATCACCGTCGCTACCGTCGGCGGGTTCATAGTAGCCGGCGCGACAGCGGCTGTGTTGGAGGAAATTGAGCGACGATAACAATGGTAAAAGAATGGCATTCTCACAACTTACCTTGGTGGGATGTGTGCGAGTACGTCGAGGGCTCGCACGATGACGCCGCCGAGGTTGCTGATGATCCAGCCCAGAAAGGCCACCAGCCCCCCAAGCAAACCCATCACAATCGTAGCGGCATAGACCCTATGGCTGATACTGTTCAGCTTCGCTGTATTTTCTTTCGATTGTTCGGAGAGCGTCTCGACAGCACGCTTGAGGCCGCCAATCGACTCCCGCATTTCCCCAACCGACTGCAGTATCCAGCTATGCTGGTCTGGATGTAAATACGGCGCTGTGGGCGTTCCTGCCGGGGCGTGCGGGGGTGGGCCGGACTCTCGTTCGGTTTTGCGTGCCGTCACTTTTGAACTGGCCCCTTCAGCTTCAACCATTCCCATACATCCTTGGGTCCGTATCCCCAGTAGTATTCGACCATGGAAATAAAGACGAGGCCTTTCGATCCGTCCGCGACTCCGAGCCTGTCTCCTACCTGCTGGGTTGTCGCTTCATCAAAGACAAGGTAGAGGCCAGGCCACACTTGTCGGTGGGTCTCCGGGTAGACGCTTTGAATTGTCGGTGCAAGCTTCTCGTCTTCTTTGGCCGATATGGCGAAAAATGGCATGACAATTCCTATTATATCGGAAACCCGATGTTGGCTACGCCGCTGCTTTGCTATTCCGCCTTTACGTGCGACACCGTCAGTCGCACCAACCAACTGCCGCGCTCAATGTCCGCCATTGCTTCTCCGTGAACCCTTGCGTCTCTCCAATGTCAGACACCGGAGATGGTCGCGCGGGACGGGATCGCGTGGATTCGTTTCATTGCAGAACCCTCACTTCGGGTCTTCCACCGGCAGCGTTGAAGCCGTCACCATAGCCCCGTACGCCTCCAGGATGCGTGCTAGCGCCTTCTTTTCGGTCGCTGAAATCGTGCGGTCGCGGTAGTACTGCCTCCCCTCGTATCGGAGAATTGTTTCCTTCGAATCGGCCACTGCGCGGGCGATCCTCAGGTGTTCCGTGCTCACGCTTTCGTCCCACCACTCCCACACATCCGTATAGTTATCGCGCTCCACTTCACTCGGGGTGATCTCCGCCCGCACGCCATCGATCTTAAATATGTACTTTTGGATAAAGAGCCAGCTGTCTCCGTAGTACTGGATCCTAAGCCGAAGCCAAGGCGGAGTCGCCTTTGCCGTTCCGACATACAAGAGGAACCCGTTCTGTGCATGTCCTCGCGGTGAGGTAGGATCGTAGTAGAAGGTCACGTCCCGAACATTGTCATGCTCCCCGCGAAGGGCGCGGGTGAGACGCGCAGCATTGTCTCTGAGCTTTTTGTTGCTGTCGCGGAGCTCCTTGATTTCATCGGGGGACGGCGGGTCGGGCTTGACGTCCGAGGCGACCACCTTGTTTTTACTGGCCAGTGGCTCCTTTTTTCTTGCGTCTGCGCAATCCTTGACGGAAGACGAGACGCCAAAAACAAGGAGTACAATCGTGATGCAGCCAATGGGCCACGGTGGTAGGGTGATCGGCCACGGATGCCGTGGCGGGTGCGATCGGGTTGGAGCGTTACTTGTCACGACAATCGTTTTTCCGCAGAAACGGCACACGGTTGCTTCTCGCTGAATTTCCTCGGCGCAGAAGGGACACCTTATCATGGGTCGCAGTACGAGTTCGTCGCCGCAGTGCGGACAGAAATGCGACTCCGCGGGAACATCTTTGCTGCACTTTAGGCACCGCATGGGACACATCCTGTGATAGCGCTCACTCCGGGTTCTTATTTCAGGTCGTACCAACAGGAACCGTAGTCTTCGCCCATCAACCCAACCTTTAGGAACCCGGCACGGTCAAGTGCCGCCCGGTTTTCCGCTATCCAGGACCAAATAACTTTCGCATCATCCCCAAGGGCAAAGCTGCGGCTCGTAAAGTATGAATGCACAGCCCAAAGCGCGTAGCCCTTTCCAGATTTAGCGACCTTAACCTTAATGAAATTCATGTGCGGGTTCGCTCGTGCCACGACCGCCTCGTATTCCTGTCGAAGGGTTTCACGAAGCCGTACTATTTCTAGCTTGCGCTCTTGATCCTCGGCCACTTTACGTTTTGAATCAATCCTGACCAGGAGCGCTCTGGCGCGCCGGTATTCTGGCGCGTCAAGTGGAACGGTTACCAATTCCGCTTTTCTCTCGTTCAGTGTGAACAACGTCGGATCATGCAGTCCAACCGCAGCCTCTGCGCGCTTAACGATCCGCTCCGGCGTAAGCTTAGGGATGACCGACTGCTGCTGGCTTTGGTTGAAGAGAGACGATGGCAACGCTGGACTGCTGGTGGGGGTAATTATTTTAGGCCGCTCAAACCAACCAGCAAAATGCAGGATGAGCAGCCCAGCAACTAGAACGATCGCGACGCACAGATCGATCTTCCTAATATTCATGTCAACGCCTTGTCAGATCCGGAAGCGATCCGCCGCTGTTGACAAGCGACACTATGCCGATGATCGCCACCAGAATCGAGACCGCTGCAAATATCCTCATTATGAATGACAGCCCGCCAGTCGCCGGTAAGCCCAGCATCTCAAGGCATCGCGCAATTATGTAAAACCCAATCATCAACCCGATTGTTGGAATCATATTTGGCCTTTCGTTTTAGCCTCGCCGCTGGGTTTGGTTCACCGCCGGCACAACTTCGCACCGGCACTTGGGGCAGACCTTTGCTTCCTTGCTGATCATCTCGGCACAGTTCGGACATTTACGTCTATCCCCGGATACCAAGAAAAGCAGGACGGCCAAAGGCCCGAGAATCAGCCCACCCAGAGCGCCTCCGACGACAGAGAACCCCTTTTTCTTGGCCGCCAAGACGCCGATCAGAAGGCCCAGGAAGCCCATAGCGAATAGCAAATCCTGAGACATTAGCGCTACTCCCTTCCTGTGCTGCGCCTCACTTCATTCTCGCCCAAACGATCGAACGACGGGGAGAATGATCTGGGCCCATGCCGACACAAACACGGCCAAGAGGGATCAGTTCCACGCAGAAGAAGGAGCGTCTACGTTTCATGGCCACGCTACCAGACCTTCACGTTGATCACTCGGAGCTCGACCTTTGCAATGTCAGGCTTGTCGGAAACCGTATAGGCGATCGGCCAGCTCGCCCCGGCCGGGATATTGCTCGTCGATGCGGGCCAGAACTCCTTCGAGTCCACGATTCGCCCGGCGCCGTCACGGGCAACGGCTTGCAACTGAACACCAAGCGCTCCAGTACCAGCGTTCTTGAGTTCGCCGTTAATCCTAGCAGCTAAGCTAGTGGCTCCGTCTCCTTCCCTGCGTTCGGTGGTGAAGTAGAGAATCTTTACGTCGGACTGCACGGTCGGACTGCTTACGATTGATTCGATTACGCCGCCGCTGGAAGTTGGAGTCACGGCCGCTACCTCCGGGCCAGAAGCAACCCCGTCAACCCGAGCGCTCGCTTTCACCAAAAGCTCGCGCGTGCGTGC
The DNA here is from genome assembly GCA_051001345.1 of Acidobacteriota bacterium. GTDB lineage: Bacteria > Acidobacteriota > UBA6911 > JACQSX01 > JBPCNK01 > JBPCNK01. Next base: position 7,301 of record JBPCNK010000266.1, on the reverse strand, counting down.
CAGGATCTTCTCGGATTGCCGCGGCGCGATGAATTGTCGCGGCTCATCCTTGCCCTTCGAATTTCGAATGGTATGCGTTTCAACGTCTAGTTCGTAGGTGGAGACTATTTTGGCCATTCCCTCAGCCACCTCTTTGAAATTGGCTGCTTGTGATGCGCCGATGAGTGGGTTCTTGGATGGTCCTTGGGATAGATCCGGAACCTGGACAAGGCCGATAAGATCACCCCTAAACTTCTTACTTACCATGTGGGCGACCTCCTTGGCCTGCTTCGCCATCTGCTCGTACGCGCGCAGGAATAGGCAGTCGTGGAGGCCGTGCATAGCGCCCACGTAGAGCTTCAGCGTCTCGGCGTCGATGGCATCTTGATCGGTCTTAACTTGTTCGAGCAGCAGCGTGACGTCGGTTCTTAGCTCCTTCGCCAACAACTGGAGTCGTTCCTCCGATATGCCACCGGTGATTTCCCTGATGATTGCTTTTCCCGTAGCATGGATCTCTCGGAACTTGGCCGCGCCTTGTGACTCAGACCTCTCGGCGTGCAAAGCACCGCCGCACAGCGCCACCAGCAGCAGGACCGGCATTAACCTCATGCCTGCATTAGAGAGTGGTAGAGAAAAAAAGAGCGCTACTCCCCTCATTGTCCTTCTTTCTGCGCCGCGGATTTCTCTGACCGCATCGACATACACGCCCTAAATCATAACATCTTCGGCCCGCGGCTTCTCTCCCTTCAATTTCTTGTCGAGCGGGTGCAGTTGGACAAACTCACCTTCGGGATAAAACTCCTTCAGCATTGCACCGCGCCCCTTGACTCAGGCGGACGTGATCGTGCTCGTGGACGTAGTCGTGCTCGTCATCGTGTGGCCGTCATTGGATTGCCCTTTGGACGGTGTGCGTGTGACACAAGAGGGCCGTACCCTTCCGGGCACGGCACTGCCATAGGCGCCGCTCCCAGATCGCGGCGATTTTCATCCGGGGGTGATGAATCCCCGGATTCATGAATGCTGTGGTGATTTGTGAATTGTCAAGGGAGCGGGCAATTGCAGGCACTGATTGCCCACTCGCTTACGCTCGTGGCTCTGAAATCTCGGCTGAAAAAGAGGGACTATCGCCCGGCGATTTGCAGCCGGCTCATGGCGCGCCCCAGAGCGATGCGGGCGCGGTCAAAATCAGTATCCGGATTGGTCGACCGCAAGCGCTGTTCGGCTCGGTCGCGCGCCTTGCTTGCCCGTTCCACGTCGATCTCGGCGGCACGTTCGGCCACTTCGGCGAGCACCGCAACACGGCCAGGCAGCACCTCGACAAAGCCCCACGAACAGAACAGCCGCTCCTGGCGCCCGTCGACCTTGTAAGAGACCTCGCCGATCCCCAGCTCCGACAAAAGCGGTGCATGGCCCGGGAGGATCCCCATCTGGCCGCGCACACCCGGCACGTAGACTTCGTCGACTTCCCCGCTGAACAGCGATGTCTCGGGAGTGACGATGTCGAGCTGAATCTTCTTGGGAAGTTGGGCCATTTGTCGTTTAAGTGAACGTTAGTGAGATCTTGTCACTCCAGCAAAATTTTCGATCCCGCTTTCTATCTACCGGCCCGCTCCCTTACGGTCGCGGCACTGCCATCGCACCCCAAATTGTCGCCCCACGCAAACTGGCGACTGGCGACCGGCGACTGGCGACTAGGCTTTCGCTTTCGCCTGCTCGAGCACTTCTTCGATTCCGCCGACCATCCAAAAGGCTTGCTCGGGAACGGCGTCGTGCTTGCCTTCGACGATTTCGCGGAAACCTCGAATCGTCTCGGCCAGCGGCACGTACTTGCCCGCGAATCCGGTGAACTGTTCCGCCACGAAAAACGGCTGCGACAGAAACTTCTGAATCTTGCGCGCGCGCGATACCGCCAGTTTGTCTTCCTCAGACAGCTCGTCGATGCCCAGAATCGCAATGATGTCCTGCAGGTCTTTGTAGCGCTGCAGAATCCCCTGCACCTGGCGCGCCACGCGGTAATGCTCCTCGCCGATGATGCGCGGATCAAGAATGCGCGAGGTCGAAGCCAGCGGGTCGACGGCCGGGTAGATCCCGATTTCGACGATCTTGCGGTCCAGGTTGGTGGTGGCGTCCAGGTGCGCAAACGTCGTAGCCGGCGCCGGGTCGGTGTAGTCGTCGGCCGGTACATAGATGGCCTGAATCGATGTAATCGATCCTTTCTTGGTCGTCGTGATCCGCTCCTGCAGTTCGCCCATTTCGGTGGCCAGGTTGGGCTGGTATCCGACGGCCGACGGCATTCGTCCGAGCAACGCTGAAACTTCCGATCCGGCCTGCGTGAAACGGAAGATGTTGTCGATAAACAGCAAAACGTCCTGGCCTTCTTCGTCGCGGAAATACTCGGCCAGCGTCAGTCCGGTTAGTCCGACGCGCAGCCGCGCTCCCGGCGGCTCCGTCATCTGTCCGTAGACCAGCGCGGCCTTGTCGATGACGCCCGACTCCTTCATCTCGAGCCACAGATCATTGCCCTCTCGCGTGCGCTCGCCTACGCCCGCAAACACCGAAAATCCGCCGTGGTGCGTGGCAATACGGTTGATCAGCTCCATGATGATGACGGTCTTGCCAACACCGGCGCCGCCAAACAGGCCGATCTTGCCGCCCTTGGAAAAGGGCTCGATCAGGTCGATGACTTTGATGCCGGTTTCGAGCATCTCCGTTGCGGTGCTCTGCTCGTCAAACGTTGGCGGCGGGCGGTGAATGGGGTAGCGTTTGTCTGTCTTTACTTCCCCCAGTTTGTCGACGGGCTGGCCGAGCACGTTGATCACGCGTCCCAGAGTCCCGCGGCCGACCGGCACGGTAATCGGGCCGCCCATGTCGATGGCCTTCATTCCGCGGATAATCCCGTCGGTTGGCTGCATCGATACGCAACGGACCATGCTCTCGCCCAGGTGCTGCTGGACTTCGAGGATGATGTCGATGGGAAACTGCGTGTCAAATCCTTCGCTCGTGACGCGTACGGCGTTGTAAATGGGAGGGAGTTCCTTTTCGTTGAACTGGCAGTCCAGGACCGGCCCTACGATTGCGACGACTTTGCCTTCATTCATTGGATGTCTACTCCTTTATCCTTGTTTCAAAGCGTCGGCCCCGCTGACGATCTCGATCAATTCGCGCGTGATCGTTGCCTGGCGGACCCGGTTCATGTTCAATGTCAGCGTATCGATGACTTCCCTGGCGTTGTTGGTCGCCGCGTCCATGGCGGTCATCCGCGCGCCATGCTCGGAGGCAGCCGATTCGATCAAAGCGCGAAACACCTGTGTCTCGACGTGCTTGGGTAGCAGGTGATCGAAGATCTCCCTGGCCGGCTGTTCGTAGATGTAATCGATCGGGACTTCCTGCTCTTGCACTTCGATCTCTTGAATCGGCAGCAACGGCTCGACCACGATGCGCTGCTGGATGACCGACTTGAACTCGTTGTACACCAGATAGACGGCGTCGACCTCGTGCGCGACAAAGTCGGCGATAAGCGACTGCGCTATGGTGCGGGCCCGGCTGTAGTCGATGGCACTCATGATATTGACGTACTGCTGCCGCACCCGATAGGGCCGCTTCTTGAAGAAATCCACACCGCGACGTCCCACCAGCGAGAGGCTCGTGTCCTTGCCGGCGTGCTCCCGCTCCAGAAGCGCGATGGCTGCCTTGATAATGTTGGTATTAAAGGCGCCGCACAGCCCCTTGTCCCCGGTGATGACCATCAGCAGGATGCGGTCCCCTTTGGGGCGGGCCAAAAGCGGGTGGCTGCGGTCCTCGATACGGCTGACGATGCTGTTGAGGACGGCCAGCATGCGGTTGGCGTAGGGCCGAGCGGCCAGGACGCGGTCGTGCGCCCGGCGCAACCGCGACGCCGAAACGAATTTCATCGCGCGCGTGATCTGCTGAATGTTTTTGACGCTTCGGATGCGCCGGCGGATATCGCGGACATTAGCCATCTGGACCTCAGGCCGCCTGCTCGGACTTGAAGCGTTCTTTGAATTCGACCAGCGCGCCATCAATCTCGGACTTCAACACATCGTCGATCGTCTTCTTTTCCGCCACCGCGCGCAGGATGCCGGGCCGACTGTTCTCCAGATAACGATACAACCCGGTTTCGAATCGCCCGACGTCCGCCACATCGATGTCGTCGAGGTGCCCGCCGGTGGCTGCAAAAATAATGAGGATCTGCTTTTCGACGGTCAGAGGCTGATACTGGCCCTGTTTGAGGATCTCGACCAGCCGGGCGCCCCGCGCCAGCTGGGCCTGGGTGGCTTTGTCCAGATCGCTGCCGAACTGCGCGAAGGCAGCCAGTTCGCGGTACTGAGCCAGTTCCAGGCGCAGGCGGCCGGCCACCTGCTTCATCGCCTTGATCTGAGCCGCCCCGCCCACGCGCGACACCGAGTTGCCGACGTTGACGGCCGGACGGATGCCGGCGTAAAACAGATCGCTCTCCAAAAAAATCTGGCCGTCGGTAATCGAGATGACGTTGGTCGGAATGTAGGCGGATATATCGCCGGCCTGCGTTTCGATGATCGGCAGCGCCGTCAGTGAGCCGCCGCCCAACTCGTCGTTCAGTTTGGAGGCGCGCTCGAGCAAGCGTGAATGCAGATAGAAAACGTCGCCGGGATAGGCCTCCCGTCCGGGCGGCCGCCGCATCAGAAGAGAGATCTCCCGATAAGCCGCGGCGTGCTTGGAAAGGTCGTCGTAAACGATCAGAACGTGGCGTCCCCGGTCGCGAAAGTACTCGCCGATGGCGCAACCGGAGTAGGGGGCAATGTATTGCATCGTAGCCGGATCGCTGGCCGAAGCCGAAACGACGACCGTGTTCTGAAGGACATCGGCGTCGGCAAGCGTCTTGACGACCTGCGCGACAGTCGATTGCTTTTGGCCAACGGCGACGTAGATACAAACGACGTCGGTGTCCTTCTGATTGACGATCGTGTCGATGGCCACGGCGGTCTTGCCGTTCTGGCGGTCGCCGATGATCAGCTCGCGCTGGCCCCGTCCGATCGGAATCATCGAGTCGATCGCCTTCAACCCGGTCTGCAGTGGCTCGCGCACGGGCTGGCGGTCGACAACACCCGGGGCAATCCGCTCGACTGCGGCAAACGCGTCGGTGTGAATCGGTCCTTTGCCATCGGACGGCTGGCCCAAAGCGTTGATGACGCGCCCGATCATGGCGTCGCCACAAGGCACCTCCATGATACGGCTGGTACGCTTGACCAGATCGCCTTCCTGGATGCGGTGGAACTCGCCGAAAAGCACCGCCCCGACATTGTCGACTTCGAGGTTGAATGCGAGGCCGAAGACCCCATGCGGCAATTCCAGAAGTTCGCCGGCCATGACCTTTTCGAGGCCGTGAATGCGGGCGATTCCGTCGCCGACGGAGATCACGCTGCCGACTTCGCTGACCACCACTCCCGCGTCGAAGTTCTTGATCTGCTCTTTGATAATCTTGCTGATTTCGTCCGCTCGAATCGTCATCGCTGTGTTAACCTCTTCCTGATTTCCTGCAGTTGCGTCCGGATACTTCCGTCGTAGATCGTGCTGCCGATCTGCACCTTCAATCCTCCGATCAACTCCGGGTCGGAGGAGAAACTCAGTTTCATCTTCTTGCCGGTCAGCTTCGACAGTTTGTCGGTCAACCGGCGGCGGCCTTCTTCGTCCAGCGCCAGACTGCTGACGACGTTGCCCGATTGAATTCCCAAGCCCTGGTCGAGCGCCTGCCGGTAGCTTTCAACGACGTCGGCCAGATGCTCGAGGCGGTGGTTGTCCAGCAGGACCAAGAGGAGGTTGCGGGTCAGATCCGACACGCCCATGCGTTCGACTACCTGGCGCAGGATGGCACGGCGGTTGGCGATGGCCACCGCAGGACTGAAAAGCACGCCGGACAATTCGGAGTTGTCGGCCAGCATCTTCTCAACGGAGGCCAACTCAGCGGCCACGGTGTCCCCCTGGTTGACCGCCACGGCCAGTTCAGCCAGCGCCCCGCCATATTTTCGAGATACGACGGAACTGCTCATTGCACCTTCTCGAGTTTATCGACAAATCTTTCGAACATCTTCTTATGGTCGGCCTCTCCCACGTCGTGCCGCAGCCGTGTCTCGGCCAGATCGACGGCCAGATCGGCCGCGTAGCGGCGCAGTTCCTTTTCGGCGTTACGCGTCAGACCTTCAATCCCTTGCCGGGCCGTGGCGACGATCTTGTCGGCTTCCTGCTGCGACATTTCTAGAATCCGCCGGCGCTCGTCTTCGGCTTCCTGCTCGGCAGACTTTCGGATCGACTCCAGTTCGATGTCGAGCCGGCTCATCTTTTCTTCAATCGATTGCAGCTTGGCTTCCGCCGCCTGACGGGCGCGCTGGGCTTCTTCGAGGGCCCTGCGAATCCCCTCGCGCCGGTTTGCGAAAATAACCGGCAGCGATTTCCGCAGGGCGAAAAAGAGAATTCCGAGGAGAATCGCCAGATTGACGATCCGGCCCACCGTGTCCAGCACTCCCCAGCCCGCGGCGGCGTCCGAAGCGGCGACCGATCCAGTCGCCGCCAGCAGCGCGATTGCGAAGGCTATCCCGATCAAGAGTCGTCGTTTCATCATGGTGATTTCCAATTCAAACGGAAGGATCGGCGAACGTCAGCGCGAGCGTTCCAGAATCGCCGATGAAATGTCGGCAGCGATCTCGCCGGCCTGCGCCTCAATGGAGGCACGAGCCCGGGCGACTTCGCCTTCCAGACTATGTCGAGCCTCGTCGAGCAGCCGCGCAGATTCCTGGCGGGCGCGCTCAACGGCGGCCTGGCGCTGTCCAAGAGTCTCGCCGCGGATCTGTTCGAGCCGCTTGTAGCCGCGTTTCTTTTCTTCCTTGAGCTGGCCCTGGTACTCGGCAAAGCGGCTCTCGTAATGTTCCAGCGTGCGAACCGACTCTTGCTGCGTGCCGACGGTGGCGGCATGCCGCTTGTCGAGGATTCCCAGCAGGGGTTTAAAGAGCAGCTGATGGAGCGACACCAGCGTCAAAAGAAATACGAAGGAGGAAATCAGAAGTGACCACAGGTCTACCGATAACGGCATAAGAAACGCCAATCCCTACAATTTGAAAACTGCATTGATAACACAGGGTTGGCGTCTGGGTCAACTGGTAAGTGGGGTAAAATGGGTCATGTCCGGGCCACGAGCGTAAGCGAGCGGGCAATCATCAGCGGCATTTTGATCAAAGGACTGAGGACGAATTACGAATTGCAAGGCACGTGGCCTCTCTGCTTTGTACTTCGTCCTTCGTCACCGATTGCCCACTCGCTTACGCTCGTGG
>JBPCNK010000265.1:0-5351 GCA_051001345.1 Acidobacteriota bacterium | reverse complement strand
GTCAAAATCGTGTCACTGCCACAGTCTGCCGAACACCACGTGGTGCAGGTTATCACCGAGTGGCGTTCGGGAGGCTCTGTCAGTTGGAGGTCCGCGTTTTGAGGCCTGTGGCGTCTCAAAAGTGTTCAGGAGGCTCTGACACTTGCCCAGTTAGTGGTTAGGCAAAATGCGGATTGAGTTCACCCGCCTCGCATTTCGTAACTCTATTTCGTAATTTCCTAACCCCTAGCCCCTAACCCCTAGCCCCTAGCAGAAAGGGCCCCAGGCTCTGGATTGGGGTTTCACTGAAGTAAGCCAACAGGAGGATTGCGTGGACTGGGGATCCACTTTGCTGAGCTTACGTTCTTTCCAGAACCTGGGGCCAATTGCATTTTCAGATGCGGGCGGAGGCAAAAAGTTTTGTCGGACTCACCCCAGTTTGGCCAATGCCGGGAACCACTCCGACATCCACCGTTGTGTGAAGATCGCCAAACGGGTAAAAAGTCCCGTCATGATCAGCAAACCGATGGCAACCAGAAACCATCCGGAGAAGCGGGTGATGATCGGGATGTACTTGCGGACACGAGAGTAAGCCTGCAGGAAGGTATTGAACGCCATCGAAGCAAGAAAAAACGGTATGCCCAGGCCGAGCGAGTAGGCGGCCAGCAGAGTCACGCCGGTAGTCAATTGCCCGCTGGTGGCGGCTACTCCCAGAATAGCGCTCAGGATCGGTCCAATACAGGGTGTCCAGCCGAACCCAAACGCCAACCCGATGACAATCGAGCCGAGGTATCCCCCCTTCTTCTTTCCAACTTCGACCCGCTTTTCCATGTACAGCCAGGGAATCGTGAAGACTTCGGCAATGTGCAGTCCGAATACGATGATGATCGCCCCGACAACAATCGAGATGGCGCGTTTGTACAGAGCAAAGAAGCTGCCGAGAAAAGTGGCCGAAGCTCCCAACAGCAAAAACACCATCGAAAACCCGATTATGAAAAGCAGGGAGTGAATCATCGCCTTACGACGAATTGCGGCTCGATCAGCCGCTTGCGTGAGGTCTTCGTAGGAGATTCCAGTTATGAACGACACGTAGGATGGGACCAGCGGCAACACACACGGCGAGAGAAACGACAGCAGGCCAGCCAGAAACGCCGCCAGCAAACTTACATTGAAAATAGAGGCTCCTACCTGCTGGCCGCCGAGCAGGCTCTCGATGTCGCGCTCCAGTTGGGAGACGGTCTCCTGGTTGAAGGCGTTGTAGCGCTTGACGACTCGGCCATCGCGATCAATCAAATAGGACACCGGCAGTCCCTGGTAAAGTCCGAAAGCCTTGGCCGTGTCGTCGGTGCCGACCATAACCGGATAATTGAACTGAGTTGTGGCTACAAAATCCCGCGCCGCTTCTGCGTCATCCCAGATATCCACACCAATGAAAGTGAATCCACGCGATGCGTATCGATCCTGCATCTTCTTGAAGATGGGAATCTCCTCGCGGCAGGGCAGACACCAGGTCGCCCAGAAATTCACGACGCGCACCTGCCCGCTATACGCATCGAGTCGGGTCGTACCGCCTCCGATTTTGGCGAGCTCGAGTTTGCCGACCACAGCGCCGTCCGGAAGATTCTGAGCCAAAGCCTCGCCATCGACGAAAAACAAGGCGAAAGCCAACAGGGCTGCGGCTGAACAGAGTTTGGAAGAACGCCTCATGCAGGCCCGTATTATACTGAACGCTTTGAGATTCAGGCAAAATTTGCCGGCTGGGCGCAACTACGCCGTCAATGTCGGCGTCATTGAACGATGAGGCGCATGAAAACAGGGGTCGGGCTTCAGGGGTCAGGGGGCAGCATGAAATTTCTGTTACTCAGAGTTTTTGCAGTCGTTGCTCTTGTCCTGTTGGTGATGCCGACGGGCCCGCGGGCCTCTCAGGCGCCTGCCGGGCAACCCCCGGTCATTCGTGCGCGAGTCGAAATGGTCAACCTGCTGCTTTCGGTGATCGACAAGCGCGGGCGGCTGGTACCCGGGCTGACGAAGGGCGACTTCGAGGTTCTTGAAGACGGGAAACCGCAGAGCATCGAGTTCTTCAGTTTCGCGGGCGAAGCCGAATCGCTGCCCGTTACCATGACGCTCCTGGTCGACACCAGCGGAAGCATCAAACCGATCCTCCCGCAGGCCTCCGGAGTCGCCTATGACTTTCTCGAGGCGGTTCTTCGCCCCGACAAAGACATCGTCGCAGTCATCCAGTTCGACAGCACAGTCACACTGGTGCAGGACTACACCTCAGACCTGGGCAGGTTGAAGTCAGCGCTGCAGACCCTGCGCGCTGGCGGCTCGACCTCTCTTTATGATGCCGTTTATCTAGGCATCGAAGAGAAGCTCAAGGGAGAAACGGGCCGCCGGGTTCTGGTCGTCGTCTCGGACGGCGCCGACACGAGCAGCACGACCAGCCGCAAAGAAGTGATCGACAGAGCACAGAAGTCCGACATCGTTATGTACGCGATGGGCATCAGAGATCGAAGAGATTCCTCCGACTTTGACGCACTTAAGGACTTGACGCGGGAAACAGGCGGCGACTTTTTCCCGGTCTCCAAAAATACCATCGATATGCAAAAGGCGATGCAGGCGATTCACCAGACCATCGCCAACCAGTACAACATCTCCTACCGGTCCACCAACGCCATCCGGGACGGCAAGTTCCGGCGACTCCAGGTCCGCCTCAAGAAGGACGGTCTCAAGGCCCGCCACCGCGCCGGCTACTACGGTCCGTCATCGTAAGACAGGGGTCGGGCTTCAGGGGTCAGGGGTCAGGGTGTTTTTCTTAGGATCTGCGCTCCAAACGGTCGGCGGCGGCGGCGATGCGGTAAATCTCGGCAGTGCGATCGAACGCCGCATCCTGCGCGCCGATGAGCGCGAGTCGGCGGGGCGCAAGGCACCCGAGAGCTTCGGGAATATCGAGCACGCGCAACACATTCAGCAGCGCCGGGCCGTACTGCTCACCGGCCGACCTCGGACGGTGAGAAGCGGGGGGATCGACGGCAACCACGGCTTCGATGACGGGTTGGTAGAGCGCGGCGTATGCGGCCAGAATGCCTGAACGCCCGCGGCCCGCTGCATGCCAGTGAATCGCTGGGCCGGCGCGGCGACCGGCGAAGGTGATCACGTCCCAGACCCGTCCGCCTTCAACCGTCCCACCTAGCACCGCCATCGCCCGTTCAATCGGATGGGGAAACTCATCCCGTGTCCACGCGCCGGGCCCCACGCCCCGTGTGCTCAGCAGCAACGCCGCTCCCTCTCCGACCACGCTGCGCGCCCACTCCGGCAGTTTCGCCGATTCCTCCTCCGGATTGAGGACGATGAGCCAGCGGACCCGCTCTGGCTGTTTGCCCGGAAGCCAATGCCAGTAGATTTCGATGCCTTCTTCGGTGAATTCTGTTCCTGCCCTTGGCTCGCTGCCCAACTCGGGCGTGTGAACCACCGGAGACGTTGCCGGCCAGGCCGCAAACGAGGCTCGGCGCAAGCGTTTCAACAAGTCCTCCCTCCACGATTCGAAACTCCCGGACAACGGCATCCCAGGCCTTCCCGGAGTGACAAACAGCTCATCGATCCTGGTGTTGATGGAATCTTGCGGAAAATCGCTGTCCTCAGGGAAAACCCGCAGCGCTTTCAGTTCGATTCTGGGGCCGCCGTCTGGTCCGAGGCCGGCCCCGTCATCGGTGACGCGCCGCGCGTCCACTTTGAGATGCCGGTTGAAGAATTCAAAAACGGCTCGCCGAATGTCGGGGCGATAACCGTGTCCGCCGATGCTGACCACAGCGTCCACCACGTCGCTTGCACCGAATAGCGAATAGATGCTTTCCAACCGGGCGATGATGCGCTCGTTGTTTGGCATCGGAAAATAGATGTCATTATCGGAATTGACAAACAGCAGCGGGCGAGGGCTGACCAGCGAGCAGATCGTCGTCCAGTTCCAGAGCGCGCGGTTGTAGAGAAAGAAGCAGTCGCAATGGCGGCTGATGCCATCTTCTCCGGCGTAGAAGGTAGCATCGCCCATTCCGCTTACCGGGGCTACCGCTTTGACGCGGTCGTCGGCAGCGGCAATCCAGAAAGCGCCGATCCCGCCGCCTGAAATGCCTGTCGCTCCGATTCGGGCGGGGTCGACTTCCGGCCGCGAAGTCAGATAGTCCATGGCGCGCATCGCATTCCAGCACTCAACACCGGCCGGAGTGTATCCGGCCGAATGCCACCACCACCGCTTTTCGCCGAGCAACCCGCGATGCAGGCCGGCAATTTCGCTCAGTTCGAGCGTGTCGAGGACCAACGCGACATATCCGTGCGTTGCAAACCATATGCCGTCACCCTGGGAGTCAGGCGCAACTTTGGCGCCTTCACGCCGATGGCGGTTGTAATGGCCACTCTGATACAGAATCGCCGGCTGGCGGCCTGGCGCCGGCCGAGGAAGATAGAGGTTGGCCGTGACATAAAGTCCCGGCAGGCTCTGAAAATGAAGTTTCTCGACGGTGAAGCCGGGTTGTTCGAGCCGCCCTGTGATTGTCGCCTTGAGCGGAGTCCGTTCGGGCATCGGTTTCAGCCCCAGCATGTCGAAGAAGTCTTCGCGCAGCGCAGGGCGTATCTTCTCGAAATCGGCAGCAGTCTTGATTCCCGGCAGAAATTGACGTTCGAGTTCAAAGGCGCGGGCTGCGAGGAAGCGGCGGATCGCCTCGTCCCCGGAAACTTTTTGGGGCAAGGCTGCCGTGGCCCGGCCGGGTGCAGCAATCCCGGTCAGTGCGGCGCATGCGACACCTTGGAGCATCATCTCTCGTCTGGTCAGGAGCATGGGTTTGTTCTTAAGCGTAAGCCCGGATTAGTCGTCAATCACCGCAGAGACGCAGCGCGGCAAAGCCGCAACCGTATGCCGTATGCCGTATGCCGTATGCCGTCGACGGAGCGCCAATAGAGCCGCGGCCGGAAGGCTGCGGGCCGGTAAAGGAGGCGGGATCAAAAATCTTGCTCAAATAACAAGGTTTCACCAATTGGTAATTCAGAGCACACCGAGGTTCACAGAGAAGACAAATACGGGGTTGCATTAATCTGCCCGGTGGTCCTCTTCCAGAGACAGCTACGTTCGAGGAAAAGCACACAGGGCTGGAACCCTGTGCCACACCTTAAGTGAAAATTTCATTTATCGAAAAGATACTTCAATAGTCCACAGAATACAAAGCGGACGCAGATTGGTTTTCTCTGTGTTCTTTGTATTACCAATTGGTGAAATCTTGTTATTTGAGCAAGATTTTTGATCCCGCTTCCTTTTTACCGGCCCGCAGCCTTCCGGCCGCGGCTCCGTTGGCGCTCCGTCGCCGGCCTGCGGCATACGGCAT
>JBPCNK010000264.1:0-3207 GCA_051001345.1 Acidobacteriota bacterium | reverse complement strand
CGCCAAGCGCCTTCATCAGGGCCGCCTCGCGGACGCGGCGGTAGCGCGTCGAGGCGATCGTCGATGCCAGTACGATGATCCCTGCCAGAATCGCGAAGGCCGAGATGAACTGGATAACCAGCGCGATCTTCTCGATAAACTTCTGCACTGTGCCCAAGACCTCTTCCAAATTGACGGTTGTCAGCGTTGGAAACTGTCGAAACAAATCCCGCTGCAGGATTCGCACTCCCTCGGGACGCACGCGCAGGTTTCCCACGTACGTGGTCGGCATCCCTTCGAGCGCCCCGGGACTGAAAATAAACTGGTTGTTCGAGCCCGGCCGCAAGGAATCGCTCTCGCGGATATTGGCTACCCGTCCGGCCAGCGCCCGGCCGCCGGCGTTGAATTCGATTCGTGAGCCCAAGTGCAAGCCGAGCACGTTGGCCACCGCCTTTCCGGCCGAGACTTGCGGCTCGGAAGGCGTCCCCGTCCACCACTTCCCTTCCAGAATCCGCGTGTCGGGCGGTGCTTGTTCCGACCAGCTCAACGTAAATTCCATCTGAGCAAACTGCCTGTCGCCTCGGTCGTCGCCCCCCAACTTCTCAACCGAACGCCCGTCGACGGCCGTCACGCGCGCCGGCGTGGCAGCCACGGGTTTGCCGGCATCGATGACCGTTGCATGCGAAGCAAGATAGCTCCACAGGCGGTCCTTTTCATCGCTGCTGATTCCAAGAACGAACAGGTTCGGAAAATCGGCCGGGATCGTTCGCTGGATCTGCCCGAGCAACGATGACTGGACGAGATAGATCGACGATGTCAGCGCCACACCAATGCCAAGCGTTGCCAGCACGAAGACCGTCTGATTGCCGGGCCGATGCAGGTTGGCCAGGCCGTGGCGCATCCAGACATTGCGCAACCGCGGCAGCCGTCGCAACGCCAACAGCAGTAGCCGCGCCAGCAGCATCAAAACGAGCGTGGCGCCAAGCAGCGCCCCCACAAAACCATAACCGCGCCGCCACGATCCGGCCATCCACGCGGCAATGCCGCCGATGGACGCAAAAATCAGCGCGGCCGTCACCCACGAAAGTGTATTTTGCCGGACACGTCGCACGCCGCCGATCAACCGCTGCAACAAGCGTCGTTCATTCGGTCCAGCCTCTTGCTCGCTCATATGCCGCCGAAAGACCATGGCCGGCCGAATGCGCCGAATTCTCAACAGCGGGACGAGCAACAACAGCGTTGTGACCAGCACCCCGACCGCCAAGCCCTGCACGACCGCCCAGGGAGCCGCTTCGACGTGTGTCTCGATCTCCAGCAGACCGGCGAGAAACCTCGGAAAGAGAAGTTGCACGGCGTATCCGGCGGCCACTCCCAGCAAGCTGCCGGCCAGGCCGATCGACATTCCCTGTAGCAAGTAAACCCGCATGATCTGGGCGGAGCGCGCTCCCAGGCTCTTGAGAATCGCAATCGTGTCGAGGCGTTGCTGCAAATAGGCGTGCAGCGTCATGGCCACACCCAGACTGCCCACCAGTAACGCGATCAGGCCGACCAGACTGAGGAATGTTTCCGTCCGCTCCAGGCCGCGGCTCAAGCGCGGACTGGGATCACGATAGTCCAGCAGCCGCGCGCGTTTCGCCAATCGGGATTCGGCGATGCCGCGGGCCTGCTGCAACGTCAGGCCTTGCGCCGGTAACCGGACGTGGTAGATCTGAGCGGCGCGGCTTCCGAGGCGGATCAATTGCGAGCGTTCCAGGGCCCGGCGCGTCAGGAGCACACGCGGACCTAGTTGAAAACCCGAAGCAAGCCGGTCCGGTTCGCTTTCAAGAACGGCTGCGATCTGATACGTCGCCGAGCCCACCTGGACGAAACTGCCACGTTGAAGGTCCAGCCTAAGCAGCAGGTCTGGGGTGGCCACAACCTGAGAGTCCTCGAGCGTCTTGAGCGTGCCACCTGTGTCGAGTTTGACGGCGCCATAGAGCGGATAGAGTTCGCGATCGATTGCCTTGATGGATGTCAACACCGGAGGCGCGTCTCCTGAGGAGACCATGGAGATCGTTTCGGTTGTGTGAGCGATGGTTGCGCCGCGCGCGACCATCTCGTCGACAAACTGCGCTTCCTGCGGCGAAGGGAGCGAAGACATGCGCACGACCAGATCGGCGGCGATCAACTGGCGCGACTGCCGCGACAGTGACGACTGGAGCGCCAAGCCGAAGCCTTTGACTCCCGTCAGCGCGCCGACACCGGCGGCGACCGCCAGAATCGCGAAGAGAAACTTGCGGAATCCGGCGCGCATTTCACGCCGCGCCATGCGCCATTCAAAGGACATGGCTATCGGAAACAATCCGGCCGTCGCCGAGCATGATCCGGCGGTCGATGGCCTGCAGCAGCGCCGGATCGTGTGTGGCGACAACCAGCGTGGTTCCCTCCGACCGGTTCAGTTCGAGCAGAAGATTGAGCACCATCATGCCGTTGGCGCTGTCGAGGTTCCCAGTGGGCTCGTCGGCCAAAAGGATGGGAGGCCGCGCCACAAAGGCGCGCGCCAAGGCAACGCGCTGCTGTTCGCCGCCGGACAACTGCACCGGGTAATGGGTGGCCCGCTCGGCCAGACCTACGGCGGCCAGCATCTGCCGGGCACGGTCGACGCCGCCGGCGCCATCGCCGCCCAATTCCAGTGGCAGCAGCACATTTTCTTCGGCCGTCAGCGTCGCGATCAGATTGTAGGATTGAAATACGAAGCCCAGTTTACGGGAACGCACGCGTGCCATGGCGTCTTCGGCCAGATCGGTGATCTCGACACCATCGAGTTGAATGGACCCCGCCGTGGGAGTATCCAAGCCGGCAATCAACCCAAGCAATGTGCTCTTGCCGCTGCCCGAGGGACCCGCGATGACGACCGACTGGCCGGGCGGTATCTGCAGGTTGATCCCGCGCAGGATCTCGACGGGTCGGCCGCCGGAGTAGAGTGTTTTGGTCAGGCCTTCAATTCGAATCATCGTTTCAATCACCACAGTGGCCAGTGGCCAGTGGCCAGTGGCTAGATGAACGATGCAACACGGCCGGCTGTGCCACGATGGCAGTGCTGCGATCGTGGCGCGGACATTCCGCCGGCACTGACACCCATGCGCCGATGTATATAATACGTTCGATGCGAAGAAGTTTGTTGCTGGGGAATTTTCTTTTCGGCATTTTGCTTTTGATTGCGTGCGGCGGCAACGACGCGGCGCCGCC
>JBPCNK010000263.1:0-24470 GCA_051001345.1 Acidobacteriota bacterium | reverse complement strand
TCTCAATGGGCGCACGGACCCGCTTCCGTCGGTCGCGGCACTGAACAGTCACGGACCCGCTCCCTGCGGTCGCGGCACTGAACGGTCGCGGCACCGCCTCTATATTACTGTGGACTTTTGACGGCTGAAATGGATAAAACAGAAGCAGCGGTTTAATCAATGTCTTTCTTTCAGAAAAGAGTCTCATGAAACGAACATTCGTTGTGGTTGCAGTGGTCTGGTTATCGGTCGCCTCCGCATTTGCCCAGGTGACATTGAAACTGGGTGAAGAAGAAATCAAGATCGTCCGCGATCGCTTCGGCGTGCCGCACGTGTCGGCCACCACCGAACGCGGTTTGTTCTATGGCAACGGCTACGCTGTCGCCCAGGATCGCCTGTGGCAAATGGAGCGCTATCGCCGTGATGCCCGCGGCGAAATGGCGGAGTTGGATGCCAAGGCGCTCAAGCGCGACCGGGACACCCGGACACTCGGCCATACCGAAGCCGAAAGGCAGGCGCGTTTTGACGCCTTGGAGAATCAATACAAGGTTGCCTTCCTTGGCTACGCCGAAGGCGTCACTGCTTGGATGAATGAAGCGGCGGCAAAGGGAACGCTTCCCGAAGAGTTTTCCAAACAGAACATCAAGATTGTGCCGTGGCGCACGACCGACTCGATCGCCATCGGGGACATGATGGCGCAACGTTTCGGTTCGGGGGGCGGAGGAGAATTGCGAAACCTGCGCTACCTCGGCAAGCTGAAGAAGAAGTTTGGCGAAGAAACCGGACTGAAGATTTTCAATGACCTGTTCTGGCACAACGATCCGGCTTCGCCCGTGACAGTCCCACCGGGTACGGCAGCTCCGCGAAACGCTCCCGCTCGATCCAGCGGCGCCACCAATCTTTTCTCCGGCCAGAGCTTGTCGGAACAATCGCTGGCCCGCGCCGAAGCGCGCGCCGACTTGCGTGAGATTCGCGCCTATGCCGAAAGCGAAGGCTTGTTTTCCCGCTGGGGCAGTTACGCCTGGGTGGTCTCTCCGGGCCACACCTCGACAGGCAACGCCATGCTCGTGGGAGGCCCGCAGATGGGCTTTTCCACGCCACAGATCGCCCACGAGGTTCACTTGAGCGGCGCCGGCCTGAACATCATCGGTATGGGATTTGCCGGAATCCCGGGTGTGCTCATCGGCCACAATAACTCGCTGGCCTGGACGACCACGTCGGGAGTAACCGACATGGAAGATGTCTTTGTCGAGAAGCTGAATCCCGCCAACAAGTATCAATACTGGTTCAAGGGACAGTGGCGTGACATGGAAAAGCGCACTGAAACGATCCGCGTGCGCGACGGCAAAGACGAGACTGTCGAGATCTGCCGTACCGTCCACGGTCCGGTGATCGAATGGGACGACACGCAGCCGATCGCCTACAGCCTGGCGGCAACTTTCCGTACCAAGGAAACAGAAACTCTCAAGGCGATGTACGGTTTCTGGCGCGCGGCAACGCTTCCGGAATTTGAAGCAAGCGCCAAGATGATCTGGCTGACACACAATTTCTTTGTTGCGACGACCTCCGGAGACATCGGCTACTGGCACTGCGGGCGGCCGCCGCTGCGCGCCGACGGAATCGATCCGCGCATGCCGACGCCTGGTACCGGCGAAAAAGAATGGAAGGGGGTCCTTGGCGTCGAGCAGATTCCCCAGTCGATCAACCCGGCGCAGGGATTTCTCTACAACTGGAACAACAAGCCTTCGGTCGATTGGGACAACGGCGACCGTCCGACCTGGGGAGGGATCTTTCGCGTTCACCGCATCCGCCAGTTGCTGGAGGCGCAGCCGAAGCTTTCCTTCGAACAGGTTCGCGACATCACCATCGATATCGGGCTGAACGACCCGACCGCCGACTATCTCAAACCGCATCTACTCAAAGCGATCAAGGACTACGGGATCGACGATCGGCGCCTGAATCTCGCCAACGATTTGTTCAAGAGCTGGGACAACCACGCCACCGAGGGAAGCATCGCCAAGACGCTTTTTGACGAGTGGGTCCTGGCGCTGCGCGATCTGATCTTTGCCGATGAGCTCGCCGATGTGGACCCAGATATCTTTCAGCAGATCACCCAGCCAAGCCTGTTGCTGCATGTTCTCGACGGCAAAGACGCAAGCGTTCCAGTGCAATACGATTTTCTGAACGGCCGAAGCCTCGTCGAGATCCAGATCCAGGCGCTCGAAAAGGCCGCGGCCAATCTGGCGGCAAAGCGGGGCCCGGCTCCGGCGCTGTGGGGACACTTTCAGCCCAACATCAACTTTCGTCCGCTGCCTCCCATTCCGGCTACCTCGCGCGGCACGTATATTCTAGCGGTCGAGCTTTCCAAGCCCTTGCTGCGCAGCGTCAGTATTTTGCCTCCAGGACAAAGCGAAGATCCCAAGTCTCCGCATTACGGCGACCAGCGCGAAATGGCCGGCTACTGGAAATTCAAACCGATGCTGTACCTTCCGCAGTTGATCGAGCTGGATCAGAAGTTTTTTGGAGGCCCGAAATAGCATTCTGTCATGAAGGGGTGTTCATCGCAGAGAGCGGCGTAACCGCAACGTATGCCGTATGCCGTATGCCGTATGCCGTATGCCGTATGCCGTAGCCGTATGCCGCAATCCGCAAGCCGTATGATGCCTAGGCCGACGACGGAGCACCAGCAGAGCCGCGACCATCGCCGACCCGTCCCCTTACTTACGCCCGGCATACGGCTTGCGGCATACGGCATACGGTCGCGGCTTGCTGCGCTGGATCTCTGCGGTGAAAGCGATTTAGTTAGAACCACACTTCTGGCATTGTGATCACCAATTCTCAACCCAAGTCCTTCTTCTGGCGGCGCGAAGTCTTCGCACCTGCGGTCGTGCTTCTGCTCATTACGCTGGCGCTTTTTTGGAAAATCGCGCTGACGTCCGAATACTCCATCCTCTCGCTGCCCGACAACGCCAATCAGAGTTACCCCTGGTTGCAGTTTGCAGCCGCCGAAGTGCGCCAGGGCCGGTTGCCGCTGTGGAACCCCTACAGCCGGGGAGGTTACAACTTCCTGGGCGAAATGCAGACGGCCGCGTTTGGTCCGCTCCAGTCGCTGGCCTATCTGGCCTGGTCCGACGCGAAGGAACGTGTCTCGATCGATGTCATGCAGGCGACGATATTGCTTGGATACTGGATTGCATCGCTGTTGATGTACGCGTTGTGTCGAAATATAGGGATGCGCCGATTCGGCGCGCTGGTGGGAGCCGTGTGTTTTGCTTTCAGCGGATTCCTCGGCTTGCGCGCCGCCCAGCAATCCAATGTTTTTTTCAGCGCCATCTGGTTTCCCGCAATGTTTCTGTTCTTCGTTCGAGCGTTGCGGGCCGATAACTGGCCGGGGCGGTTGGCCGGCGCTGGACTGGCCGGCGTCGCTTTGGCCTTCAGTCTTCTCTCGGGCCACCACCATCCCGGAGGACTGGCCTTGCTGGTGCTGGCGGCGACGGTTTTGTTCCGGGCGTTTCGCGCCGACACCCGGCGCGGGCGACAGGTCGCAATTGGACTGCTGCTGCTGGCGCTGACCGCCGTGGCCGGCCTGGCCCTCGCCGGCGTTCAGACCTTTCCAACTCTGGAGTACTCGCGGCACGCCGTGCGCTGGGCTGCCGACAGCGTTCTGCCCGGTGAGCGCATAGGCTACGAGACGGTTGGCCACGACTACATTTTGCCCCCGCAGAATCTGCTCGGATTTCTTTCACCGGTTTTCGAACACACAACCGACGGCACCGCCTATTTTGGAATTCTGGGACTGGTCCTGGCCATCATCGCGCTTTCGCAGCTTCGACGCGATCCGTGGATCGCGTTGTTCGCAGTCCTTTCGGCGGTCTCTCTGCTATACGCGATGGGTGAATTCTCGATCGGGCACGGACTGGTCAACGCCCTGCTTCCAGGACTGGATAAATTGCGCGAGGCCTCGCGGGCGCTATTGGTCACACATTTTGCTCTGGCCGCGCTGGCCGGCTTTGGAGCGGAGGCAATCACGGAGCGGTTGAGCGGGTCGGTCGAAACCTGGGTGCGCCATTCGATGCGAGCGCTGGCGGGCCTGGCCTTGGGGGGAACCGCGTTGCTGGTGACGGCTGCTGTCCTGCGCAAGATCGTTTTGGAGAAGCCACTTCCCTACAGCGACTTCAACGGGCTCATGTTCATTTTGCTGCTGCTGGCTTTCAGTTGGGGAACGCTGGCGGCGGCCATGCGCAGGGTAGTCAGCAGGCGCGTCCTGTGCGGCCTGATATTGGCCGTCGTTTTGTTCGATCTTGCCGTCGTCGTTTCATCGGCTCTTTTGCCCAAACGCTCGTACGACGGCGAGGTCCGCCTGTATCCGAAACGGTACTACGCTGAGACCCAGGCCATCCATTTTTTGCGTTCTCGCGACGGCCTGTTCCGCTACTACGATCCCGACCGAGTTTTGCCGCCCAACGCGGGCGACGTCTTTCGTCTGCAGTCGGTGTGGGGCCATGGGGCCAGCGCATATTACGACTATTGGAAATTTTTCTCAGGCGCCCAGGCGGGCGACCCTGTTTTGGACCTGCTCAACGTCCGTTACATTCTGACGCGCGGACAGGCGGCAGGCTGGAAGGAGGTCTGGGATGACCAGGCCGCCGGAACACGCATCTTTGAGAATCCCAACATGCTGCCGCGCGCCTGGATGGCGTCGCGCGCCAGCTTCGCGGGATCGCTGGACGAAGCCATCGGCAAAATCCAGTCCGGCAAGATCAACCTCCGCCAGGAGGTTCTGCTGGGGAACTCCGATGGCATTCGATCATCAGCGGACGGCGGGGAAGGCGCCCAGGGCACAGTCATGATCGAGAAGTGGGGCCCGGGATTTCTGCGCGTGGTCACCGACAGCGCGACGCCTGGGTATCTGGTCTTAAGCGAAGTCAATTATCCGGGCTGGCGCGCTCACGTCGCCGGACGGACGCTCAAACCCTGGACAGCCGACGGCGTGTTGATGGCCTTTCCCACGGAAGCCGGGCGGCACAACTGGGACATCCGGTACGAACCGGCGTCATTTCGACTCGGCGCAGCAGCCAGTCTGCTCTCTCTCCTGGCGCTTGCCGCCGGCTGCCTCCTGCTGGCGCGCAAACGGCCGGACCGATGGAAGGAGCTTTTTCGCGCCGGGAGCCAGTTGTGAAGCTCAGCGTGATCGTTCCGGTCTTCAACGAACGCGCGACGCTTCTTGAAATCTTGCGGCGCGTCCGCGCCGTCGACATCGAAAAGGAGATCATCGTCGTCGACGATTACTCCACCGATGGAACGCGCCAGTTGGTCTCCGAGATCAAAGAGCCCGACACAATCATTTTGCTGCAGCCGCGGAACATGGGCAAAGGCGCTGCGCTGCGGGCAGGCGTGGCGCGGGCCACGGGCGACTACGTCATCATTCAGGACGCGGACCTTGAATACGATCCCGAGGATTATCAGCGGCTGCTGAAACCGGTCCGCCAGGGCAAAGCGACGGTCGTGTACGGGTCGCGTTTTACCGGAGAACGCCGCAACATGTTCTTTCATCACTGGGTGGGAAACCGCTGCCTGACACTTCTGACCAATGTGTTGTACAACACGACGCTGTCGGACATGGAAACCTGTTACAAGCTCTTTCCGCGCGAGCTGATTCAGCAGATTCACTGGCGGGCCGATCGATTTGATTTCGAGCCGGAGATTACAGCCAAGATTCTCAAGCGCGGGATTCGGATTTACGAAGTCCCGATTTCCTATGCAGGCCGCGAATTCCAGGAAGGCAAGAAAATCGTCTGGTGGCGCGACGGCACGTCGGCGCTATGGACTTTGATCAAGTACAGATTTGTGAATTAAGGGTGGTACTACATTACGGGCAAGCCGCGAGCAAAGTAGGCAGTAGGCAGTAGGCAGCGTCCCTCCGTCGCCGGCCGGCGGCATACGGCATACGGCATACGGTTGCGGCTATGCGCGCTGCGTCTCTGCGGTAAAAGCCATTTTGATTTCGTCAATCCGCAATCCGCCATTCGCAATTATCCGCAATCCGCAATTTGACATTACTGCACCAGCATTGAAAAGTATTTCCTCTGACGCTCGATGGCCTTGAGATAGACCTCGTGCCTCCCGGCGTCCGGCTCAAAGACGCGTCCGGTGGCTGCCGGCAATTCGCCCAGATCGGAGATGACACCCAGTTCCCGCAGCGCCAGCATTGTTGTTCCGCGACTGGAGGCTTCTTCCTCTTCGGAAGCCAGGATGGGCCGGCCCAGCACGTCGGCCATCATTTGCATCCAGACCTCCGAGGACAGTAAGGCTCCTCCCGTGGCGACAATCTCTGCATCGGGGTCCACTACGCCGCGCAGCAGCGTCTCGATCAACGCAAACCTGCAGGCCACGGCTTCGAGCGCCGCCTGGACAATCTGCACGGGAGTGGTCTGCAGCGTCAGGCCCACAATGGCGCCACGGGCATGATCGGCCCACTCGGGACTTCGTTCTCCCAACAGAAAAGGCAGCATCGTCAAACCGTGTGAGTCGGCGGGTGCGTCCGCCAGCTCCTTCTGCAGGTCTTCCCGCGGCGGCAGATTGAACGTCTGCTCCAGCCAGGGAAAGAGAATTCCGCCGTTGGAGAGCGCGCCGCCCATGAGAATACGCCGGCCGTCGGCGCGGTAACACCACAGTCCGTCGCGAATTTCAAAGGAGTCGGATTCCCAACAGGCTCGCATTGCTCCCGATGTTCCCACCATCAGAGCGATCCGATCGGAGTCTACGCAACCGCTGCCGAGATTGCTCGTGGCGCCGTCGCCGACCGGCAAAATCCAACGGATGTTCTTCCAATCGGGCCAGCGCGCCGCCAAGCGTGGGGACAACGGTGGCAATTGAGCATCCAGATCGGCCAGTTCGGGAAGTTGCGCTTCCTCGAGGCCCACGTGGCGCAAAATCGATTGGTCCCAGCGGCGCACATGCTGGTCGAATAGACCGCTGCCGGAAGCCATCGAATAAGAGCTGCGCGTCGAGCCGAGCAGTTGTTCGTAGAGGTATTCTCCAAAGGACATCCAGCGCCGGGCCTGGTCAAAGAGAGATGGCTGAGAATCACGCAACCAGACCAGCTTGGCGGGGACGTAGCTGTGGTGGAAGACACAACCGGTGCGGCGATGATAGGCGCCCTCGTCTAGCTCCCGGCGCATTTGAGCCGCTGCGCTGCGGCTGCGGACATCGGCCCACAGAAACACCGGCGTGATCGCAGCGCCCGGCGCATCGACTCCCACCAGGCTGTGCCAGAACGTGCAAGCGCCTCCAACTCGGACGCCCGCGGCGAGCGCACCGCTTTTCCGATACAGCCCGTCCAGGCACTCCAGTGCGGCTCCGACAAGGCGGTCGGCGTCCAGCTCGACTCCGCCATCGGCTGTTTCCTGCAAGGCATAGCTCACGCGTCCTTCCATCCCGGCGACATGCCGTGCTCGAGCGTCAAACAGCAGGGCGCGAGTCGAGGAGGTACCCACATCGAGCGAGACGACGAAAGGGGCGACGGCTTGGGAGGGGTGGACTGTACTCATGAATTCCCTATCGTACGTTGGACGGCGGAAGTGTCAGTGCCACGAAAGTTTCAGTGCCACGAACGCAGAGAGTGGTGATATTTCCACACGGCAGCGCGGATTGACACGGATTAAACGGATTAGGCGAATTGGGTGTGAGTTGAACTCACCAGCAAATAATCCGTGTTAATCCGTGTTAATCCGCTTAATCCGCGTTAAGGCGCAAGTACGATATAGCCCACAAACAATTATTGGAACGACGTTCGCCACTATGCTCTCAATTGCCAAAATCGTTGAATTTTGGTCATCGTTCTTCGGGCAATTAGAAAATGGCCCACAACAATGAAGCGCGGATTGACACGGATTAAACGGATTAGGCGACTTGGGTATGAGTTGAACTCATCAGCAAATAATCCGTGTTAATCCGTGTTAATCCGCTTAATCCGCGCTAAGGCGCAAGTACGAAATCGCCCACAAAACTTATTGGAACGAAGTTCGCCATGAATAATCCGGGCTAGGTGGTCACTGCTTTCTTCGTTCGCGGCACTGAACATTGCGGGCACTGAAGGAAACGATCATGCCTCGGGGTCGTACAGAAATAAATCACGGCCGGCGTTTTCGACAACCAGAGTATCGGGGTCGTTGTATTGCGACAGGTCAAATGACGCCGGATCGAGGTATCCCAGATTGACCTGGCGGCATTCGCTCTCGGAAACCTGGGAAGCCAAAATGATTTCAAAGCGTGGTGTCTCGATGCCGTCTTTCCACTCCCCGGCATAGCGGACATGGGCCAGGTGTGCTGCGATACAAAGATTACTCCGCAAATCTTCGTGTTGTTCGACCATTTCGCGGACGCGATCCAGCACGTGATACCCGTAGCGCCGGATCAGCGCGCCGTGGGTTTGGGAGACCCGCGCCAGATGCGGAGCGTAAATAATCAACTGGCCCCCTGGTTCGATGATGGCTCCCAAACGATAGCTGGCCTTTCCACCCGTCCACATCTCATCGTAGTGCGAATCGAGCAAAGCGACGACGCGGGCGAACCGGCGCGGCAAGTACCGAATATGGATCTCGGCGCTGACGGCGGCCGCGCGCCGAAAGGCTTCGACGATCTCGCCAGCAAACAGCGCATGGATACGAAGACGTCCCTCAGGCGTTCGGTTGACCACCGAGTTGAGCGAAACAACCTGGGGCGGAATAAACTGAGAGATTTCATCGAGGAGGCGCCGGATCGGAGTATCGACTCTCCCGATTGTCTGTTCGATCGTGGTTAATGCGCCCACCCAGTGGGTCGCATGTGTCACGTCGGGGCCACCCACCCCGGGGAAAAAATATTTTGCGCCACCCGAGAATCCAGCTACCTCATGTGGTGTAGTTCCGCCCAGCACAAAAACCGTATCGTAGACGCCGGGCGCCAGCAGCCGATTGATCTTCAGGTCGATCGAATCGTGATACAGCCCGCCGGTCAACTCCGCAGCACGCCCCGCGTCGATGGTTCCGATGCTGACAAGTTCGGCCGGATCGTCCCAATGATGATCGTAGAGTTCCCCGGAGAATCGTTGCGACCGGGCAGCGTCCAGTCCCACTTTGGAGCGCTTTTCCGCATCGCTCATGGCCACATGCGTGCCTTGGGCGACCAGCACATCAATTCGCTCGACCGACCGTGGCAACTCCTCACAAAGCATCGGAAAGAGCAGGTGAGTCGGATCGTCGCGGGTCTTATCGGGGACAATGGCCAGGACCCGGCTCCCCAGTGAGTAGCTGTCCAGAGTCTCGCGCAGAATGCGGCGTAGTTGGCCGACATCCAAATCCAGGCCGGCGCCGCCGACTCCAAATACGCGGCTGGCGGTCGCGGCTCGGTTCTTGCTCATTGGTTGACCCCCGAGGCGAGGAATCCCCCGTCGACGACCAGGACTTCTCCGGTCACAAAGCTGGCCGCTTCGGAGGCCAAAAAAATGGCGGCGCCTACCAATTCTTCGACCTGACCAAAACGGCCCATCGGAGTGCGCAGCTTGAATTCCTTGCCGCGCTCGGTGCCATCGAGCAGCGCCGAGTTGAGCGGCGTGCGGAACACCCCGGGCGCGATAGCGTTTACATTGACTCCCTGCCGGGCCCATTCCGCGCCGAGACTTCGGGTCAGCATGGCGACGGCCGCCTTGGAGGCACAGTAGGCAGCCACCTCATGAAGGCTCACAAACGATGAAAGCGAACCTATATTAATGATGCGGCCGTAGCCGTGGCCTATCATGTGCTTGCCGAATACCTGGCAGGCCCGCAGCGTTCCGGTTAAATTCGTGTCAAGGATCGCCTGCCAATCCTCCTCGCTCATCTCCAGCGTGGGGACACGCTTGGTGCGGCCGGCACAATTGACCAGGATGTCGACCTTCTCGAACTCGGCCAGCACCTTTTCGAGGACTGCGCCTAAGGACGCGCGGTCGGCCACGTCGCCGGTCGTCCGGCAGGTGCGGCGCCCGCGAGTTTCGATTTCTTTGGCTGCCGCATCGACCTGGTCGGCGCGGCGGCTGACGGGAACCACGTCGGCGCCGGCTTCGGCCAAGCCGAGTGCAATCGCTTTGCCAATGCCGCTTGTGCCGCCGATGACAACGGCCACGCGGCCTGTTAGTTCCAGCTTCGGGTAGGCCATAGAGCGGCTACTTGAGGCTGGCCGCCAGCGGATTGACGCCGCTGTCGAATTCAGGCTGGATGTTGACGACGCCGTAGCGGCGGTCTTCCACCTCGCGGTGCGCCGCCATGATCCAGAGAAAGGCAATCGGGTGTCCCGGCACGGCCACGTTCGGATGGTATCCCGATGGCAGCACGACAGCATCGCCCTGGCGAACCACGCCCAGGAACGCCGGCGACTGGACATCCGTGTAGACGAATTGAATTCCGAATCCAGGCGGCGGCATATCGATGTACACGTAAATCTCTTCAAGCATCGCGGCGTGTTCGTGCGGAGGCCAACTGGTCCAGTTGCCCGGATCTGAGCGCGTGATCCCGCCCAGAATGCGGCCGGCCTTCACGTTCTTACCAATCAGAATTTCGACCGTCCGGCTACTCGGTGACTGTCCGGCCTGAAAGCGGAGGCTGGGATCTTTTTTCACGTCGGCATAGCGAACCACCTGCAACGGATACTGCCCCTCGACAGGAGCACTCACTTCGGCGACATCAGCTCGTCCCGACGATTTGATTTCGACGCGACTACCGCGCGGTATGTAGATGGCGTCATTCTGCGACAGCTTTTCACTGCGGCCGTCGACCAGGACCTCAACATCGCCCCGCAGAATAAACAAGCCGGTTTCCCGATCTCCGGTTTCAAATGTAACCTTGAGATCCCTTCCGTCCAGAATGGTTCGGGCATAGGACATTTCCTTCATCGAGCTGTTTTCAGGGGAAATGAACACCTTTCGTCCGGTGTGCGTGTCGGTAGCTCGAAAAATATATTGGGCGCCCTCGCGGGAGGGACTCGTCTCAGGCATCGTTGAACTCCCGTCTCAATTAGGATTGACTCGTAAAGGAACGAGTGGAATTATACATTCAAGTTGCAAGTGAGCAGGTGCAAGAATACAAGGGTGGCACCGGCCGCCAGGCCGGCGACTTTTCTGTAGAATGCCTCCGCGTTCATCTAGCGACAACTGGCACTGGCGACTATCTGGCGACTGGCGACTGGCTGGCGACTCGCGACTGGCGACTGGCGACTTTTTGAGGGAGGCTCCATGAAGAAAAAGTTTTCGGTTCTTGGCCTGCTGGGCGTGATGTTGTTGGCCATTGGGGCCGGCGCTCGCGCCGAAGCTCCAGCTGTTTTGGCCATACAAGGGGCGCGCATCGTGCCCGTTTCAGGTCCGGTGTTGGAGAAAGGGACTGTCGTCGTGCGCGACGGACTGATCGAGGCCGTCGGCGCGAGTGTGCCGATACCAGCTGACGCCCGCGTCCTGGACGGCTCCGGCCTGACAGTCTATCCGGGCCTGATTGACGCGCTGACCGATCTGGGCCTGCCGCAAACCTCCGCCCCTGCCGCGGTCAGAACGGGCGGCGGCGGTGCTCCTGGGCTCGGGACGCCAGGCGTTGTCGTCCAGACGGTCCGCCCTGCCCAAGAGACTCCTTCGCGCGATCGGGCCAGCGTTTCGTCCTACGTTCGCGCAGCTGACCTGGTCGTCGCCGGCGGAACGCGGATCGAAGAGGCGCGCCGTGCGGGAATCACCGCAGCGTTGGTTGCGCCTCCGCGCGGAATTTTTTCCGGACAAAGCGCTGTTATCAGCCTGGGAGACAACAGCCGTGACCTGGTCGTTCGAACGCCGGTGGCCATGCACGTTGGATTGTCCGCGGGCGGTGGTTTCCGCGAGTTTCCCGGATCGCTCATGGGCGTTATGGCACACATCTCGCAGACGCTGCTGGATGCGCTACATCAGCAGCAGGCTTGGAGCGTTTATTCCAAGAACAAGCGCGGGGTGCGTCGTCCTGCAACGGACCGGGCTCTGGAGGCTCTCCTTCCGGTCGTGGACGGGACGCTGCCGCTGGTTGTCACGGCTTCGCAGGATTTCGAAATTGCCCGCGCAGTGGCATTGGCCGAGAAGCACAAGGTCAAGATCATCCTCAGCGGCGGCCAGGAGGCCGGCAAGACTTCTTCATTGTTGAAGAGCAAGAACATTCCCGTGCTGGTGAGCCTGAACTTTCCGGAAAGGGAGCGCGACGTCGCTCCTGATTTCGATGAAACCCTCGCGCAACTGCGCCGGCGTGTTGAAGCGCCCCAGAATGTGGTAGCACTCCATAAGGGTCAAATTCGCTTCGCATTCTATTCGGACGGGCTCAGCAACCCGCGTGACTTTGTTCGCAACGCCGGGCGAGCGGTCCAGGCCGGCGTGCCGGCCGATGCGGCGCTGCGGGCTCTGACTTTGTCGGCCGCCGAAATACTGGGAGTCGATGCGCAGTTGGGTAGCGTGGAGAGCGGCAAAATCGCCAACCTCGTGGTGACCGACGGCGACCTGTTCGCCGAAAGAACCCGGATCAAATATGTCGTAGTCGACGGAAAAACGTACGATGTCCCCGCCGAAACACCTCGACCGACCGGCGGCCCTGCCGCAGCTCCCACGGTGGACGTGACGGGACGTTGGAGCGGAACAGCCGAGACGCAGCAGGGCACCCAGCCTTTCAGCATCGAGCTGGTCCAGCAGGGCGAGACGCTGACTGGTACGGTGTCTTCTCCAACGAGGGGAACTACCGATATCCAAACCGGCACGATCAGCGGCAGCGAGGTTCGATTCAAAGCTTCGATTCCGGTAGCTGAGCGGACCGTGGAAGCCAGCTTTGTGGCAACCATTTCAGGACAGGAACTACGAGGAACGATCACACTCGGTTCAGATGCCGCCGTTCCATTTACCGCGCGCAAGGAACCCCGATGAAGCAGGCTCCAGGCTCCAGGCTTCAGGCTTCAGGCTTCAGGCTTCAGGCTTCAGGGGATTGGGGATTCATCGATCGACTGTAAGCAACTATTGTCGCTTGGAATGCGATTTTCAGTTCGCACCCGTGGAGCCTGAAGCCTGGAGCCTTCTATAGGTGAAACTCCATCAAGCAAGTCGCAGCTAGCCGTGTTAGAAGCTGGGTATTAGACCCAGGGAGTGCATATGAAACATTGCCCATCGATTCTGATTCTGGCGTGTCTGGCCATCACGGGGGTGCACGCGGAAAGCGTCGTGATTCAGAACGCCACGATCCTGACAGTCTCCAATGGGACAATTCCCAACGGATCGATTGTGATCACCGACGGGAAGATCACCGCTGTCGGCAAAGACGTCGTCGTTCCGGCCGGCGCTCGCGTGATTGACGCGTCGGGCAAATTTGTCATGCCCGGGCTGATCGACTGTCACTCGCACATCGCCGTCAGCGGCAGCGTCAACGAGGGCAGCCTTTCGGTGACTTCCATGGTGGGAGTTGAAGAGGTCATCGATCCGTCCGACATCGATATCTATCGGGACCTGGCCGGAGGGGTCACAACGGCCAATATTCTGCACGGCAGCGCCAACGCCATCGGCGGCAAAAACGCCGTCATCAAACTGCGTTGGGGCAAGGACGCCGCGGGTCTGCTATTCCGGGGCGCCAAACCCGGCATCAAGTTTGCGCTGGGCGAAAACCCGAAGCGCTCTAGTTCGAGTCCAGCCACGGATGCGAACCGGCGCTATCCGGTCACGCGAATGGGCGTTGAAGACGTCATTCGCGATGCCTTCACGCGCGCCCGAGACTACATGCGCGAATGGAAGGACTTCGAAAATGGCGAAAACGGGAAGTCCTCAATCATCCCGCCGCGCCGCAACCTTGAACTGGAACCGCTGGCTGAGATTCTGCGGGGAGAGCGGCTGGTTCACGCGCACTGCTACCGTGCCGACGAGATTTTGATGCTGATTCGTCTGGCTGACGAGTTTGGATTCAAGGTCGCCACTTTCCAGCACGTTCTGGAAGGCTACAAAGTGGCTAAGGAAATCGCCGCCCACGGCGCGGGCGCTTCGACGTTCTCGGACTGGTGGGCCTACAAGGTCGAAGCCTACGACGCGATCCCCTACAATGCCGCGATCATGACGCGCAAGGGCGTCGTCGTCTCCATCAACTCCGACAGCGCCGAAGAAGCTCGCCACCTCAATCAGGAAGCCGCAAAGAGCATCAAGTACGGCGGGCTGAGCGAGGTCGAAGCGCTAAAGCTGGTCACGCTCAATCCGGCAAAACAGCTCCAGGTCGACAACCGGATCGGATCGATCGAAACCGGAAAAGACGCCGACCTGGTCATCTACAATCAGCATCCGCTCAGCGTCTATGCCGCAGTTGAGAAGGTCCTGATCGATGGCGAAGTCTATTTTGACATCGAGCAGGACCGCAAGCGGCAAGAGTCAATTGTTGCTGAAAAGAAACGGCTCAAGGAACTGGACGAGCGGCGCGGCGACACGCGCCCGCGGGGCCCGGAGAACCGCAGACCTCGGCCCGGCGACAAAGGTCAGAAAGAAGGAGGAGACCAGCGATGAGCGCTCGCATTCCCTGGACGTTTCCTGCAACGCGGATCTTGTCACTTTTCATTGTCTGTGTGTTCTGTCTTTGCGCGGCGCTGTTTGGTCAGAGCTATGTTATCAACAATGCCCGCATTGTGACTGTCAGCGGTCCCGTAATCGAGGGAGGGTCGATCGCCATCCAGGATGGGCTCATCGCCGACGTCGGCAAGAAGGTGGCTGTACCGGCTGGTGCAAAGATTATCGATGCGCGAGGCCTCTCGGTTTATCCAGGCGCCATCGACTTGAATACGCGAGTGGGCTTGTCCGAAATTAGTTCGGTCTCTGCCACGGTCGATACTTCCGAGCTAGGTGACTTCAACCCGCACCTGCTTGCCTACACGGCGGTTCTGCCGGCCAGCGAACACATTCCCGTCGTTCGCGCCAACGGTGTGACAACCGTCGTAAGCGCTCCTTCGGGCGGCACGCTTTCGGGCCAGGCCGTGTTGATCAACCTGGACGGCTGGACCGTCGAAGAAATGGCTGTCAAGAAATCGGCAGGAATGGTTTTGAATTTCCCCACCGTCACAGGAGGGTTCGGGTTCGGAGGAGGTGGTGGCGGCGGTTTCGGGGCGCCGCGACGAGGCTATGCAGAACTAAAGCGTGAATACGACCGCAAAATCAAAGAACTGGAAAACCTGTTGGACGAGGCCCGTCACTACGCCAAAGCCACCGAAGCTAGAACTTCAAATGCCGCGCTTCCGGCCTTTGACACCGACCTGAAATTGAAAGCGCTCGTCCCGATCGTGCGCGGTGAGCTGCCCCTGTTGGTCAATGTCTCGCGTGTCGGTGACATCCGTAACGCTATCGACTTCGCCGAGAAGCAGAAGCTGAAGGTCGTCCTCATCGGCGTGCGCGACGCCGGCAAGGCGATCAGCGTCTTGAAAGACAAGAAGATTCCGGTCGTCTACGGTCCGGTACAGGCGCTGCCAACGCACGAGGACGACCCCTACGATTTGCCATACTCCACGCCCGGTTTGCTTGCCAAAGCGGGCATTCCGTTTGCGATCAGCACAAGCGGCGAGGTGGGTTTCGTTCGCAACCTGCTGTATGAAGCGGGCACGGCGGCGGCATTCGGTCTTTCCAGGGAGGAGGCGCTCAAAGCCATCACGCTGTACCCGGCGCAGATCCTGGGAGTCTCGGACCGGCTGGGCAGCATTGAAAAAGGCAAGATCGCCAATCTGGTCATCACCGATGGCGACCTGTTGGAACTGCGAACCAACGTCAAGCAGGTTTTCATCGCGGGCAAGCCGGTCAGTCTCGAGACACGACACACGCGGTTGTATGAGAAGTACCTAAATCGACCGTGAATCAGGCTTCAGGCTTCAGGCTCCAGGGAATTGCGGATTAAGGGTTGAAAGAAAACTGCACGATAAATCGAAAATCAGCAATTCCCTGAAGCCTGAAACCTTGGGCCTGAAGCCTGCCTTTCACCAGAGAATCTCGAATTCGTATTTGCTCGATCCACCCTTGGGATCTTTGATCCGGATCACGGCGGTGAAATCATTGGCCGAAGAAGGTTGCTGGATGATTTCAACGGAACCGCGGCCCTTCACGCTGGCGAGTTGGACGGCGATAGCGCGCCGGCGTGGCAGCTCGGAGGTGAACGTGGGCACGCCGTTACCCATCTCCCCTCCCGATATCACACGGGTTCTGGCTTCTGATCCCTGAACGAAGATCTGTGTTTCATCGTCAACTGTGCCTTGCCACCGCATTCTTCCGTTCAAGCCGCCAGCAGAGAGATTGTCGTCCCTCCGGTCAGGAAAATTATTATCCCTTCCGGTCCTTCCGACGCTTAACTCGCGGGACAGATCCTCGAGCGCCAGCCTTATGTCCTGCATCTGTCGCCGGCCGAAGCTGTATCGCTCGACGCCACGCATGGACTCGGAAAGAATAGCAACCGAGTCGCGCAGCTCACTTTCCGGCCGTTGATCGGCTACCATCATACGAAACAGCGCCGCCGAGGCGCTGAATTGCCGGACAAGGTACAGAGCGTCCACATCGGCACGAGTTCCCCGGTCACGCCGGGCAAATCCTCGATAGCTTTCCGCCGCCAGGTCGTCGGCTTGTGTGACCAGCCTGTCGGCCAGATCCTCCAGCCGTGACGCCGCCGGAATCTGCAGCGACATCAAGAGCATAGCCATTGCAAACATCAGAGTTCGACTGCATTTCATAAACACCTCCCAGGTTACACCTCAGGATGCAACATCCATTTCCAACGTTTCACGGAAGTCCGTCTTTTTTTGCAGTAAGCTACTTGACTCCGACCACCCGATCGAGTTCCGCGCTGAGATCGCCCGTCTCCGGCGTAAGCGAAAGAAAGTCAAAGGCGTTGCGATCCAACAGGTGGGACAAGCGCACGTTGGCCAGCGCGCTCAACATCGAACCACGCACACCAGGGATTTCCTGGTCGAGGTTTTGCAGCATCGTTTCCATTTTCCGTCGTTTCAGGTCTTCCTGATTTCCGCACAGATCGCAGGGAATAATTGAAAATCGGCACTGCCGGGCAAACTCATCGATATCGGCTTCGCGACAGTACGCCAGCGGCCGAATGACGACGTTGCAACCGTCGTCGCTGCGCAGCAACGGAGGCATCGCTTTAAGACTTCCGGCGTAGAACAGGTTCAACAGGAACGTGCTGAGGATGTCATCGAGGTGATGTCCGAGCGCAATCTTGTTGCACCCTTCTTCCAAGGCCACTCCATAGAGAATGCCGCGCCGCAACCTCGAGCATAGCGCGCAGGTGGTCGCGCCAGGGGCCACCTTTTCCTGGACAATCGAGTAGGTATCCTTTTCGATAATTCGATAGGGTTGGCCGATCGATTTCAGATAGTCGGGCAGAACCTGATCGGGAAAACCGGGATGTTTCTGGTCCAAATTGACAGCTAACAGTTCGAATCGAATCGGAGCGCGGGGCTGCAAGTCGCGTAGCAGTTCGAGCAGCGTGTAGCTGTCCTTTCCGCCGCTCAGACAGACCATAATTCGATCGCCGTCGGCAATCATGCGGTAATCGCCGATGGCGCGTCCCACGTTTTTGAGAAGCCGCCGCCGCAGGGAGTTCATTGGGTAAATTGTACTACAGGGCCATCGGCCTGCTGCCTAGACCGTGCCTCCATCAACGGTGCCGCGATTAACAGTGCCGCGAACGACGCGGCCGGGTCAGTCGGCAAAATCCCATCGACGAAGCCGCCATTAACGGTGCCGCGAACGACGTGAGCGGGTCAGTCTGCAAACCTTTCATCATACGAAGCCGCGCCGATCAGTACTGTTGATGGAAGGCTAACGTCGTGCAGCAAGCAATCGACGCCACAATTAACAGGTCGCCGCTCTTAGAACGTGCCGCAACAACGGTGCCGCGAACGGCGTGGGCCGGTCACTTAGCAAAAATCCATCGATGAAGCCGCAATCAACGGTGCCGCGAACGACGTGAGCGGGTCAGCCGGCAAAAATCCCATCGTACAAAGTCGCATCGATCAGTACTGTTGATGGGAGGCAAACATCGTGCAGCAATCGGCGGCGACGCCAGCGACATCGAACAATGCGCCACTAGCCTATTTCATCACCTTCAGTTGCTACGGATCCCGTCTTCACGGGGATGATCGAGGATCGGTCGACAAGCGGCATAACCAGTATGGGGAGCCCTTTGCCGCGGCCAATAAACCGGCGACCCAAGCAAGCCGAAGACGAATGACTGAGTCCGTTTATGAGGTGGACGCAGTCCGCCGTGAACTCGTCCTGCAGGGAATACGCAAGATCTGTGAGAGGCGAAGCTGGCACTTACTGGCGGCACATGTGAGAACCCGCCACGTGCATAGCGTCCTTGAGGCCGACAAACCGCCCGAACGGGTGATGAGCGAACTCAAGGCTGCGGCCAGTCGCGAATTGAACGAGTCAGGCGTGGATTCAACGTTAAGGCGCTGGAGTCGGCACGGAAGTACCGTCTACTTGTGGGAAACAGCCCAGGTGGTCGAAGCAATCGACTATGTTGTGCGGCGCCAAGGCGAGCCGATGGCCGTGTTCCTGGATGTGGAACGTGGCGAAGCTGACCCGCTCAGGTCGTTCGCGGCACTGTTGATTGCCGCTTCGTCGATGGATTTTTGTGACTGACCCGCTCACGTCGTTCGCGGCACCGTTGATTGCCGCTTCGTCGCTGGATTTTTGTGACTGACCCGCTCACGTCGTTCGCGGCACTGTTGATGGCGACACCGTTGACGGATCGTTGCGACTGACCCGCTCACGTCGTTCACGCAACGGTTAAATTGCGGCTTTGATCTGCCTCCTGACGCTTTAGAATGTTCACTACCATGGACCCCGTTCTCGATTTGTTTCACAAACCAGTCCGGATCTGGTTCAGGGAGCACCTAGGTTCTCCGACACGGGTCCAGGAGCTGGGCTGGCCGGCCATCCGCAGAGGCGAGCACGCGCTGCTGCTGGCGCCGACGGGCTCGGGCAAAACTCTGGCCGCGTTTCTGTCGGCCATCGACACGCTGATGTTCGAGCCCGTTCCGGCGCGCGACGGGCGCTGCCGCGTTCTCTACATTTCGCCCCTGAAGGCGCTGGCGGTCGACGTGGAGCGTAACCTGCGCGCCCCTCTGGCCGGGGCGGCCCTTATCGCCGAGCGGCTCGGCATCCCAATTCATGTTCCAGCGTCGGCGATTCGCACCGGAGACACTCCGCCCCGGGAACGCGCGCAGTTTGCAAGGAATCCTTCCGACATTCTTATCACCACACCCGAATCGCTGTACCTGCTGTTGCTCAGCCGGGCGCGCGAATCGCTTCGATCCATTCGCTGGGTCATCGTCGACGAGATTCATACGATGGTCGCCACTAAACGCGGCGCTCACCTGGCGCTTTCGCTGGAACGCCTGGCCGAACTGGCCGCGACGCCATTTCAACGCATCGGCCTTTCGGCCACGCAGCGCCCGCCGGAAGAAGCCGCCCGATTCCTCGGCGGACAAGCGCAACCGGTGACCGTGGTCGATGCCGGCAGCACGCGCCCACTGGACGTCCTCGTTACAGTGCCGGTTGAGGACATGAGCGAGCTGGCCAAATCCGAGCACGTGTCAGGGCCGGCCTGGCAGGGTACCTCTTCCCGAAGCATCTGGCCTTCGATTCACCCACAGATTCTGGCGCTCATCCGGAGCCATCGCACGACGCTCATTTTCGTCAACAGCCGAAGACTGGCCGAGCGCATGGCGGCCGCGCTCAACGAGTTGGCTGGCGAGGAGTTGGTCCGCGCGCATCACGGCTCGGTGTCACGCCAGCAGCGATCTCAAATCGAGGACGACTTGAAGGCAGGCCGTCTGTCTGCGCTCGTGGCGACGTCGTCGTTGGAACTGGGAATCGACATGGGATCGATCGATCTGGTTGTGCAGGTCGAGTCGCCGCCTAGTGTGGCCTCCGGACTGCAGCGCATCGGCCGTTCCGGACACCAGGCCGGCGCCTCCAGCAAGGGCATCATCTTCCCGAAATACCGCGGAGATCTGCTGGCGTGCGCCGCTTTGGCCGACCAAATGCTCCAAGGAAACGTCGAAGAGCTGCGCTACCCGCGCAATCCGCTCGACGTGCTGGCCCAGCAGATCGTGGCGATGGTATCGATGGATGCCTGGATGGTCGACGATCTGGAGAGGGTCATTCACCGGGCGGCGCCGTTTTCCGATTTGACGCGCGGAGTTCTCGAAAATGTCCTCGATATGCTGTCGGGCCGCTATCCTTCCGATCAATTCAGCGACCTGCGACCCCGGGTTGTCTGGGATCGTATCGCCGGATCGTTGCGCGCGCGCGAGGGCGCCAAACGGATTGCCATTGCAAACGGCGGTACGATTCCCGATCGCGGACTGTATGGAGTCTTCGTCGCCGGAGCCAAAGCTCCGCAGGGGAGAGTCGGCGAGTTGGACGAGGAAATGGTGTTTGAAACACGCACCGGTGAAACATTTTTGCTGGGCGCTACGGCCTGGCGGGTCGAAGAGATTACCAACGATCGCGTTTTGGTTTCGCCCGCCCCCGGCGAACCGGCCAAGATGCCCTTCTGGCGCGGCGATTCAGTCGGCCGGCCAGTGGAATTCGGGCGGGCGATGGGACGGCTGATTCGAGCTGTGCGGGAACTCGACCCGGCCGGCGCTGAGGCGTTGCTGCAGCAACGCCATCGCCTCGACCCTCGGGCCGCAAAGAACCTCCTTGGATACTTGCGGGAGCAGGCTGAAGCAACCGGCGTCGTCCCCGACGACCGGACCATCGTCCTGGAACGCTACGTGGATGACTTCGGTGACTGGAAAGTCTGCCTGCTTTCGCTGTTCGGGGGAAGGGTCCACGCCCCCTGGACGCATGCTATCGACGCCATGCTGCGACAGCGTTTCGATCTGGAAATCGAAACGCTCTGGAGCGACGACGGCATCGTCGTTCGCTTTCCCGAATCGAATGAACCTCCTCCCGTTGAACTGTTGCTGCCGGACCCAGACACGGTAGAGGCGCTCGTGCTGGACCAACTCGGAACAGGAGCGCTGTTTGCCGGGCACT
Organism: Acidobacteriota bacterium; assembly: GCA_051001345.1. Lineage (GTDB taxonomy): Bacteria > Acidobacteriota > UBA6911 > JACQSX01 > JBPCNK01 > JBPCNK01. The sequence continues at coordinate 3,418 of JBPCNK010000263.1, read as the reverse complement.
TTCGCGAGGCCGCCAGCCGGGCGCTGCTTTTGCCCCGTCGTTTTCCGGGCCGACGTCTGCCGCTTTGGCAACAGCGCAAACGCGCCGGCGAACTGCTCGAGGTCGCATCCCGATATCGTGACTTCCCGATCCTGCTGGAGACCTACCGCGAGCTGCTGCGCGACGTCTTCGATATGCCTGCCCTGGTGGGTTTGCTGCGCGATATTCAAAATCGCACCATCCGCGTCGTTACCGTCGACACCCGCTCCGCGTCTCCCTTTGCTTCTTCCCTGTTGTTCGGATACGTCGGCAACTTCGTCTACGATGGCGATGCTCCCCGGGCGGAACGGCGGGCGCAAGTGCTATCGATCGATCAGGCACAGTTGCGCGAGCTGTTGGGTGAGACCGATTTGCGCGATCTGCTGGATCCTTCGGCCGTCGCGTCGTTGGAACTGGAACTGCAACGGCTGGATCCCGATCGTCGGGTCAAGCATCTTGACGGGCTGCACGATTTGCTGCTCCGCGTTGGCGATTTGTCACAAGCAGAAGCCAGCGCGCGCTGCGTGCGGGCCAGGAGTTCTCCAGGCTGGCTCGAAGACCTCCGGCGGCAGCGCAGAGCCGTCGAGGTGGCCGTGGCCGGAGAATCGCGGTGGATTGCTGCAGAAGATACGGCCCGCTATCGCGACGCGCTGGGGGTTCCGCCGCCGGCGGGTCTGCCCGCCGCCTTTCTACAGCCGGTAGACGACCCGCTCCAGGACTTGATTGCGCGTTACGCGCGCACCCATGGGCCCTTTGCCGCCCGGGATCCAGCCGGGCGTTTCCGTCTTGGACCGGCGGTTGTCGAAAGAACGCTCGCCGGCTTGCGCGCGCAGGGGCGCGTCGTTGAGGGCCAGTTTCGCCCCGGCGGAAGCGGCGCCGAATGGTGCGACGCTGGCGTCCTGAGAACCCTGCGTCAAAAGACACTGGCCCTGCTGCGACACCAGATCGAACCGGTCGAGCCGGCGGCCTACGGGCGGCTTTTGCCGGAGTGGCATCGCCTCGGCTCCGCACGAGAAGGCAACGCGGGTCTGTTGGATGTCATCGGTCAATTGCAGGGTTATCCCCTGCCCGCCTCTGTGCTGGAGACGCAGGTTCTTCCTGCTCGACTGAAACATTATGACTGGCGCGATCTGGATTCGCTATTGGCGTCCGGCCTTGTCGTGTGGTGCGGAGTCGAGGCCCTTGGACAATCTGACGGCTACGTCGCTCTATACCTCGCCGAACATGTCAGGACACTTTTGCGGCAGCCGCGCAGCGAGGCCGCAACTGGCGACATGCATCATGGGATTCGCCAGCACCTCCTGAAAGCCGGCGCATCGTTTTTTCCGCAAATCCTGGCGGGAGTGGGAGGCGGATATCGCCGGGAAGTTATCGAGGCGCTTTGGGACATGGTTTGGACAGGCGAGGTCACCAACGACACGCTGGCGCCGCTGCGCGCCCGCCTCGGACAAAACGAAGCGCGGAGACGTCGCGACAATCAGCCCGGCAAAATACCGGCGAGAGCCACCCTTCCGGGCGAGGCGTCCGGGCGCTGGTGGCTGGTCGAATCCTTGTTGGAGCGACAGCCCAACCCCACCGAGCGGCTGACGGCAACTGCGCGCCAGTTGCTGGAACGATCCGGAGTGCTGACACGCGAGGCCATAGCGGCCGAGCGTATCACCGGGGGATTCTCCGCCCTGTATCCAGTCTTGAAGGCGCTTGAAGAGGCCGGCCGCATTCGCCGCGGATATTTCATCTCGGGCCGGGGCGCCGCCCAATTTGCCGACCCGGGCGCCCTGGAACGTCTGCGGTCACTGCGCGAGTCCGCCGATAAACCCCTCACGTACGTGCTGGCTGCCACCGATCCCGCCAATCCTTATGGAGCGGCGCTCTCCTGGCCGGCGCGAGCCGACAACCGATCGGTAGGCCGTTTTGCCGGGGCTTTGGTGATTCTTGTTGACGGTTCCCTGGCGGCCTACCTTGGCAAAGGCGAGCGCACATTGTTGACGTTTCTACGCGAGGAAGACCCCGCAGCCGAATGGGTAAGCAGAGCCATCGCCGAGGCACTGGCCGACCTGGTCGTTTCCGGCAGGCGGCGTGCCGTGTGGATCACCGAGATCGACGGCAAGCCTCCCGGTAAATCAGCCTTGGCCGGCGCGCTGGAGCAACATGGGTTCCGCGCCGGATCTCAGGGTTGGCAACGGCGCGCTACCAGCATGCCAGAGCCGCCGCCTTGACCAATTTTCATGAACTTCAAAAACTTTTTTGGCGCGGATTGACACGGATTAACCGGATTAACCGCTTAGTCTGCAGCGGCGACTACCAACGTCTTTAATCGGTTTAATTCGTGTTAATCCGTGTTAATCCGCGCTGACGCTGACCTTGATCATTGGGCCCGCTTAAGCTGTCGCGGCTGGCGGCTCTGACCCGCTCGCGTCGCTCGCGGCACTGTGGCTGGTCGCCCCTTTTCCAAAGCGCGACGTGGACGGTAGGACGAGCGCTGGCTGAAACTCTCGCACCGGCCTTGTTGACATTTACAGAATTTGGTGACAGAACCGGAGCCTCACAACAGATAATTCGAAAGAAATCGATGCTCCCCGCTGAGTCGAAAATCCAGCACAAGCACATCCTGTGGGTTCGCTGGCTGCTGATTATCGCTACAACGTATCTCATTTATTTTAACGACACCGCGGTGACGAACCTGGACCGCGCGGCCATCCTCTTCTACATTTCCACCAACGTCGCGTTGATGCTGCTGCCGGCAGGGATCCTTGCTTCTCCGTGGTTTTACTATGTGGTTGTGCCGGTAGATACGCTGTTTGTGGCTGGGTCAATTTACATGGCGGGCGCGGCCGCAACCGATTTCTATCTGGTTTTCTTCCTGATCATCATGATTGCCGCCATGGGTCGGAGTTTGACTTACATCGTCGTTGGATGCGCGGCCATCAGCCTGCTGTACGGCTGGATGATGTGGCGGTCCGGGGCGCTGGTGCCGTTGCGTTTGGTATTCCTGATCGCTGTGGCAGTTTTCATCGGGTATTTGGTCGAGCAGGCGCGGCATCGCGAGACAGCCGTGCGCGAACAGCGCCATGAAATCGGCCGCCGTATGCTCCTCGTGCTGATGCATGAAGTTTACAACCCGCTGACGACCATTCGGGGAAATCTGGCGCTGCTCAACCGCGAGTCACTGCCGCGTCCGATCACCGAATCACTGGCGGAGATCGAACGGGCCGCGCAACGGATTGAAGCGGTCCGGGCTCAAAGGGATTGACGACCTGTCCGAGCCTGAGGCAATATCGAAACGTCTCGATTCTGTTTAGCAGCGCCGCGAACGAAGAGAGCGGTGACCATCGAGGCCTTGCCACGTGTGTCAATGTCACCACTCTCTTCGTTCGTGGCACTGACGTTCGTGGCACTGACC